>NZ_JBHEZX010000001.1:850801-852536 GCF_042511045.1 Streptacidiphilus alkalitolerans
GAGGGGCGGTCATCGCGACGCGGACCACGGTCATCACGGTTGAACCCGCCACCACGGGGACGGTCGTCGCGGTTGAAGCTGCCACCACCGGTCGACGGACGGTCGTCCCGGCGCGGGCCGCGGTCATCACGGTTGAAGCCGCCACCGGAGGGGCGGTCGTCGCGGCGCGGGGCACGGTCGTCGCGGCTGTAGCCACCGCCACGGGAGTCACGCCGGCCCGCGCCCCCTGCACCCTGCGATCCGTCGCCCGAGCGGCGCTCCGGGCGTCCCTGAGGGGGGTTAGACATTGACATGACTCCTTCTGGTCTACAAGCAACATCCTGGTGACGGCGCTGTAGGCACGTCACCAACACTCATTGTCCCGCACTCGGCAGGTGCTCGCTCACGTGCTGCGAGCCGCCTCGATACGGACCTGCGAAAACACAAAAAGCCGCGGCCCCAGCGAATCGCTGGGGCCGCGGCTCTGAATGATTGTTCGGCGGCGTCCTACTCTCCCACAGGGTCCCCCCTGCAGTACCATCGGCGCTGTGAGGCTTAGCTTCCGGGTTCGGGATGTTACCGGGCGTTTCCCTCACGCTATGACCACCGAAACCCTATCGGGTGTTCAGCGAACACTCTCTTCAATTGTGACTGTGCCGAATAGATTCGACACGCTCACCGGGGGCTGTTCGCAACCCGGGAACTGCACAGTGGACGCGTAGCAACTATGGTCAAGCCCTCGGCCTATTAGTACCGGTCAGCTCCACCCCTTACAGGGCTTCCACATCCGGCCTATCAACCCAGTCGTCTACTGGGAGCCTTACCCACTCGATGGTGGTGGGAGTCCTCATCTCGAAGCAGGCTTCCCGCTTAGATGCTTTCAGCGGTTATCCCTCCCGAACGTAGCCAACCAGCCATGCCCTTGGCAGGACAACTGGCACACCAGAGGTTCGTCCGTCCCGGTCCTCTCGTACTAGGGACAGCCCTTCTCAAGACTCCTGCGCGCGCAGCGGATAGGGACCGAACTGTCTCACGACGTTCTAAACCCAGCTCGCGTACCGCTTTAATGGGCGAACAGCCCAACCCTTGGGACCTACTCCAGCCCCAGGATGCGACGAGCCGACATCGAGGTGCCAAACCATCCCGTCGATATGGACTCTTGGGGAAGATCAGCCTGTTATCCCCGGGGTACCTTTTATCCGTTGAGCGACGGCGCTTCCACAAGCCACCGCCGGATCACTAGTCCCTGCTTTCGCACCTGCTCGACCCGTCGGTCTCACAGTCAAGCTCCCTTGTGCACTTACACTCAACACCTGATTGCCAACCAGGCTGAGGGAACCTTTGGGCGCCTCCGTTACATTTTAGGAGGCAACCGCCCCAGTTAAACTACCCACCAGACACTGTCCCTGATCCGGATCACGGACCCAGGTTAGACATCCAGCACGACCAGAGTGGTATTTCAACGACGACTCCACCCCAACTGGCGTCAGGGTTTCACAGTCTCCCACCTATCCTACACAAGCCGAACCGAACACCAATATCAAGCTATAGTAAAGGTCCCGGGGTCTTTCCGTCCTGCTGCGCGAAACGAGCATCTTTACTCGTAATGCAATTTCACCGGGCCTATGGTTGAGACAGTCGAGAAGTCGTTACGCCATTCGTGCAGGTCGGAACTTACCCGACAAGGAATTTCGCTACCTTAGGATGGTTATAGTTACCACCGCCGTTTACTGGCGCTTAAGTTCTCAGCCTCGCC
>NZ_JBHEZX010000010.1:0-117717 GCF_042511045.1 Streptacidiphilus alkalitolerans
CTGCGGTTAACGCAGGCCCCGGGCCTCGGCCGCGGCGGTGGCCGCCGCGGCGTCGGCGAGGCGCTCGCTGCGACGGCGGCGGCGCGGTACGGCGTCGCCCGCCTCGGTCGGCGCGGCGGTCGCCGCGACCGCCGTGCGGCGCTGGCGCGGAGCCGGGACCTCGGCCGGGGTGGGCACGCCGACGGCGGAACCCTCCGGCCGGCCGGCCCGGCGCCGGGTCCGCGGAGCGGGCGCGGTGGCCTGCGGGGCCTCCGCGACCTGGCTGTTCACGGCGACCGCCGTGGCGGCGGCCTCCACCACGGTCGCGGCCGGACGGCTGCTCCGGCGGCGGCTGCGCGGGGCGGGCGCCTCGGCCGGGGTCTCCACCGGGGCCTCGGCGGCCACGGCGGCCTGGACCGGGACGTCGAGCGGGGTCTCGGCCGGAACCTCGGCGCTGACGCCGCCACGACGGCGGCGGGTGCGCGGGGCGGGGGCCGGGGCCGGCTCGACGGTCTCGGTCACCGCGACCGGGACGGAGGCCGGAACCTCGTCGACGGCCTCAGCGGCCTCAGTGACCTCGGTCACGATCACCGGGGCCTCGGCGGTGCCGCGCTCGGCACCGCCACGGCGGCGGCGACGGGTGCGCGGGGCCGACTCCTCGGCACCGGTGTCGGCCTGCGCCTCGGCGGTGATCTCCACCGTCCCGGCCGCGGTGGCCACGGCCGGCAGCTCGCCCTCGCCGGAGCGGGTGCGGCGGCGCTGGCGCTCACGGCGCGGACGCTGCTCCTCGGCCGGGGCCTCGGCGGCAGCCGCCGGACGGCGACCGTCCCCGCGACCGGCCTCGGTCCGTCCGGCGCGGCCTGCGGGACGCGCGTCCCGGCCGCCCGCGCCGCGGGGGGCGCGTCCGCCGGGCTCGCCCAGGTCCTCGATCACCTCGGCGCCGAGGCCCGCACGGGTGCGGTCGGCGCGCGGCAGCACGCCCTTGGTGCCGGGGGCGATGTGCAGCAGTTCGAACAGGTGCGGCGAGGTCGAGTAGGTCTCCTCGGGCTCGGCCAGACCCAGCTCGAGCGCCTTGTTGATCAGCGCCCAGCGGGGGATGTCGTCCCAGTCGACCAGGGTCACGGCGGTGCCGGACGCCCCCGCGCGGCCGGTCCGGCCGATGCGGTGGAGGTAGGTCTTCTCGTCCTCGGGGCACTGGTAGTTGATGACGTGCGTCACACCGTCGACGTCGATGCCGCGGGCGGCCACGTCGGTGCAGACCAGCACGTCCACCTTGCCGTTGCGGAAGGCGCGCAGCGCCTGCTCGCGCGCCCCCTGGCCGAGGTCGCCGTGCACCGCGCCGGCCGCGAAGCCACGGGTGGTGAGCTGCTCGGAGACGTCGGCGGCGGTGCGCTTGGTGCGGCAGAAGATCATGGCCAGGCCGTGGCCCTCGGCCTGCAGGATCCGCGAGACCAGCTCCACCTTGTCCATGGAGTGGGCCCGGAAGGCGTGCTGCTTGACCGAGGCGACGGTGGCGCCGGTGTCGTCCGGGGCGGCGGCCCGGATGTGCGTCGGCTGGGTCATGTAGCGCCGGGCCAGGCTGATCACCTGGCCGGGCATGGTGGCCGAGAACAGCATGGCCTGCCGCTTGGTCGGCAGCATGGTCATGATCTTCTCGACGTCGGGCAGGAAGCCCAGGTCGAGCATCTCGTCTGCCTCGTCCAGCACCAGGATGCGGACGGCGGAGAGGTCAAGCTTGTGCTGCCGGGCCAGGTCGAGCAGTCGGCCGGGGGTGCCGACGACCACGTCGACGCCCTTCTGCAGCGCCTCGACCTGCGGCTCGTAGGCCCGGCCGCCGTAGATGGCGAGGACCCGGACGTTGCGGACCTTGCCGGCCGTCTGCAGGTCGTTGGTGACCTGGGTGCACAGCTCGCGGGTCGGGACGACGACCAGGGCCTGCGGCGTCGACGGCAGGTCCGCGGGGGTGCAGCGGCCGGCGTCCACGTCGGCGGAGACCCGCACGCGGTCGATGATGGGGAGCCCGAAGCCGAGGGTCTTTCCAGTGCCGGTTTTGGCCTGGCCGATGACGTCATGGCCGCTCATGGCGACCGGGAGGGTCATCTCCTGGATCGGGAATGCATTGATGATGCCGACGGCCTCGAGGGCCTCTGCGGTCTCGGGAAGGATCCCGAGCTCTCGGAACGTAGTCAGGGCGATGCCTCTTCCGGTGTGTGCGGCCTGGCGGGGGGCGGCCGGGCGTCCGTACGTCGCGTACGTGCGCATTGACCGCAACCGGCTACCTCGCGGCCGTCCCGCGTGCCGGATCGTCGTCGCGCGGACTCGTTCGTCACGCGCGGGCGGGCGGCACTGCGGACAGCCATTGATGGGAGGTCCGGCGCGGGACCGCGAAGGTGCGGTCTGCGGCGGCCCTCGCTCGGCCACTGCGGGCCCTTCGTGTGTCCGTCCCCGGATCGGAAGGGCTGGGTCGGTCGGAGCCGATCGTTCCACCGACCGGGCATCCGCATTCGTGAGGGCCGGGGCGGGCTGCCATGGCAGCGCATACGCCGGTCCTCACTACCACCATACCCTCAAGCGAATGATCGAACATCTGACGCGGACCACAGTGTGCCAACTGTGACGGATAAAGTGCCGCGTATGGAGACTCCTCAGGACGGCCCGGGCGACACCATCGGTGACTGGGACAGCTGCTCGGCCGACCCGCAGTACCGCGCCGCCGTCCTCGACCTGCTGGGGGCGCTGGCGTACGGGGAGCTCAGCGCGTTCGAGCGGCTGGCCGAGGACGCCAAGCTGGCCCCGAGCCTGGAGGACAAGGCGGCGCTGGCCGGCATGGCCGCCGCCGAGTTCCACCACTTCCGGCAGCTGCGCGACCGGCTGACCGAGATCGGCGCGGACCCGACCGAGGCGATGCAGCCCTTCGCCGAGCCGCTGGACGCGTTCCACCGGCTGACCGCCCCGGCCGACTGGCCGGAGAGCCTGGTCAAGGCGTATGTCGGGGACTCCATCGCGTCCGACTTCTACCGCGAGGTGGCGGTCCGGCTGGACAGCGACACCCGCGACCTGGTGCTGCGGGTGATGGCCGACACCGGGCACGCCGGATTCGCGGTGGAGAAGGTGCGGCAGGCGATCGAGGCGGACCCGCGGATCGGCGGGCGGCTGGCGCTGTGGGGCCGGCGGCTGATGGGCGAGGCGCTGAGCCAGGCCCAGCGGGTCGTCGCCGAGCGGGACGCGCTGTCCAACCTGCTGGTCGGCGGGGTGGAGGTGCGCGGGTTCGACCTGGTGGAGGTCGGCAAGATGTTCAACCGGATCACCGAGGCGCACACCCGCCGGATGGCGGTGCTGGGCCTGGCCTCCTGAGATCAGGCGTGGTGCGGGTGCTGCACCGCCTGTGATCGGCGGTCCGGGCGGGCCAGCAGCGACACCAGCAGGCAGGCGCCGAGGGCCGAGATCGGAACGGTCGCGTACAGGTGCCCGGCGCCGAGGACGGCGTGGCCGAGACTCCCGGTCAGCAGCGCCGCGCACAGCGCGGTCAGCACCGTGATCCCGCGGTGGGCGGTGAACAGCCGCGGCAGCAGCAGCGCGGCGGCGCCCCCGACGGCCAGTCCGACCAGTGCGAACGCGAGCAGTTCCAGCAGCATCAGGTTGCCTCCTCCCGGTTGAGCGGATCCTTTCCAGGAGGTACCCAGGGTTGGCCCCGGGCATGCGGAACGTACCGTTCTGCGTTGATTCCTGGCCGGATTCCACCCGCGGGACGGACCTGCGGTGCGACTCGCGCGGGCGTCGGCTAGGGGAGCGGCGAGGGGAGAAGCCGGGGAACGAAACGTGCCCCGCCCCCGCCGGAGCGGGAACGGGGCACCTTCGAAGGGCGCTGCTACGACGTCAGATCGCGCCGAAGCCGACCTTGCGCGCCGTCTGCTCGCCGATCTCCACGTAGGCGAGGCGCTCGGCCGGAACCAGGACCTTGCGGCCGTGCTCGTCCGTGAGCTTCAGCAGCTTGGCGCTGCCGTCGAGCGCGGCAGCGACCGCGCTCTCGACCTCATCGGCAGACTGCGAGCTCTCGAGAACGATCTCCCGAGCCGCGTTCTGCACGCCGATCTTGACCTCCACGGCTACGTCCCTCCGGCCCCTCAAGGCGTTGCTTGTTCTTCCACGCGCGGATGATCGCGCCGTACGGGGCCAACCTTAGACCGAGCGGCAGCCGCCGCGGTCCGGCTTCAGTGGGCGGCCGTGTCGCCACCGTGCATGGGGAAGCCCTTGAGGCCGCGCCAGGACAGGCTGGAGACCAGCCGGACCGCCTCGTCCTTGGGAATGCTGCTGCCCTGGGCGAGCCAGAAGCGGGCGGTGATCTGGCACAGGCCGCAGACGCCGACGGCGAGCAGCATGGCCTCCTCCTCGGGGAGGTCGGTGTCCTCCGCGATCACCTTGCTGACCAGGGTCGCGGTCGCCCGGGTCACCGCCTCGACGCGCTCGCGCACCGCGCTCTCATTGGTCAGGTCCGACTCGAAGACCAGCCGGAACGCGCCGGACTCGGCCGCGACATAGGCGAAGTACGCCTCGGTCGTGGCCAGCACCCGGAGCTTGTTGTCGGTGGTGGCCTCCAGCGCGGTGCGGATGGCCTCGACCAGGGCGTCGCAGTGCTTGTCCAGCAGCGCCAGGTAGAGCTCCAGCTTGCCGGGGAAGTGCTGGTACAGCACGGGCTTGCTGACACCGGCGCGCTCGGCGATGTCGTCCATGGCAGCGGCGTGGTAGCCCTGGGCGACGAACACCTCCTCGGCGGCACCGAGCAGCTGGTTGCGTCGGGCGCTCCGCGGCAGGCGACCGGTTGCGGTCTTGCCTGTGCGCGGGCGCTCGTCCGTGTCCTGAACAGCCGTCACGGTGCTCCTCACTCACGGTTGGGCGGGTGATGCCTAGGCCGCCATCCTACTTGTCGGTAATCCTCTGCGCCGCAGGTCGCCGAAAGAAAGTCCAGCCGATGTGTTGTGGAAATCTGACAACACAGGTCGGAGCATTAACTGTCTTCTTGGTGTATATCGCGCAATTCGACGGCGACGCGCGGTGGCTCGGCGGTGTCCGCTCCGGCAGCCTCCGCTCGTAGCATCGTGGGTATGAGCAGCGGACTGAGTGAGATGCCCGAGACAGTGATCCCGGACGAGATCCCGGCCGGAGCGGACGCACCGGGCCTGCGGGACCTGGCGGTACCGGGATGCGACCTGCACATCGCCGCGATGCCGCCGGAGCGGGCCGGGCTGCCGCCCGCCGTCTTCGTGCACGGCCTCGGCGGCTCCACCCAGAACTGGGCGCTGCTGATGGAACGCCTGGCCGGGGACGTCGACGGGCACGCGGTCGACCTGCCCGGCTTCGGCCAGTCCCCGCCGCCGGACGACGCCGACCTCTCGGTCACCGCGCACATGCGGGCCGTCGTCGACTACCTGGAGCTGGCCGGACGCGGCCCGGTGCACCTGTTCGGCAACTCGCTGGGCGGCGCGGTGGCGACCAGGCTGGCCGCGCTGCGCCCGGACCTGGTCCGGACGCTCACCCTGATCTCGCCGGCCCTGCCGGAACTGCCGCCGCAGCGCACGGCGCTGCCGACCGGACTGCTGGCGGTGCCCGGCATCCCGGCCGCCTTCACCCGGCTGACCCGGAACCAGCCGGTGGAGCAGCAGACCGAGGGCCTGCTCGACCTCTGCTACGGCGATCCGGGCCAGATCGACGCCGAGCGGCGGAGGCAGCTGGTGGACGAGTACCAGCGCCGGATGGCACTGCCGTACACCATGGACGTGCTGGCCAGGACCGCGCGCGGAATCGTCAGGGCCTACACCGAGCGCGGGCCGCAGACGCTGTGGCGGCAGGCGGAGCAGGTCACCGCGCCGGTGCTGCTGGTGTACGGGCTGCGGGACAAGCTGGTCTCGTACCGGATGGCCAGGCGGGCCGGGCTCGCCTTCCGGGACTCCCGGCTGCTGGTCCTGCCGGAGGCCGGGCACGTGGCGATGATGGAGTACCCCGAACTGGTCGCGGGCCAGTTCCGGGAGCTGCTGGCGGGGGTGGCGCGGGTGGCCGCTCAGCCGTAGACGGCGTGGCAGGCGGTGTCCTGGGCGCTGCCGAGGGGCCACCGCCCGAGCTGTTCGCCCAGGTCACAGGGGGTTGCCCGGCGGTGCGGCGGCTTCGGGGCCGGTGCGGGGAGCGCCCGGGGGTGCCGCCCGCCGCGGACCCCGGCGCTACCGGGGGCGGGACGGCGCGTGGTGGTGTGCGGCGCGGGGACCGGGGGCCCGGTCGCGGGCCCGGCGGCGGGGTCGGCGGTGGAGCCGGCGACCGCCAGGGTGAGCACCGGGGGCGCCTCGGTCGGCAGGACGAAGGACGGGCCGGCGGCCGGGGTTGGGGCCGGGGCCGGGGTGGTGCGGGCCCCCGCGCCGGGCGGCGGCACCGGCGGCCACGGTGTCGCCGCGGTGCAGCCGCCGACCAGGGGGCCGAGGCAGAGCAGGGCCAGCGCGGCCCAGGGCGACCGGGCGGGTGTGCGGGCCATGGGCACCTCCTGCAGCAGCCAACGAGCGAGGGGCGCCGGGGTCACCGGGGGCCGCGCCGCGGGCAGGACGACGGCGAGGGCGGCGGCGAGGGCCGTGGGCAAGCACAACGCCGCAGCAAGCCGGGGGTTCCGGGGGTTCACTCCTTCGGGTGGCATGCGGCCGGATGGTCGAGTGGGTGTCAGTCCCTGCACGTAGTTTCGTCCCGTCGGGCCGAACAGACGTCGGGGGAGTGCCGGTCGGAAGCGACCGCACACAGCACATCGTCGGCTCCGCCCCCACCCAACCATCGTTCTACGGCTCCTGGAGGTCTCCATGCGCATCGCATTGCTCACCGAGAGTGGCTTCCCCACTGCCGAGAGTGCCGAAGGCGGCTGGTGCGACCGGCTCACCCGAGGACTTCCCGAGCACGAGTTCGAGATGTACGCCCTGGGGGCCTCCCGGCGCGAGGCCAGGCCCGAACCGCTTCCGGACCGGATCTCCGCGCTGCTGCCGAGCACCCCGGTCGCCGCCGTGCTGCACGGCCGGGCCCGCCGCCGGGCGCTGCGGGCCTACCGGGCCCTGATCCGCTCGCTGGTGGTGCCCGGAGCGGGGACCGAGTTCGGCCCGGCCCTGTACGCGCTGGCCGACGCCGGGCGCGGCGGCGGCCTGCCCGCGCTGCTGCGGTCCGGCGCGGCGTTACGGATCCTGGAAAGCAGTTGGCAGGCGCCGGGGGCGATCGGTGCCGCCGGATCCGGCGCGGCGGTGGAACCGCAGGTCAGGGATGTGCTGGTGGCGGCCGACCTGCTGGCGTGGAATCTGCGCGCCCTCTCCGCCCCCTGGTACGGCACGGAGCAGGACCCCGGCCGTGACCACTGGTGGTCGCCCGGCCGGCTGCCGGGGCGGGCCGCCGCTCCGGCCGGCCTCGCCGCGGTCGACCTCTGCCACGCCGTCGGCGGGGGCCCGGCGGCGCTGCCCGGCCTGCTGGCCAAGCACTTCTACGGAATACCCCTGATCATCACCGAGCACAGCCTCCACCTGCGCGAACGCGCTCGCGGCTACCGCGACGCGCCGTACCGGCGACCGGTCCGGGCGCTGCTGCTCACCTTCTTCCGGCTGCTCGCCCGCGAGGCGTACCAGCAGGCCGGGCTGATCACGCCCGGCAGTTCCTACGACCAGCGCTGGCAGATCCACTGCGGCGCGGATCCGGCGACCGTCCGGGTCGTCTACGAGGGCACCGCGGAGGCCGAACGTCCCGCCGCCGGGGCCGAGCCCGAGGTGCCGACGCTGGTCTGGAACGGGCCGATCGATCCGTACGGCGGTCTGGAGACCATGCTGCGGGCCCTCGCCGAGCTGCGGGAGAGCCACCCCGCGGCCCTGCTCCGGGTGCACGGTTCGGCTCCGACCGGGGCCGAGCCCTATCTGCGGCACTGCCGTGAGCTGGTCGGAAAGCTGTTCCCCGAGGAGCCGGAGGCAGTGGTCTTCGAAGCGACGGACCCGTCCGGCCGCGCCGAGCGGCCAGGGGCGGTGCACGAGCGCGGCAGCGTGATCGTCTTCTCGGGCACCCGGGGGGCCGCGCCCCGGCTGATCGCCGAGGCGATGCTGAGCGGACGCCCGGTGGTCGCCACCGACGTCGGCGCGGCCAGGGAGGTGGTCGGCCCGACCGGGCTGCTGGTCCCGGCGAGCGACCCGCGGGCGCTGGCCACGGCCTGCGCCGCGCTGCTCGGGGACGAGGAGCGGCGGGCCAGGCTCGGCAACGCCGGCCGGCTGCGGGCCCGGGAACTGTACGCGGTCGAGCCCTCGGCCGGGGCCTTCCGCGGGCTCTACCTGGAGCTGGTCTCCCGCTGGCCGCAGCCGGAGCCGGCCCGGGGCGGGTCCTCGGCGCGGCGGCCCTTCGGCCGAACCGCCGAGGCCTGGGTGGCGGCGGAGGCCGCGGTGGCGCCCCGGCGCGGGCCGGTCCGGCTCGCCGACCTGCACCGGACCTCGCCGCAGCGCGGACAGCTCGGCGCCGAGCTGCGGCGGACCGACACGGCCGGCCCGGAGCAGCTCAGGACCGAGCAGCTCAGGACCGAGCCGCTCAGGGTTGAGCCGCTCAGGGTTGAGCCGCTCAGAGCGGAGCCGGTGCGGACGGCGGTTCCGGTCGGGGCGGTCGCCGAGGAGGCGGGTGCCGGATGAGCGGGAGCCGCGGCGCGGCCCCGCCCGCTCCCCCCGTACCCCAGCCGTCGCAACCGCCGCCGCCGACCGCGGACCCGGTGCACGATCTGCTGGTCCGTCACCTCCCGCTCTGCGAGGCAGCGGTGCACCCGCTGGAGATCGCCGCCGAGCTGGAGGCGGCGGGCATCGGCCCCGGCACC
Organism: Streptacidiphilus alkalitolerans; assembly: GCF_042511045.1. Classification (NCBI taxonomy): domain Bacteria; kingdom Bacillati; phylum Actinomycetota; class Actinomycetes; order Kitasatosporales; family Streptomycetaceae; genus Streptacidiphilus; species Streptacidiphilus alkalitolerans. Next base: position 8,828 of record NZ_JBHEZX010000010.1, read on the forward strand.
GCCGGGCGCTACCGGCACGCCGATGTCTTCTCGCTGGCCGAGGAGCTCTACGCCCGGGTGCCGCGCCGCGGCTCCGGGCCGCGCACGCCGCCGCCGGAGAGCCCCTGGCGCCGCCGTGCCGTCCCGGCGCTGGGGATCGGGCTGTTCTTTCTGCTGCCCTGCGCCGCCCTCTGGCTGGCCCGGGCGACCGGCGGCGCGCAGCGCGGGTTCGGCGTCGAGCTGACCGTGGTCGGGCTGCTGGCCCTGGTCGCGGCCGGCAGTTCGGGCCGGGGCCACCCGTTCCCGGCCAGGTTCGGCTTCGCGCTGGGCACGGCCGTGCTGCTCGGGCTGAGCGTGACCGGCGGCGCGAGCCTCCCGGTCGCCGCCGCGCTGGCCTGCTCGGTCGGGTCGGCCGAGTGGTGCGCCCGCTGGTTCCGGCACATCGGCTGGGGCCACCTGGGCGCGGCCCGTTCGCAGGCCGAGTTCCGAGAACGGATGCGGCCGGTGCTTCCGGTCGCCCTCGCCCTGCACCTCACCGCCCTGTCGGCGCTGACCTTCGCCGCACTGGCCCTGCAGCGCGGACGCGGCGCCGACGGCGGCCTCGCCGCGGCGGTGGCCGGGGCGGACGGCACCGCCTGGGCCGCGCAGGAGTGCGCCGGGGCGGTGCTGCTGCTGGTGCTGCTGCTCTGGCGCTGCGGACGCCGGCAGGACGCGCTGGCCGCGCTGCTCTGCACCCCGGCCGCGGTGGGTGTGGCGGCGGCCGCGGTCGGCGCCGGGGCGCCCTGGCAGCAGGCAGGCGACCCCGCCCTCGGCAGCGCGCTGCTCTGGGGCTTCGGGACCACCGCGGCGCTGCTGCTGCCCTACGCCTGGGCGGTGCTGCGCCGTCCCGGATCCCACCGGGCGACGCCCCCCGACTGAACCCCCCTTACCCCCACCCCTTTTTGTCCCCACACCCTTTTCCACTCCCTCTGTACATCGCGGGTCGTTCACTGGCCCGCTCAAGGAAGGACCGCACCATGAGGGTGCTGCTGCTGGGCGCCGATGGATTCATCGGCCGCCGTGTTGCCGACCGCCTTTTCGCCGACTCCGAGCTGCAGGTGACCGTGCTCGGCCGGCGGGACACCGCCGACATCCGCTTCGACCTCGCCGCCGGCAGCCCGGGGGCGCTGGCCAGGTTCCTGGACGCGGTGATGCCGCGGGTGGTGGTGAACTGCGCCGGGGCCACCTACGGCAGCCCGCGCGACCTGGTGCGGGCCAACACCCAGGCGGTCGCCACGGTCTGCGAGGCGATCCGGCGCAGCCACGACCCGGCCAGGCTGGTCCATGTCGGCTCGGCCGCCGAGTACGGCCCGGTGCCGATCGGGACCTCCACGGCGGAGGCCTCGGAGCCCCGTCCGCTCGGCCCCTACGGCGTCACCAAGCTGGCCGGGACCGAACTGGCGCTGTCGTCGGGCCTGGACGCGGTGGTGCTGCGGATCTTCGACGCGGTCGGCCCCGGGGTGCCCGCGGGATCGCTGTTCGGCCGGCTCTCGGAGAGCCTGCGCCGGGCGCTGGAGCGGGGCGAACCGCAGGTCCGCTCGGCCGACCTGTCGGCCTTCCGCGACTTCGTGGACGTCCGCGACGTGGCCAGGGCGGTGCAGGCGGCGGCGGTGTCCGCGGCCACCGGGGTGATCAACATCGGCGGCGGCAACGGGGTCAGGATGCGCGACGCGGCGCACCTGCTGGTCCGTGCCTCGGGCTTCGACGGACGGCTGATGGAGGAGACCCGCAGCCCGATCCCCGGCGCGGACGGCGGGACCGAGCGTCCCGGCGAGGTGCTGTGGCGGCAGGCGGACATCCGCACCGCGCGGGAGCGTCTTGGCTGGCGGCCCCGGGTCCCGCTGGAGGAGTCCCTCGCGGACATCTGGATGGAGACCGCCTGCCGGGTGTGACCCGGTGCGACCCGTGGTTCCGGTGGTGCCCGCCCGTCTCACCAGCCGTCTCGTACCTCGGACCGGAGGGGCTGGAATAGCGGCGGGCGTGGCACTGTTGGCCGGAGAACCGTACAGAAACCCGATCACCGGAGTCCCCCGTGTCGCTGCCACCCCTGGTCGAGCCGGCCGCTGAGCTCACCGTGGACGAGGTCCGCAGGTACTCCCGCCACCTGATCATCCCGGACGTCGGGATGGCCGGGCAGAAGCGGTTGAAGAACGCCAAGGTGCTCTGCGTGGGCGCCGGCGGCCTCGGCTCTCCCGCGCTGATGTACCTCGCCGCGGCGGGTGTCGGCACCCTCGGCATCGTCGAGTTCGACACCGTCGACGAGTCCAACCTCCAGCGCCAGATCATCCACGGCCAGTCCGACATCGACCGGTCCAAGGCCGAGTCGGCCCGCGACTCGGTCCTGGAGATCAACCCCTACGTCAACGTCATCCTGCACGAGACCCGCCTGGACGTGGACAACGTCAAGGAGATCTTCGCGCAGTACGACCTGATCCTCGACGGCACCGACAACTTCGCCACCCGCTACCTGGTGAACGACGCCGCGGTGCTGCTCGGCAAGCCCTATGTCTGGGGCTCGATCTACCGCTTCGACGGCCAGGCCAGCGTGTTCTGGGCCGAGCACGGCCCCTGCTACCGCTGCCTCTACCCCGAGGCCCCGCCGGCCGGCATGGTGCCGTCCTGCGCCGAGGGCGGCGTGCTCGGTGTGCTCTGCGCTTCGATCGGCTCGATCCAGGTCACCGAGGCCATCAAGCTGCTCACCGGGATCGGCGAGCCGCTGGTCGGCCGACTGATGATCTACGACGCCCTGGAGATGCAGTACCGCCAGGTCAAGGTCCGCAAGGACCCCGACTGCGCGCTCTGCGGCGAGAACCCGACGGTCACCGACCTGATCGACTACGAGGCCTTCTGCGGCGTCGTCAGCGAGGAGGCCCAGGAAGCGGCCATCGGCTCCACCATCACGCCCAAGCAGCTCAAGCAGTGGCAGGACGACAACGAGGACATCTTCCTCATCGACGTCCGCGAGCCCGGCGAGTACGAGATCGTCAACATCCCGGGCGCGGTGCTGATCCCCAAGGGCGAGTTCCTGATGGGCGACGCGCTGGAGCGGATGCCGCAGGACAAGAAGATCGTGCTGCACTGCAAGACCGGGGTGCGCTCGGCCGAGGTGCTGGCGGTGCTGCACTCGGCCGGCTTCTCGGACGCGGTGCACGTCGGCGGCGGCGTCATCGGCTGGGTCAACCAGATCGAGCCGGCCAAGCCGACGTACTAGTCCGGCCGCAGCAAAGACGAAGGGCCCCGCCGGACGGCGGGGCCCTTCGTGCGTGCTACAGCGCCTGCTTGCGCTGGAGGAAGCTGAAGGCGATCCAGCCGGGGAAGACCGGGAGCCAGAAGGTCATCAGCCGGAACACGATGACCGCGGGCGCCGCCACCGTGCCGGGCAGTCCGCCCAGCGTGCTGAGCAGGGTGATCAGCGCCGCGTCGATGGTGCCGATGCCGCCGGGCACCGGTACCGCGGAGCCGGCCGCGTTGCCGGTCAGGTAGATCACCGCGATGGTGGCGAAGGGCAGCGAGCCGCCGAAGGCGCGGATGCTGGCGTCCAGGCAGGCCACGAAGGCCAGCGAGACCAGGATGATCCCGCCGAACCCGGTGGCCAGCTTGACCGGTGAGCGCACCAGGTCCAGCATCCGCGGGACCACGCCCAGGAACAGGCTGCGGACGTGCGAGGTGAGCCAGCGCCGCAGCGGCGGGATCGCGGCGGCCACCAGCACCAGCACGGCCGCGATCAGCAGACCGGCGATGACCGACCGGGACGAGGGGATGTCGGAGTTGTTGCCGGTCCCGCCGGCGATGAAACCGAAGCCCAGCAGCAGCAGGATGTGCATCCCGAGTCCGACCAGCTGCGACGCGCCCACGCTGGCCACCGCCTGGCCGGAGCGGATGCCGGCCCGCTGCAGGAAGCGGGCGTTCAGCGCCACCCCGCCGACCGCGGCCGGGGCCACCAGCTTGACGAAGGATCCGGCCACCTGCGCCATGAAGGTGCGCCAGAAGGGCAGGCGTTCCGGCACGAACCCGGTCAGGCTCATCGCCGCGCCCACATAGCTGAGCACCGAGGCCGCCAGCGCCACCAGCACCCAGATCCAGTTGGCGTGGGAGAGCGCGGTGACCGGGTTGTTGGCGATCAGCTGGCCGAGCAGCAGGTACGCGGCGAAGGCGCCGGCGATGACGGTGATCAGGGTCTTCGGCTTGAGCCGCTGCAGCCGGGCCGGGTGCACCGGGGCCTCGGGGACCACTTCCAGGATCTGCTCCCGGATCTGCCCGAGGAAGTCCTCGGCGTCGGGCACGTCCGCCAGCGCGTCCTCGACCTTGACCCCGGACTTGATCTGCTCCTCGCGGGCCGCGGCCACCTCGGCCTTGCGGTCCCGGTTGTGGTGCTTCAGGGCGATCCGGGTGGAGCGGTGCAGCCCGACCGGCTGCAGCAGCGGCAGCGCGCTGGCCGTGCGGGCGGAGCCGAGCACGGCGTTGGCCGAGGCGACGGCCCGCTCCGGGCCGACCCGCAGCGCCAGCGTGGTCAGCATCTGCGCCAGGTCCATCCGCAGGGTCAGCTCGCCGGAGGCGATGTCGCCGCCGGCCAGGTTGATCAGGCAGATTCCGCCGGTATTGGTGACCAGCAGGGATTCGGCGGTGAGCCGGCGGTGCGCGATCCTGCGGTCGTGCAGGGCCCTCACCGAGGCCCAGGCGTCGGCCAGCGCGGAGTCGGTCAGCTCGGCGTCGTCGGCGGCCTCCAGCGAGCGGCCCTCGACCCGCTCGTAGACCAGGATCACCGCGTCGGGGCCCAGCTCCGAGGTGGCGATCAGCTTGGGGGAGTGCGCGCCGGCCGCGTTGGCGGCGTAGGCGATCAGGGCCTCCTGCTCCAGGGCCTGCCGCAGCGACTGCGGGCTGGAGCGGACGGCAACGGTGCGCAGCTGGAGCCGTCGCCAGAGCCGGTAGAAGAAGCCGGTGGCCTGCTGCTCCCGGTCGATGACGTGCACGTCCAGCGGCGAGGCCGAGTCCTGGATCACCAGATAGCGGCGGGTGCCCTCGGGGCCGTCCGAGGAGCGGTGCGCGCTGAGCGGGGCGAAGCCGACCTTTCGCAGCCCCGCCAGCAGGTGTTCACCGGTGGGGCGGACGTTCGGGGTGCCGACGGCGTAGAGGGTGCCGTAGGCGACGCTGAGGCCCAGCAGGATCGTTGCTGCAATGGACAGCGGGGTGGTGTGGCCGCTGATCAGCTCGGAGAGGCTGTCCAGCAGCACCACGCTCCACAGCGCCACCCGCCAGCGCGGGCGGCTGGCCATGCCCACCGCGGTCATATAGGCGATGACCGGGGTCAGGTAGCCGTGCACCGGGTCGGTGACCGAGGTGGTGCCGAGGATCGGCACGGTCAGCGCCGCCGTGATCGACTCGGGGGCCGACTTCACCACCCAGAGGTCGACCGCCAGCGAGATGCCGTGCGCCAGCACCGCCGCCAGCACCCCGTCCGCGACCCGCAGGCCGTCCCGCTTGACCAGCCGCTCCACCGCGAAGGCCAGCGGCACGATCAGCACGGCGGCGGTGGAGACCACCCCGGTCAGGGTGGTCAGGAAGTCGGGGACCTTGGTGACCCCGCTGGCGATGTCGAGCTGCAGGCCGCTGGTGGTGGAGGTGGCGATGCTGGCCAGCACGAAGACGGCGGCGATGCCGAGGATGCCGAGCAGGAAGCGGATCAGGTCGGCCGGGCGGTGCACCCGGGCGGCGAGCAGCGGCTCGTCCACCGAGACGTGGGAACTGGCCCGGGTCTCGGCCGGCAGGGTGGATCCGGGCTGCTTGACCAGGTCGACCGTGGTGAGCGCCGCGGCCTCGTCGTTCAGTCGCCGCAGGCTGTCGTCGGACACGGCGTCGGGCATGGCTCCGGAGGCGTCCGCTGCCTGGTCGGCGCTCGCGCTTGATCCGGTCATCTGAAATGTGTGCCTTCTGGTTGCCTGTCACCGACCCTTCAAGGGTGGCATGGGTGGGGGACGCGTGTCGGACCGCGGTGCTCCGGTGCGGTGGAGTTCCTGTGCGGGTCCTGGCCGGATGCTACATTCCTCCGCCCGGGTGAGCGAGGAGGTTCCTGGACAGTGCCGTCCGTACGTGTCGGTGTCCGTCGGTGTCCCTCGGCGTCCGGAGCCCCTGGTGTCGGTGGGGTGGGACACAATGCCTCGGGTGAGTGATGACGACGGGTCGGACGTGGAACCGGGCGGGCTGCCGCCGTTCGCCGAACTGGTGCTGGAACTGACGGAGCGGATCCCCGCCGGGCTGGTGATGACCTACGGTGACGTCGCCGAGTTCCTGGAGCAGGGCGGCCCGCGCCAGGTCGGCCGGGTGATGGCGCTGTACGGCGGGTCGGTGCCCTGGTGGCGGGTGGTGCGGGCGGACGGCGCGCTGCTGCCGGGCCATGAGCTGCGGGCGCTGGAGCAGTACCGGATCGAGGGCACCCCGTTGCGGAGCGTGCGCGGCCGGGGTCCGGCCCGGGGCTCGGCGGCGGCCGAGGACCTGCCCCGGGTGGACCTGGCCAGGGCCCGCTGGGACGGCCGGTGACGGGGTCGGGGTGATTGCAGGGAACGGGGGACAACAGGGTGATAAACGGGGAGGATCGTAGGCTCGCGGTAGCGGGAGGCACCTGAGATCCCGTTCACCCCCTGCGTGTCCCTGTACCTCCCCTGGACCGGCCCCATGAATCCGCAGCCCGCCACCACCGTGCGCGGGGGCGCGTACCGTCTGGTGCGCGACCCGCTCGCGACCCCAGCGCCCCCCGTGCTCGACGCCTTCCAGCAGGCGGTCGTGGAGCACCGGGGCGGCCCGCTGCTGGTCCTGGCCGGGCCCGGAACCGGGAAGACCACCACGCTGGTGGAGGCGGTCACCCAGCGGATCGCCGAGGGGGTCGGGCCGGAGGAGATCCTGGTGCTGACCTTCAGCCGCAAGGCAGCCGTGGAGCTGCGGGACCGGATGACCGCGCGCAGCGGGGCCGGGGGCGTCGGGGGCGCGGGCGGTGTGCCGCAGGCCACCACGTTCCACTCCTTCTGCTACGCCCTGGTCCGGGCGCACCAGGACGCCGAGCTGTTCGCCGACCCGATCCGGCTGCTGTCCGGGCCCGAGCAGGACGTGATGGTCCGCGAACTGCTGGCCGGCGGCGCGGAGGACGCCCGCAGCGGCTTCGGCATCCGCTGGCCGGACGAGCTGCGGGCCTGCCTGACCACCCGCGGCTTCGCCGACGAGGTCCGCGCGGTGCTGGCCCGGGCCCGTGAGCTGGGCCTCGGCGAGGACGCGCTGCGCCGCTTCGCCGAGGGCGTCGGCCGCCCGGACTGGCACGCCGCCGCCGAGTTCCTGGCCCAGTACCTGGACGTGCTGGACGCCCAGGGCGTGCTGGACTACTCCGAGCTGGTGCACCGCGCGGTGCTGCTGGCCGAACGGCCCGAGGTCCGCGAGCAGCTGCGGCGGCAGTACCGGGTGGTCTACGTCGACGAGTACCAGGACACCGACCCGGCCCAGGTCCGGCTGCTGCGCGCGCTGGCCGGGGACGGCCGGGAGCTGGTCGTGGTCGGCGACCCGGACCAGTCGATCTACGCCTTCCGGGGCGCGGACATCAACGGCATCCTCGACTTCCCCCGGGACTTCCCGCAGGCGGACGGCCGCCCGGCGGCGATCCGGGTGCTGCGGGTGTCCCGCCGCTCCGGCGAGCTGCTGCTCGCGGCGACCCGTACGGTCACCCAGCGGATGCCGATGGGACGGCTCCCGGCCGCGGCGCTGGAGCAGCACCGCAGGCTGATCCCCAGCGGGAAGGGAGGCCGGGTCGAGGTCTACACCTACCCGACGCCGGGATCCGAGCTGGACAACATCGCCGACCTGCTGCGCCGCGCGCATCTGGAGGACGGCGTGCCGTGGAGCGAGATGGCGGTGCTGGTCCGGGCCGGCGGCCGGTCGATCCCCGGCGTGCGGCGGGCGCTGAGCTCGGCCGGGGTGCCGCTGGAGATCGACGGCGACGACCTGCCGCTGCACGCCGAGCCGGCGGTCGCGCCGCTGCTGGCCGCGCTCCGGGTGTGCGCGGTCGGCGCGGTCCGGGACCGGCACCGTACCGGCGCCGACCGGGAGGCGGCCCCCGACCCGGAACACCCGTCCGACGTGGAACCGTACGGGCAGGACCCGCTGACCACCGAGGTGGCGCACACCCTGCTCACCGGCCCGCTCGGCGGCCTGGACGGCGCCGACCTGCGCCGCCTCGGCCGCGCGCTGCGCGAGGAGGAGCGGGCGGCGCTGCGGCCCGGGCCGGAGCTCGCCGAGGCCGGGCCGACCCGTACCGTCCGGCCGGGCGAGGTGCTGATCCGGGAGGCGCTGGCCGAGCCGGAGCGGCTGGTCACCCTGGACCGCTCGTTCGCCGGGCGGGCGCTGCACCTGGGCCAGCTGCTGCGCAAGGTCCGCGAGATGATCGCCGGCGGTGCCTCCGCCGAGGAGGCGCTGTGGGCGCTCTGGGACGGCTCCGAGCGCTGGCGCCGCCGGCTGGAGACCGCGGCGCTGCGCCCCGGCAGCGGCGGGCGCAACGCCGACCGCGACCTGGACGCGGTCTGCGCCCTGTTCGAGACGGCGGCCCGGGCCGAGGAGCGGGTGAAGGGCCCGCGCGGCGCGCTCAACTTCCTGGCCGAGCTGGAGCAGCAGGACATCGCCGCGGACACCCTGTCCGGACGCACGGTCCGCCCGGACGCGGTGCGGCTGCTCACCGCGCACCGCTCCAAGGGCCTGGAGTGGCGGCTGGTGGTGGTCGCCGGGGTGCAGGAGGGCCTGTGGCCCGACCTGCGCCGTCGCGGCTCGCTGCTGGAGGCGGACCGGATCGGCCGGGACGGCCTGGCCGAGCCGCTCAGCCCCGGCGCGCTGCTGGGCGAGGAGCGCCGGCTGTTCTACGTCGCGGTGACCCGGGCCAAGGAGCGGCTGATCGTCACCGCGGTGAAGGCCCCGGCCGAGGACGGGGACGAGCCCTCCCGCTTCCTCCGCGAGCTCTACCGGGAGGGCAAGGACGGCAGCCGGGTCCCCGAGGTGACGGTCGAGGACGTGACCCACCGTCCGCGCCGTCCGCTCGCGGTGGCCGCGCTGGTCGCCGAGCTGCGGGCGGCCACGGTGGACCTGAGCCGGACCCCCGAGCTGCGCGAGGCGGCGGCCCAGCGGCTGGTCCGGCTGGCGGCGCTGACCGACGACGACGGCTTCCCGCTGGTGCCCTCGGCGCATCCGCAGCGCTGGTGGGGGATGGCCGATCCGACCGTGAACACCGTCCCGGTCCGCGACCCGGAGCAGCCGCTGCAGCTGTCCGGCAGCGCGCTGGAGTCGGTCAACTCCTGCGGCCTGCAGTGGTTCCTCGGCCGCGAGGTGCACGCGGAGCAGGCGTCCAGCGGGGCGCAGGGCTTCGGCAATGTGGTGCATGTGCTGGCCGAGGAGGTCGGCTCCGGGCGGACCCCGGCCGACCTCGGGGTGCTGATGGAGCGGCTCGACACGGTCTGGGACGCGCTGGCCTTCGACGCGCCGTGGAAGTCCGAGCAGGAGAAGGGCGAGGCCAGGGCCGCCCTGGAGCGCTTCCTGACCTGGCACGCGAGCGAGCGCGGCCGGATCCCGGTGGCCACCGAGCACCCCTTCGAGGTGGAGCTGAAGGTCGGCGACCACCTGGTCCGGATCCGCGGCAGCATGGACCGGGTCGAGAAGGACACCGCGACCGGCGCGGCCTTCGTGGTCGACTTCAAGACCGGCAAGCGCACGGTCTCCGGACCCGACCTGCTGACACACCCTCAACTCGGGGTCTACCAGCTGGCGGTGGACGAGGGCGCGGTGGACGGCCTGGAGGCGTTCGAGGGCGAGCACCCCGAGCCGGGCGGCGCGGAGCTGGTGCAGCTGCGGCAGGTGGCCGGCAAGGGCAAGGAGGACCGGCCCAAGGTGCAGTCCCAGCCCTCGCTGCGGGAGGACCCGGCCTGGATCGAGGGCCTGCTCGCCGAGGCCGCCGACCGCATCGTCAACGAGCGCTTCACCCCGACCGTCGGCCCCGGCTGCGACCACTGCTCCTTCCGCCGCAGCTGCACCGGCCACCCGGAGGGCCGCCAGGTCGTGGAGTGACGGAGCGGTCGGGCCGGGGATCCGGTCGGCGGCTGTCGGTGCCGACCGCTAGCGTTCCAGGGGTGAGTCCTGCCATCACCCACCCCGACCAGCTCAGGCTGCTCCTCGGCATCCCCTTCACCGAGGAGCAGCTCGGCGCGATCACCGCGCCGTTGGCGCCCGCGGTGATCGTGGCCGGCGCGGGTTCGGGGAAGACCACGGTGATGGCGGCCCGGGTGGTCTGGCTGGTCGGCACCGGGCAGGTACGGCCGGAGCAGGTGCTGGGGCTGACCTTCACCAACAAGGCGGCCGGGGAGCTGGCCGAGCGGGTGCGCCGGGCGCTGGTGCAGGCCGGGGTGGTCGACCTCGACCCGCTGACGGCGGAGGACGTGCTCGGCGAGCCGGAGATCTCCACCTACCACGCCTTCGCCGGGCGACTGCTCAAGGACCACGGGCTGCGGATCGGCCTGGAACCGGATGTGCGGCTGCTCGCCGACGCCACCCGCTACCAGCTGGCGGCCCGGGTGCTGCGCGCCGCCCCGGGCCCGTACCCGGCGCTGACCAGCGGATTCTCCACGCTGATCGCCGAGCTGCTGACCCTGGACGGGGAGCTGGCCGAGCACCTGGTCGAGCCCGACCGGCTGCAGGCCTTCGACACCGGCCTGATCGCCGAGCTGGCCCGGGCCAAACTCAGCAATGACGAGCTGCGCAAGGTCCCGCAGGCGGCGGCTGCCCGGCTGGAGCTCACCGACCTGGTCCGCCGCTACCGCCGCCGCAAGCAGGAGGCGGGGCTGATGGACTTCGGCGACCAGATCGCCGCCTGCGCCCGGCTGGCCCAGGGCAGCCCCGAGGTGGGCCGACTGCTCCGGGAGCAGTTCCGGGTGGTGCTGCTTGACGAGTACCAGGACACCTCGGTGGCCCAGCGGCTGCTGCTCGCCGGGCTGTTCGGTCAGAGCCAGCACTACTCCGGTGGCCATCCGGTCACCGCCGTCGGCGACCCCTGCCAGGCGATCTACGGCTGGCGCGGCGCCTCGGTGGCCAACCTGGACGACTTCCCCCGGCACTTCCCGGCCGCCGACGGCGCCGACGCGGCCCGCTACTCGCTCAGTGAGAACCGCCGCAGCGGCGGGCGGCTGCTGGAGTTCGCCAACCGCCTGGCGGCGCCGCTCCGGGAGATGCACGAGGGCGTGGCGGCCCTGCGCCCGGCCCCGGGCGCGGAACGGGACGGCTTCCTCCGCTGCGCCCTGCTGGACAGCTACGACCAGGAGGTGGCCTGGCTCGCCGACTCCATCGCCCACCTGGTCCGCACCGGGACGCCGCCGGGCCGGATCGCGGTGCTCTGCCGGGCCGGGCGCGAGCTGTTCCCCGACATCCATGCCGCGCTGGTGGCCAGGGACGTCCCGGTGGAGGTGGTCGGCCTGTCCGGGCTGCTGAACCTGCCCGAGGTCGCCGACCTGGTCTCCACCTGCGAGGTGCTGCAGGACCCGACCGCCAACGCGGCGCTGGTGCGGCTGCTGGTGGGCCCGCGCTGGCGGATCGGCCCGCGCGACCTGGCGCTGCTCGGCCGCCGTGCCGCCGACCTGGTCCGGGTCGGCCGGGGCGGGGACGACCAGGACCGGCTGGCCGGGGCCGTCGCGGGCACCGACCCGACCGAGGTGGTCTCGCTCGCCGACGCGCTGGAGACCTTTCTGTACCCGGACCCGGCCGGTGGGCCGGAGCTGCCCTTCTCCGACGAGGCAAGGGCCCGCTTCGCCCGCCTCGCCGCCGAGATACGGGAGCTGCGCCGGGCCCTCGCCGAGCCGCTGATGGACGTGCTGCACCGGGTGCTCGCGGTGACCGGCCTGGAAGTCGAGCTCTCGGCCTCCCCGCACGCCCTGGCCGCCCGGCGGAAGGAGACCCTGCACGCCTTCCTGGATGTCGCGGCCGGATTCGCCGACCTGGACGGGGACCCCTCGCTGTCCGCCTTCCTCGGCTTCCTGCGGGCGGCCCAGGAGTTCGACCGGGGCCTGGACAACACCCTCCCCGGCGGCGACGACACGGTGAAGGTGCTCACCGCGCACAAGTCCAAGGGACTGGAGTGGGACGTGGTCGCGGTGCCCGGCCTGGTCAAGGGGGTGTTCCCGGGCGAGAAGGGCCGCGAGCGCTGGACCAGCCGCCCCGAGGCGCTGCCGCACGCGCTGCGCGGCGACGGGGAGACCCTGCCCGGGACGCCGCCGTGGACCAGCGTCGGGATGAAGGCCTTCACCGCCGAGATGAAGGAGCACGCCGCCACCGAGGAACTGCGGCTCGGCTACGTCGCCTTCACCCGGCCCCGCGATCTGCTGCTGGCCTCCGGGCACTGGTGGGGGCCCTCGCAGAAGCGCCCGCGCGGGCCGTCCTCCTTCCTGCAGGAACTGCGCGAGTACTGCGAGAGCGGGGTGGGCGGCGAGATCGAGGCCTGGGCGGAGCCGCCGGCGGAGGGCGCGGAGAACCCCTCGCTGGCCCGCACCGCGGACCAGGTCTGGCCGCTGCCGCTGGACCCGGCGGCGCAGGCCGCTCGCCGCGAGGCCGGCACGCGGGTCCTGGCCGGCCTCGCCGCGGCCGCCGCGGCGCCGCTGCCGTCGTCGTCGGAGCCGCCTGCCTCGTCCGAGCCGTCCGAGCCGCTGGACGAGGAGCCGCCGCCGGACGACCTCTGGGACGAGGGGCCCTACGACGAGGCGTACGACGGGGCCGACGACGGCCCGCCGCCGCTGATCCCCGAGGACGCCCGCACGGTCGCCTCCTGGGACCGTGACCTGGAGGCCCTCTCCGGCGAGCTGCTGCGCGCCCGCCGTACGGTCAGGGACGTGCCGCTGCCGGCCTCGCTGACCGCTTCGCAGGTGCTCCGGCTGGCCGCCGACCCGGAGGGCTTCGCCCGGGAGCTGGCCCGGCCGATGCCGCGTCCGCCGCAGCCCGCGGCCCGCCGCGGCACCCGCTTCCACGCCTGGGTGGAGGCCAGGTTCGAGCCGCTGATGCTGCTCGGCGAGGACGAACTGCCCGGCGCCGAGGACGACGGGATCGAGGACGAACGGGATCTGGCCCGGCTCAAGGAGGCGTTTCTGCGCACCCCCTACGCCTCGCTCACCCCGTACCGGGTGGAGGCGCCGTTCCAACTGCTGCTGGGCGGCCGGGTGGTGCGTGGCCGGATCGACGCGGTCTACCGCACCGGGGACGGCGATTCCGGGGACGGCGGGTTCGAGGTGGTGGACTGGAAGACCAACCGTCAGCAGACCGCGGACCCGCTCCAACTCGCGGTCTACCGGCTGGCCTGGGCCGAGTCGGCCGGGGTTCCGCTGGACCGGGTTTCGGCGGCTTTCCTCTATGTACGCAGCGGAGACGTGGTGCGGCCGGATTCATTGCCGGGACGGGAGGAACTGGAGCGACTGGTGACCGGCATTACTCCGAATGGGCTGTCCATGGGTGTAGGGGCCACGGAAGATATGTGAAAGGACTGTGCAGCATGTCCTTTTCGTGCCTAATGTGGAGTCAGTAACCAGTCAACTTCGGCCTCTTGGGAGAACTGCCCAGAAACAGCCGGTCCTGCCCACTTTCAGCACAGCGCCCGCAGGAGAAACCACGTTGAGTGTTGCCGGAAGGTTCCGTCGTCCGACCAGTTGGAGCCGCGTCATATGGGTGCTGCCCTTTCTGGGCATCGCCCTGGTCCTCGCCCTCGACCACTCCAGCGGCAACCCCGATGTGACCTTCGAGCCCGCGCTGACCGCCGGGCCCGCGCTCGCCGCCGTCGTCACCAGCCGGACCTGGTACCCGCTCGCCGTCGGCGCGGTCACCGTGGGGGCCGCCTTCGGCCTCGCCGCCTACGACGACACCCTGGGCGAGTCGGTCCACTCGGCCAGCGTCTTCGCCATCGTCCTGATCACCGTGATCGGCGCGACCAGCGTGCTGCTGCGCAACCGGCAGCAGAAGGCCCTCGCCGACGCCCGGCTGGTGTCCGAGGTGGCCCAGCGGGTGCTGCTGCGCTCGATCCCGGCCAGGATCGGCCCGGTGCGCACGGCGGTGCACTACGCCGCCGCGGCGGCGCACGCCAGGATCGGCGGCGACCTCTACGAGGTGGTGCAGACCCGCTACGGCGTCCGCGCGGTGATCGGCGATGTGCGCGGCAAGGGCCTCGGCGCGGTGGAGACGGCCGCCGCGGTCCTCGGCGCCTTCCGCGAGGCCGCGCACCAGGAGCCGCAGCTGGACCGGGTGGCCGGCTGGCTCGCCGACAGCCTGCACCGGGCCCTGCACGAGAACGACCACGAGGGCACCGAGGAGGAGTTCGTCACCCTGGCCCTGGTCAGCGTTCGTCCGGACCGGGTGGCGGAGATCGTCAACTGCGGCCACCCGTCCCCGCTGCTGCTGCGCGGCGGCCGGCCGGTCCAGGCGCTGGACCCGGCCTGGCCGGTGCCCCCGCTCGGGGTGCTCGAACCGGACGAGGTCGCCCCGCCGGTGCTGGAACTGCCGCTGCAGGACGGCGACCGGATGCTGCTGTTCACCGACGGGGTGATCGAGGCCCGCGACCGCTGGGGCGGCTTCTACCCGCTGGCCGAGCGCCTTCCCGACTGCGCCACCAGCGACGATCCGGCCCAACTGCTGGACCGGCTGCACCAGGACGTGCGCCGCCATGTCGGCCGCCAGCTCGGCGACGACGCCGCGATGCTGCTGCTGCAGTACGCGCCGCTGCTGCCGCGCCCTGCCGGGGAGGCGGCGGACTGCCCGGCGGGTCTAGGCCCCCCGCCGTCGGTGCCGTTCCGCAACGGCGACGGGCGGTTCGGCTTCATCGGCCACCCCCGCCGCAGCCCGATCGGCCGACCGCACTGACGCCGCGTCACCCGCTGGAGCGTCAGAGGTCCACCTCGACCACCAGCGGACGGTGGTCGGACACCCCCAGCACCGGGGTCCCGGTGCCGAGCACCGCGCTGCGCGGCACACCGACCGCCAGCACATGGTCGAACTGCACCGAGGGGCGGTGCGCGGGATAGGTGGGGGTCCTGGCCAGATCCCGCCAGCCCTGCAGCAGCGCCCGCTGCGGCAGCTGGGCCCGCTGGGCCGCCGGGCGGGGCCGCAGGTGCACGCCCCGGCGCGCCCGCAGCCTGCGCCGCTCGCGCCGGGCCTCACGCGCCTCCCGTCCGTGCGGGATCCCGCGCCAGCGCTCCGGGCCCAGCCCGTCCACCAGCGCGGCTCCGCCGAGGACGGTCCGCGGCACCGGGCCGATCAGATTGAAGTCCCCGAGCAGCAGGTACGGGGCGGGCAGGTCGGCGATCCAGCGGCGGATCCCGGCCAGCTGGCCCATGTTCCAGCCGGGCACGAACGACAGGTGCGCCGCGACCACGGTGAACGGGCCGCTGGGGCCCTCCAGCACGGCGGCGACCGCGGCTCTGGGCTCGTCCGGTACGGGGGTGAGCCCGCGCCGTCCGGCGACCTTCAGCGGCAGTCCGAACGGCGCCGGCGCGAACCGCCGGGTGCGCCACTGCCGCACCGGCAGCCGGGTGATCAGTGCGGTGCCGTAGGAGGGCAGTTCGGCCCGGGTGCCGATCTCGTCCGGGCCGTACACCTGGAAGCCGGGGACGCCGGGCTCGGGGATCCAGCCCGCGCCGGGGGCGGGCCGGCCGTGCAGGGCGGCGGCGAAGCGCCAGTCGTCGGCCCCGAGCGCCTTGGCGGCGACCGCGGTCTGGTCGACCAGGCCGGAACGCTCCTGGTAGCGGTCGACCTCCTGCATCGCCAGGACGTCCGCGTCGAGTGCGGCGACCGCCTCGGCGAGCGGGGCGGCCGGGTCGGCGGGGTAGGGGAGCGGACTGCCGTCCGGGCCGAGCGGCTGCCCGTGCAGCAGGTTGAAGGTCGCGATGCGGAGTTGGCTCACCCCCCGAACCTATAGCGCCGGGATGAACGGGCAGTACCGGGGAAAGCCGAGCTTGAAGAGCCCTTGCATACCGGGTATACATACTCAGTATGTCTATCCGTCACGGGCTGCTGGCGCTGCTCGAACAGGGGCCGCGCTACGGCTACCAGCTGCGGTCCGAGTTCGAGGCCCGCACCGGCGCGACCTGGCCGCTGAACGTCGGCCAGGTGTACACCACGCTCGGTCGGCTGGAACGGGACGGCCTGGTCAAGCCGCACGGCGAGGACGCCGAGGGCCATGTCTTCTACGCCCTCACCGACGCCGGGCGGATCGAGCTGCGGGAATGGTTCGACACCCCGGTGGACCGGAAGAGCCCGCCGCGGGACGAGCTCGCGATCAAGCTCGCCATGGCCGTGACCGTGGGCGCCCTGGAGGACTCCCAGGTGGACGTCGCCGCGGTGATCCAGGCCCAGCGGGCGCACACCATGGCCGCGCTCCAGGGCTGCACCCGGCTCAAGGCCAGGGCCCTCGCGGCGGTGGAGGGGCCGGCCGCGGAGAGCCACGACCTGGCCTGGCTGCTGGTCCTGGACCAGCTGATCTTCCAGGCCGAGGCCGAGATCCACTGGTTGAACAACTGCGAGACCCGCCTGATCAGGCATGCCGCAAGACCCGCCGCGAAGGCGGCCGTACGAGGGGAGCAGCAGTGATGAGCAGCACAGAGGAGCAGCGGACGGAGGCCGCCGACCGGGCGATCCTGCGTCTGCGGGGGGTGTCCCGGGTGCACGGCCAGGGCGCCGCCCAGGTGCACGCGCTGAGCGGGGTCGACCTGGCGGTACTGCCGGGCGAGTTCGTCGCGGTGATGGGCCCCAGCGGCTCCGGCAAGTCCACGCTGCTCACCCTGGCCGGCGGTCTGGACGGGGTCAGCTCGGGCCAGGTGCTGGTCGAGGGCCAGGAGCTGGGCGCGCTCTCACGGAAGAGCCTGGCCGCGGTGCGCCGGCGTTCGATCGGCTATGTGTTCCAGGACTTCAACCTGATCCCGGCACTGACGGCGGCGGAGAACGTCTCCCTGCCGCGCGAGCTGGACGGACTGCCGGCCCGCAAGGCCCGGGTCGAGGCGCTCGCCGCCCTCGCCGAGATCGGCATAGCCGACCTCGCCGACCGCTTCCCCGACGAGATGTCCGGCGGCCAGCAGCAGCGGGTGGCGATCGCCCGCGCGCTGATCGGCGACCGCAGGCTGGTCCTCGCCGACGAACCCACCGGCGCGCTGGACTCCAGCACCGGCGAGGCCGTGCTCGCGGTGCTGCGCGCCCGCTGCGACGCCGGAGCCGCGGCCGTGATGGTCACCCATGAGGCGGGCCACGCCGGCTGGGCCGACCGCGTGGTGTTCCTGCGCGACGGCAAGCTGGTGGACGAGACCGGACCGGCCCCGGTCGGGGCCCTGCTCGGCGGCCGGGGTGACACCCTGTGAGGCTCGCCGCCTGGCGGGTGGCCCTGCGTATCGCCCGCCGCGACGCGCTGCGCGCCAAGGGGCGCAGCGCCCTGGTCATCGCCATGATCGCGGTCCCGGTGCTCGGGGTCGCCACCGCCGACATCACCTACCGCAGCGCCGAGCTGAGCGCCCAGCAGTCCGCCGACCGGCGGATGGGCGCGTCCGTCGCGTACGTCAGCGCCAACGAGGTCGGCGTCCCGCTGCTGCAGGGCCCGGACCCGGACCAGGGCACCTCCCAGGACGACCAGAAGCTGACCGCGGAGCAGAAGGCGCGGACCCGGCAGCCGGTCGACCAGCTGCTCAGGCAGGCGCTGCCGCCCGGTGCCGGCACCGTCGTGTTCGACCAGGGCAGCTTCACCCGGGTCAGCACCAAGTACGGGGTGACCGACGCCGAGGTGTCCGGCCTCGACCTGTCCGACCCGGTGTTCCGGGGCATGGTGACGCTCCGTCAGGGAACGCTGCCGAACGCTCCCTTCCAGGTCGCGGCGACCTCGGCGTTCCTCTCCGACAGCGGTCTGCGCCTGGGCAGCACCACCACCGTGTCCGGCTCCACCCAGCCGCTGACGATCACCGCCGCGATCGAGTTCCCCGACGACCTCAGGAGCGACCGCCTGGTCGGACGGCCGCAGGACCTGGCCTCGGTGCTGCCCAAGCAGTCCACGGACCACAACTACAGCGGGGACTGGCTGGTCACCCTCCCCGGCGGGGCGGCCTTCAGCTGGGCCGACGTCCAGCGGACCAACCTGTTCGGCTTCAGCGTCGCCTCCCGCGCGGTGCTCGCCGACCCGCCGCCGGACAGCGAGGTCCCCTACTACGCCAATGGGAACGGGGGCGGGGGCGGCGGCCTCAACTCCGAGGCGGTGACCGTGGTGGCCACCGTGGTCGGGATGGCGCTGCTGGAGATCGTGCTGCTGGCGGGACCCGCCTTCGCGGTCGGGGCGCGGCGCTCCCGGCGCCAGCTCGGGCTGCTCGCGGCGGCCGGCGGCAACCGCTCCCACATCCGCAACGTGGTCCTCGGCGGCGGTGTGGTGCTGGGCGCCACCGGGGCGCTGATCGGCATCGTGGTGGCGGCGGCGGCCGTCGCCATCGGCCGCGGCGCCCTGGAGGACCTGGTCGGCAAGCGCTTCGGGGGGTTCACCCTGCAACCGCTCGACCTGGTCGGGATCGTGGCCGTGGGCCTGGTCACCGGGCTGCTCGCGGCGGTCGTCCCGGCGGTGCAGGCGTCCCGGCAGAACGTGCTGGCGTCGCTGACCGGCCGCGGCGACGTCAGGGCGCCGTCCAAGAAGCTCACCGTGATCGGCGCGCTGGTGGTCGTCCTGGGCACCGCGCTGGCGCTGCTCGGCGCGAGCGTCGGCGGCCAGACCGCCGCCATCATGGGCGGCTCGATGATCGCCGAACTCGGCCTGGTCGCCTGCATCCCGTTCCTGGTCGGGCTGTTCGGCCGGTTGAGCCGCTGGCTGCCGCTCGGCCCGCGGCTGGCGCTGCGGGACTCCACCCGGCACCGGGGGCGTACCGCGCCCGCTGTCGCCGCGGTGATGGCGGCGGTCGCCGGGGCGATCGCGGTGACCGCCTACCAGGGCAGCTCGGACGTCGAGTACCGGGCCGAGTACCAGGCGTCGGCCCCGCGCAACGCGGTCGTGCTGCAGCCGGAGTCCACGAACGGTGTGGTTTCCGGCACCGCCGACCGGACCGGCGCCCTGGCGCGGCAGAGCGCCGCGGTGGAGCAGAGCATCGCCGGGCTCGGCCCGCGCGGTGACGTCTACGCGGTGGGCGTCTCCGGCGCGGACTGCCTGGGCGACCACGACTGCGGCTATGTCGGGACGGTGCTCCCGGCCGACCGGGTCTGCCCGATCGACGCCCTGGACGCCAAGGGCAGTCCCGCGAAGACGTACAGCTCCGCCGAGATCAGGGCCATGGTCAAGGACGACCCCCGCTGCCGGCAGAACCGGTACGCGGTCTCCTACTCGTACTTCGGCTCCGTCGCCGCCGGTGACGCCACGGTGCTGCGCAACCTGGGCGGGAGCAGCGACCCGGCCGCCGTCGCGGCCCTCGCGGCAGGCAAGGTCCTGGTGGCCGACCCGCGCTACGTCGAGAACGGCAAGGTGGCGCTCAGCGTCGAGGTCACCGGCAACTCCCCGGCCTCCGGGGGCGCCGGGACCGACAGCAGCAGGACGATCAACGCCCCGGCGGTGTCCTACCACGCCGTGGCGGGGTCGCCCGGCGCCCTGATGAGCCCGGCCACCGCCCGGGCGCTGGGGCTGACGGCGGCGCCGGCCGGATCGGTCTGGCTGCCGGACCGGGCCACGGACTCCGCCGCCCAGCAGCGGGCCTCCGCGGCCGTGACCCGGATCGGCGACGCCACGGTGAACGTGGAGCGCGGCTACCAGGGCACCAACAGCGCGATCGCGATCATCCTCGCCCTGGTCGCCTCGGTGGTCGCGGTGGCGGCGGCCGGCATCGCCACCGGACTGGCGGCGGCGGACTCCCAGGCCGACCTGGCCACCCTGGCCGCGGTGGGGGCGGCGCCCAAGATCCGGCGCACCCTCTCCGGGTTCCAGTGCGCGGTGATCGCCACCATGGGGGCGATCCTGGGCGCGGCGGCGGGACTGGTGCCGGCCGCGGCGCTGTGGGGCGTCCACGCCTCCACCATGGCCACCACCTACTCGGCCTCGGACGGCAGCGTCTCCATCGGGGCGCCGACCACCCCGCTGGACGTGCCCTGGGGCACCATGGCGCTGGTCGTGGTCGGGCTGCCGCTGATGGCCTGGCTGCTGGCGGCAGGTTTCACCCGCTCCCGGGTGGTGCTGACCCGCCGTACCGGCTGAACGCCCTGAACCGGGTCCCTCCGGCCGGGGGGCCGGAGGGACCCGGTTCAGGTTCGAACTAGAGTCGTCACCATGACGACTTCCCCGGACAGCGCGGTCCGCGAGTTCATCGCCGAACACCGCCCTGCCTTCCTCGACGAGCTCGCGGACTGGCTTCGCATCCCTTCGGTCTCCGCCGACCCCGGTCGGGCGGGGGAGGTGCGCCGCTCCGCCGAGTGGCTCGCCGACAAGCTGCGGGCGACCGGCTTCCCGGTCGCCGAGGTGTGGGAGACCGCGAACGGCGGCCTGCCCGCCGTCTTCGCCGAGTGGCCCTCGGGCGACCCCGCCGCGCCGACCGTACTGGTGTACGGCCACCACGACGTCCAGCCCGCCGCCCGCGAGGACGGCTGGGCCACCGACCCGTTCGAGCCGGTGGTGACCGGCGGCCGGATGTACGCGCGCGGCGCGGCCGACGACAAGGGCCAGGTCTTCTTCCACACCCTGGGTGTCCGGGCCCATCTGGCCGCGACCGGCCGCAGTGCGCCCGCCGTCAACCTCAAGCTGCTGATCGAGGGCGAGGAGGAGTCCGGTTCGCCGAACTTCGGCGCGCTGATCCGCGAGCACGCCGACCGGCTGGCCGCGGATGTGGTGATGATCTCGGACACCGGCATGTGGGCCGAGCAGACCCCGACCGTCTGCACCGGTATGCGCGGCATGGTGGAGCTGCAGATCGACCTGACCGGGCCCGCGCAGGACATCCACTCCGGCTCCTTCGGCGGCGCGGTGCCCAACCCGGCCACCGAGGCGGCCCGGCTGGTGGCGCAGCTGCACGACGCCGACCGGCGGGTGGCGGTCCCCGGCTTCTACGACGGAGTGGTCGAACTCACCGAGCGGGAGCGGGAGCTGTTCGCCGAGCTGCCCTTCGACGAGGCCGAGTGGCTGGGCGTGGCCAAGTCCGGGGCCACCCTGGGCGAGCAGGGCTTCAGCACCCTGGAGCGGATCTGGGCCAGGCCGACCGCCGAGGTCAACGGCATCTGGGGCGGCTACACCGGGCCCGGCGGCAAGACCATCGTGCCGTCCTCGGCGCACCTCAAGCTGTCCTTCCGGCTGGTGGCGGGCCAGGACGTGGACAAGGTCCGCCAGGCGGTGACCGACTGGGTGGCCTCGGTGCTCCCGGCCGGGATCGGCCACCGGATCACCTTCACCGGCACCACCCGGCCCTGCCTGACCCCGCTGGACCACCCGGCGCTGCGGTCGGTGGTCCGCTCGATGGGCCGGGCGTTCGAACAGAAGATCCTCTTCACCCGCGAGGGCGGGTCGGGGCCCGCGGCGGATCTGCAGGACGTGCTGGGTGCGCCGGTGCTCTTCCTGGGTATCTCGGTTCCGTCGGACGGCTGGCACTCGGTGAACGAGAAGGTCGAACTCGACCTGCTGGCCAAGGGCGTGGAGACCTCGGCCTACCTCTGGGGCGACCTGGCCGAGAACTGGAACAACGGGGAGTTGGGTAGCGCGTGACCGTGCAGTCTCAGCAGTCGCAGGAACCCGCCGTGCCGTACCCGCCGCTCGCGCTGTCCCGCGCGGGTGTGGACCGGGCGGCGGAGCACCGGCAGGACGAACCCTGGCTGGCCGCCGCCTGGAGCCACCCGGACACCCGGGTGCTGGCGGTGGCCGAGGGCCAGGCCTTCGTGGTGGACACCGCCGCGGGCAGCGAACTGGTGCTGCTGGCCAGCTTCGAGGCGCCGGAGGGCGGCGAGCGCTACTTCCTCGGCACCGGCGAGGACGGGGTCGCGTACTTCGCGCTGGCGCTGCCCTCGCTGCCGGGTCGGCTGGACGGGGAGGCCCGTCCGGCCGGGCTGCGCGAGGTCGGCGCACTGCTCCAGGACCGGGACGCGGGGCTGCTGGTGCACGCGGTGGCCCTGGAGAACTGGCACCGCTCGCACCGCTTCTGCTCGCGCTGCGGGCACCCCACCGTCCCGGCCGCGGCGGGCCACGTCCGGCGCTGCACCTCCTGCGCGCACGAGCACTACCCGCGGACCGACGCCGCGGTGATCATGATGGTCACCGACGAGCAGGACCGGGCGCTGCTGGGCCGTCAGGCGCTGTGGCCGGAGGGGCGCTACTCGACCCTGGCCGGGTTCGTCGAGCCGGGGGAGTCGCTGGAGCAGGCGGTGGCCCGTGAGGTCGCCGAGGAGGCCGGCGTCGTGGTCGACCTGGCCACGGTCGAGTACGTCGCCAGCCAGCCCTGGCCGTTCCCGTCCAGCCTGATGCTGGGCTTCACGGCCCGGGCCGACCGGCGTGCGGGCGCGACCGAGATCACCGTCGACGGCGAGGAGCTCTCCGAGGCCCGCTGGTTCAGCCGCGAGGAGCTGCGGGCCGGGATGGAGAGCGGCGAGGTGCTGCCGCCCTCCGGGATCTCCATCGCCCGCCGACTGGTCGAACTCTGGTACGGCGGCCCGCTGCCGGAGTCCGCCCGCTGGTAGTCGTCGTACGGCACGGCCGTACGACTGGTGGTGCGGGAGCGCGTCGCGCGCCCCCTGTGTGCTTCAGGCGCCGTGTTCACCCGAAGGGCGGACACGGCGTCGGCGTGTCCCGACCTCCACCGGCTCGGCCGCCGCCAGCTCCTGCTCCTCGGCGGTGCCGCTCCAGCGCGGGTCGGGCGCGGTCGGCTGGAGGGTCAGCACACAGGTCACCGTCTTCCCGGTGAGCCGGACCACCACCTCCCAGCTGTCGGCGAGCAGCTCGACGATGGCCAGGCCGCGTCCGCCCTGGGCGTCCGCCCCGGCCTCCTTCGGCACGGGCAGCGAGGTGCCCTCGTCGGTGACCGCGATCCGCAGGCTCCGGCCGGTCAGGGCCAGGGTCAGGTCGACCGGCCCGCGGCCGTACAGCAGGGCGTTGGTGACCAGCTCGGAGACCAGCATCTCCGCACTGTCGATGAGGTCGGGCGCGCCCCAGGCCGCCAGCGCGGTCCTGGTGATCCGCCGGGCGTGGCGGACGTTCTGCGGGTCCGGGGGGAAGGAGGCGATCGCGGCCCAGGCTCTCCGGTTGTTCATCGTGGCTGCTCCGGCCGTGCGAGATGGCTGACGTACGGGTCTACCGCTGCGGCCGCCTCCGGGGCGACGGCAACGGCATTGCTGCATTCAGGGCATGGAAAGCGTTAGCACGCAAGTGGTTGGAATAGTTGGGATTGCTCCAATCTTGACTTATGTTGGCTGGTTTCTCGGATGCCGCGCAAGTGAAATGGCTACATTCACCTGGTGAACATTTCTCGTGGCCCGGGTCAGGCCCCCAAATACCAGCGACTGGCCGCGGATCTTCGTCGTCGGATCATGGCAGGTGAATGGCAGGCTGGCGAGGCCCTGCCGGTCGAGAGCGAGCTGGAAAGCCAATACGGTGTCGCTCGTAATACTGTCCGACTTGCGGTCGATGTGCTGGTCAATGAGGGGCTTCTGGTCCGGGTCCAGGGCAAGGGGACCTATCTCAAGGACCACCCGGTCCTGGACCACCACGCCTACCTGTCCCCGGCGGCCGGCGCCGCGGCGACACCGCTCACCCCTCCGTCGCTCTCGTACGCCCGGGAAGCGGAACGGGCGGGCCGGAAGCTCACCGCGGACTTCCAGATGCTGATCGTACGAGCGACCACCGACATCACCGACCGGCTGCGCATCGCCGCAGGTGAGGCCGTTGTGCTGCGTCGGGTGCTGCGGCACATGGACGGCGAGCCCTGGTCCATCGAGGAGAGCCACTACCCGGTGGCGCTGGCGGCCAGCACCGCGCTGATGGACCCCGACCCGGTGGCCGGCGGCGACGAGGTCGCGCTCGGGGCGGCCGGGCACGTGGAGATCGGCTGCGTGGACGAGCTGGCCGCGCGGATGCCGAACCCCGAGGAGGCGCAGTGGTTCCAGGCCGGGCCGGGTGTCCCGCTGCTGGTCCAGCTGCGCACCGGATTCACCGGGAAAGGCCCGATCCGGGTCACCGAGACCCGCTACTGCGCGGACCGCAATCGACTGGTCTACAGCCTCGGTGAACGGAAGGAATGAATTCCTGACAGAAAATGCCCCCATCGGAACGAATGTGTCCGTGGGGGCATTTCATTTGCTTCGGGTGCCGTACGTCAGACGCCGGCGGCCTTCTTCACCTGGGCCAGGCTCGGGTTGGTCATCACGACCTGCTCGCCGCCCTCGGGGACCACCAGCACCGTCGGCACCACCTGGTTGCCGCCGTTGACCTTCTCGACGAACGCGGCCGACGCCGGGTCCTCCTCGATGTTGACCTCGGCGTAGCCGATCCCCTCGCGGTCCAGCTGGGACTTCAGCCGACGGCAGTAACCGCACCAGGTGGTGCTGTACATCGTGATCGTGGCGGGCATCGAGGATCTCTCCTTGGGTCGGTCCGGTCCGGTGGGCACTGCTGCAACGCCTGGCCGTGCCACGGAATTCCGTAGGCGTACGGGCAGCGGGCGGGAGGCGCACGAGAGGTATATCTACACACCGGAGCTGTGGACAACGGTGCCGGGCCGGCGGCCGGGCTTGAGAGGATGGGCCCATGCAGGCTCAGCTCCCGGGCGCCCAGCCCCTCCCCAGCGACGTCACCCGCCACGGCGACGCCGACGCCGTGCTCGCCGGTCTGGACCCGGAGCAGCGCGCCGTCGCCACCGCCCTCAGCGGCCCCGTCTGCGTCCTCGCGGGCGCGGGGACCGGCAAGACCAGGGCCATCACCCACCGGATCGCCTACGGCGTCCGCAGCGGCGTGATGCAGCCGCAGCGGGTGCTCGCGGTCACCTTCACCGCCCGGGCGGCCGGGGAGATGCGCGGGCGGCTGCGCCAGCTCGGCGCCGAGGGGGTCCAGGCCAGGACCTTCCACTCGGCGGCGCTGCGCCAGCTCCAGTACTTCTGGCCGCGGGTGGTCGGCGGCGAGCTGCCGCGGCTGGTGGAGCGCAAGATCCAGCTGGTGGCCGAGGCCGCCGCCCGCTGCCGGCTCCGGGTGGAGCGCACCGAACTGCGGGACCTCACCGGCGAGATCGAGTGGGCCAAGGTCACCCAGACCGTCCCCGAGGACTACCCCGCCGCGGTCCGCAAGGCCGGCCGCGAGGCCCCGCGGGATCCGGCCGAGATCCGCCAGGTCTACAAGGTCTACGAGGAGCTCAAGCGCGACCGCGGGGTGATCGACTTCGAGGACGTGCTGCTGCTCGCGGTGGGCGTGCTGGAGGACCGGGCCGAGGTCGCCGACCAGGTCAGGGCCCAGTACCAGCACTTCGTGGTGGACGAGTACCAGGACGTCTCGCCGCTGCAGCAGCGGCTGCTCGACCTCTGGCTCGGCCCGCGCTCCAGCCTCTGCGTGGTCGGCGACGCCAGCCAGACCATCTACTCCTTCACCGGGGCCACCCCCTCCTACCTGCTGGACTTCCGGCTGAAGCACCCGGACGCCACGGTGGTGAAGCTGGTCCGCGACTACCGCTCCACCCCGCAGGTGGTGCACCTCGCCAACGGCCTGCTGGCCCAGGCCCGCGGCCAGGCCGCACAGCACCGGCTGGAACTGGTCTCCCAGCGCGAGCCGGGCCCCGACCCGGCCTACACCGAGTACCAGGACGAGCCGACCGAGGCCGAGGGCACCGCCAAGCGGATCCAGGCGCTGCTCTCCTCCGGCGTCCGGGCCAGCGAGATCGCGGTGCTGTTCCGCACCAACGGCCAGTCCGCGGTCTACGAGCAGGCCCTGGCCGACCTCGGCATCGCCTACCAGCTGAAGGGCGCCGAGCGCTTCTTCGAGCGCCGCGAGGTCGGCAACGCGGTGACCCTGCTGCGCGGCGCGGCCCGCGGCAGCAGCGACCCGATGCTGGACCAGGCGCCGGAGGGCCTGGCCGGACAGGTCCGCGCGGTGCTGTCGACCGAGGGCTTCAGCGTCCAGCCGCCGGCCGGCGGCGGCGCGGTCCGCGAACGCTGGGAGTCGCTGGCGGCGCTGGTCCGGCTGGCCGAGGAGTTCGAGGCCGGGCAGCGGGCCGCCGGGCTGCCGGCCGGCCTCGCCGCCTATGTCGCCGAGCTCGGCGCCCGCGCCGCCGCCCAGCACGCCCCGGTGGTCGAGGGGGTCACCCTCGCCTCACTGCACTCCGCCAAGGGCCTGGAGTGGGACGCGGTCTTCCTGGTCGGCCTCACCGAGGGGATGCTGCCGATCACCTATGCCAAGACCGACGAGCAGATCGAGGAGGAGCGCCGGCTGCTCTACGTCGGGGTGACCCGGGCCCGGGCCTGGCTGACCCTGTCCTGGGCGCTCTCCCGCTCTCCCGGCGGCCGGGCGTCCCGCCGGCCCTCCCGCTTCCTGGACGGGCTGCGCCCGGGCTCCTCGACGCCGGGACGCGGGGTCGGCGGCGGCAGCCGGAGCACCGGAGCCGGAGCCGGGTCCGCAGTGGGCGGCCGGAGCCGGGCCAAGGCGCCGCTGAAGTGCCGGGTCTGCGACCGGGTGCTCACCGAGGCGGTGGAGCGCAAGCTGCGCCGCTGCGAGAGCTGCCCCTCGCACATGGACGAGGGCCTCTACGAGCGGCTCCGGGACTGGCGCGGCGGCCAGGCCAAGGCGCAGAGCCTGCCGGCCTACTGCGTCTTCACCGACGCCACCCTGGTCGCCATCGCCGAGGACGCCCCCGGTTCGGTCGCCGAACTGGCTGGAATCGCCGGAGTCGGCCGGGCGAAGCTGGACAAGTACGGGAGCGCCGTGCTGTCGTTGTGTCGTGGTGAGTCTCCTGCCGACTCCGATCCGGGCGAATCGGACGACATTCCGGACGACTGGGACGAGCACGGCGTTCCTGAGAACTCATTGGAAAAATAGTTTGCGCCCGCAGCGGGCGGCACACTAGCGTGCCGGAGACGGTCAAGGAAACGAGGCCGTCGCCGCCCCACCAGCACCACCAGTCACACCCGCACCACCAAGACAACTGACCATTGAGGCTCCCGGTTCGCCGGGTTCCGAGCACGCCGAGAGGAGGCGGACATTGTGAAGACAACCCTGATCAAAACGACTGGTCGGCCCATGACCGCCGCCTGCTTCGGCATGCCCGCCGCCGCTCTGTCCTTTGTCGCCCCCGCCATCCCCGGTTTCGGTGGCCTCGAAGGCAGCGATCTGTCCGCCCTGTGGACGATCACGCGAGGTGCCGGCATCCCGAGCGACCCGTCGGCACTCGTAGCAGCAGTCGGAGCCAATCGTGGCTACGTCTATGCAGCGGGTGCCGGAAACCACCAGCAGGTCCTGGCGCAGAACAGCAAGAAGTCGCAGCACCACGCAGAGCGGACCTTCCGCGGTCCTGAACCCTGGAGAGAACGAACCTGACCACGCGTCAGATCGCCTCCAGGGCCGCGGATCCCGTTCAGGGAATCGCGGCCCTTCTGTTTTGCCCAGCAGCCACGCGCAGCCAGTCCACGACCAGCAGGACCCCAGAGAGAGCACGAGGACAACGTGTCATCGGTGACCGCCCCGCCCAGCCCGACCGCCCCGCCCGCCCCACCCACCGAGCAGGCCCACCCCCCGGAGGTATCCCTTATGCAGATCACCGCGTACGACGACGCCGAGACCCTCGGCGCACCCATCCCCTGTCGTGCCCTCGACCCCGAGGTCTTCTTCGCCGAGACCCCGGCCGACGTCGAGTACGCGAAGTCCCTCTGCGGGACCTGCCCGGTCAAGGAGTCCTGCCTGCAGGGCGCGCTCGAGCGCCGGGAGCCCTGGGGCGTCTGGGGCGGGGAGCTCTTCGTCCAGGGTGTCGTTGTCGCCCGGAAGCGGCCCCGTGGCCGTCCGCGCAAGAACGAGGTCGTCGCATGACCGCCAGGCACAGCCCGGCGAACGCTCTCCTCCGGTCCGTGCGGGAAGCCGCAGCCGAGACCGACCGGGCCGCGAACGCAGCCTTCCATCCGTCCATCGATCCCTCGTCCGACAAGCAGGCCCTGATGTCCCTCACCACCAGCACCCCCGAAACCAGCCGCGGTACCGAAGCCGCGAGCAACCCCAGTAGGAGCCTCCACATGCAACTCATGCCCGAAGCCCTGGCCCGTGTCCATATGCAAGAACGCCTGCAGGAGGCGGAGCACGAACGGCTCATCCGTGCGCTCCGGCTCAAGAGCAAGGCCGAGCGAATGACCCTGCGCGCGCGCAAGGCGCTCGCCACCGTGGTCATGCAGTAACGAACACGTACACACATCACATCTGAGCAGGCCCGGAACCGTCACGGTTCCGGGCCTGCGGGCTGTCCGCAGGGGTCAGGCCCCGACCCAGTCCTCGGACTCGGCGAAGCCGGGCAGCCACTCCAGCAGTTCCGCGCGCAGCTGGGCGTTGGCGTCCAGCTGGCAGAGCACGCCGATGGTGCTCAGCGTCACCCGGTGTATCAGCAGGTACGACGGGGGCAGGTTCAGCTGGCGCCCCAGCGCGTACGCGGGGGAGCGGGGGTCGCCGACCCGGGCCGCCTGGGCCCGCATCCAGCTCCTGGTGAAGTGGAAGTCGTCGACCGCGGCGGGCTCGATGATCGGCAGCAGGTAGTCCAGCACCGCCGCCGGGTCCAGGGAGATCCCCGGCTTGACGAAGCCCTCCTGCCGGAGCATGTCCAGCACCCCGGCGGCGTCGTCGGACAGGGCCATCCGCAGCGCGGTCCCTATCGGCAGCGGCAGCCCCTCCGGTAGCCGGTCGACCGTGCCGAAGTCCAGCACGCCGAGCCGCCAGCCCTCGGCCGGGCCCTCGTCGACCAGCAGCCGGAAGTTCCCCGGGTGCGGGTCGGCGTGCAGCAGGCCGGTCCTGGCCGGTCCGGCGAAGAGGAAGCGGGCCAGCAGCTGCCCGGCCCGGTCCCGCTGCTCCCTGGTGCCTTCGCTGATCACCTCGGACAGCGGGATGCCCTCCATCCACTCGGTGACCAGCACTTGGTCGCCCTGGGCCACCACCCGCGGGACCGAGATGTCCCAGTCGTCGGCGAACTCCTCGGCGTGGACCCGCTGGGCCTGTGCTTCCAGGGCGTAGTCCAGCTCCTCGGTGACCCGGTTCCGCAGCTCGTTGATCAGCGGTTTCACATCGAGCCCGGGGATCAGCGGGCCGATCAGCCGGGCCACCCGGCCGAGCTGGGTCAGGTCCGAGAGCAGCGCGGCCCCCGCGCCCGGGTACTGCACCTTGACCGCGACCGTCCGCCCGTCGTGCCAGACCGCGCGGTGCACCTGGCCGATCGAGGCCGCCGCGGCCGGCTTGTCCTCGAACTCCTGGAAGAGGTCGCGCCAGTCCGAGCCGAGCCGTTCCGCGAGCGCGGCGTGCACCGAGGCGGCCGGCATCGGCGGCGCGGCCTCCTGGAGCTTGGTCAGCGCGGCCCGGTAGGGGCCGGCCACCTCCTCCGGCAGGGCGGCCTCGAACACCGACAGGGCCTGGCCGAATTTCATCGCCCCGCCCTTGAGCGAGCCGAGGGTGGCGAACAGCTGGTCGGCGGTGCGCTGCTGCAGTTCGGCGGTGACCTCCTCGGCCGGTCTTCCACCGAGGCGCTTGCCGAGCCCGAGGGTGGCGCGGCCGGCGAAGCCGAGCGGCAGCGCGGCGAGTTTGGCCGTGCGGACGACGGCCTTGCGCGGAAGATCGCTCACGCTTGCCTCCCAGTCGGTGGATCAAGGGTTGCCATCATTGTCCCCCCAGGGGATTCTCCGCCGGGTCGGGCACCGCCCGGCGCCGGGCTCCAGCAGCAGCCGCAGTCCGGGTGGGCCTCGAGCGGGCGGCGCCGCATCGAGCCGTCCAGCATGGACACCTCGGCCCACCCGCCCAGGCTAGGGGGTGATCCGCCGTCCAGGAACATCAGGCTGTGCAGGGCGGCGAGACCGGCCACGGTGGTGGCCAGAGCGCTGTCGCAGGCGGCGGACCCGGCGCCGCCGCCCGGGCGGCCGGAGCGGCCGGAGCAGTGCTGGGCCAGCAGCCGGGGCCAGGCCGGATCCTCGTCCGCGCGGTGCCGGGAGAGGCAGCCGCCGCAGGCCGAGCGGCCCGGCAGGACGAACGGGCCGACGGTGCCCAGGGTCTCCAGCACCCCGGCGTAGAGGTGCGGGATCCCGGCGTGCAGCAGCTCCCGGCTGAGCCCCGGGTCGGCCAGCAGCCCGGCCGAGTCGCCCCGGGGAGCGATCACCACCAGGTCGGGGGCGTGCTGCCCGGCGGCCCTGTCGTCCGGTCGTCCCGGCGCCGCGCGGCGGACCGCGGCCCTGGCCGCGGCGGCCCGGGGACGGCCGGTGTCGGCGACCAGCAGCCCGCAGGGGGAGGTGTCCTGCTCCAGCACGGTGCCGCTGTCGAGCACCTCGACCCGGCCCACCCCGGAAGCGGCGAGGACGGCGGCCACCGCGGCGCCCACCCGTCCGGCGCCTCTGACCTGGACCCTGGCGCGGCGCCTGGCCAGCAGCAGCGCGGGCGCGCTGCCCGGCTCCGGGCGGGCCAACGACAGCGCGGCCAGATCCGGGCCGAGCCGGGCCAGCTCGGCCGGCGGCAGCTCCAGCAGCGGCCGCCGGGCGGTGGCGTCGTCCAGGGCGCCGACCCGCTCCAGCTCGCCGAGCAGGGCCTCGACCCGCTCGCCGGGGATGCCGAGGCCGGCCGCGGCGGCGGCCAGCGACCCCCGTTCCCTGGTGCCGTCGAGCAGGTCCAGGAAGGCGTCGTCGGCGGGACCGGCGGACTCGACCACGGCCGCGTGCGCCCGCCCGACGCCGAACTGCAGCGTGTGGCGGTCACGCCAGGCCCGGCGCATGGCGGGTTTCAGACAGGGGCGCATGGTTCTCCTTGGTCCGAATCCGGAAGGGGGTCGTGACCGAGCATGCCCCCGTCGTCCCCGACGTGCGGAAAGTTATCCACAGCCTCGGGATGATGGTCGTACGAACCATGGAGCGACGAACCCCTGTGCTGTCCGGCTTGCCCGGAGATGTGCCCATATCCGGCCCTGGGGGCGGCGGTTGGGAGATTTCAATTCAGCCAGGAGGCAGGACTTCTGTCAGTGCCAGCAGGTAACGTCTGGCGCGTGGCAGCCGGACCGGATTCCCATCCCTCTGCGCCGCGTCGGCGTGCCTCGGAGCTGTCCGAGGACGGCCCGGCGGCGCAGCCCGTCGAGGTGCGCCGCAGCGCCCGGCGCAGCCGTACCGTCTCCGCCTACCGCGAGGGCGACCGCACGGTGGTGCTGATCCCGGCCCGGATGTCGGCGGCCGAGGAGAAGCGCTGGGTCGCCCAGATGCTGGACAAGCTGGCCGCCCAGGAGAGCCGGCAGATCCTCGGCGACGACGCCCTGGCCGCCCGCGGCACCGAGCTCTCCGCCCGCTACTTGGGCGGCCGGGCGGTCCCGGTGAGCATCCGCTGGGTCACCAACCAGAACACCCGCTGGGGCTCCTGCACCCCGGTCGAGGGCACGATCCGGCTGTCCCACCGGCTCCAGGGCATGCCCGAGTACGTGGTCGACTACGTGCTGCTGCACGAGCTGGCCCATCTGCTGGTGGCCGACCACGGGCCGCGGTTCTGGGAGCTGCTGACCGGCTACCCGCGCACCGAGCGGGCCCGCGGCTACCTGGAGGGCGTGGTCGCGGCGGCCCGGCTGCCGCACGTGCCGGGCCCCCGGACCGAGTCCGACCCCGAGAGCCTCGGCGGCTGCGGCTAAGGCGTATCCCCTCTCAGCCCAGCAGCTTGCGGGCCCGGGCGGTGAGGTCGCGGACCGAGCCGTCGGTCAGCGTCGGCAGCGTGTCGAAGCCGAACCAGCGCAGGTCCAGCGACTCCTCGCTGATCTGCTCCACCGCGTCGGCCGGGGCCAGCACCAGGTACTGGACGTCCAGGTGGGTGTTCTCCGGCTGGTCCCGGCCCGCGCAGCGGACCGCGTGCCGGTCCAGCTTCACCGGCATCGGATCGTCCGCGGGCTGCAGCAGCAGGCCGTCACCGATGCCGGACTCCTCCACCGCCTCCCGCAGCGCCGCCGCGGCCAGCGAGGCGTCCCCCGGCTCGCAGTGGCCGCCGAGCTGCAGCCAGAGCCCCACCTTGGGGTGCAGCGTCAGCAGCACCCGCCCGCGCTCGACGTCCACCACCAGCGCGCTCGCGGTGATGTGCGCCGGGCGGCAGGAGCGCCACACCCCGTCGGGACGCGCCTCCAGATGGTCGAGGTAGTCCCGCCGCAGCAGGTCCTCCTCGTCGTCGGGCGCGGACCAGGCCTTGAGCGTGCGGACGGCGTCCGCGTGCAGCGGGTCCCTCACGCCTTGCCCTCGTCGTCGTTCTTGTCGTCCTCGTCGTTCTTCTCATTGGCCGCGGCGGCCCGGCCGAGCATCTCGTCCAGCTTGGAGAAGTCGATCGCGTCCTCGCCCGCCGGGCTGTCGGCGCCGTGCACGAAGCCGTCCGGGTCGTCCAGGTCCTTGGCGGTGGGCAGCATGTCCGGGTGCTGCCACAGGGCGTCCCGCCCGTCGGTGCCGCGGGCGTCGCTGAGCGAGGCCCACAGCCGGGAGGCGTCCCGCAGCCGGCGCGGCCGGAGCTCCAGGCCGACCAGGGTGGCGAAGGTCTGCTCGGCCGGCCCGCCGGAGGCGCGGCGGCGGCGCAGCGTCTCGCGGAGCGCCGGGGCGTGCGGCAGGTGCGGGGCCGCCGCGGCGTGCACCACCGCGTCCACCCAGCCCTCGACCAGGGCGAGGGCGGTTTCCAGCCGGGCCAGCGCGGCCTTCTGCTCGGGGGTGTCCTCGGGCTGGAACAGCCCGCCTGACATCGCCTCCTGCATCGACTCGGGATTGCTGGGGTCGATCTGGCCGACCAGGTCCTCCAGCCGGCTCGCGTCGACCTTGATGCCGCGCGCATAGGCCTCGACCGCTCCGAAGAGGTGCTGCCTGAGCCACGGCACATGGTTGAAGAGCCGCTGGTGGGCGGCCTCGCGCAGGGCCAGGTAGAGCCGGATCTCGTCGGTCGGCACGGACAGGCCCTCGCCGAACGCGTCGATGTTCTGCGGCAGCAGCGCGGCCTTGCCGGCCGGGCCGAGCGGCAGTCCGACGTCGGTGGAGCCGACCACCTCGGCGGCCAGCGCGCCCAGCGCCTGCCCGATCTGGGTGCCGAACATCGCGCCGCCCATGCTGCGCATCACTCCGAGCAGCGGGCCCGCCATGGCCTGCATCTCCTCGGGGACCACACCGCCCATGGCGGTGGCGACCCGCTCGGCGACCGGGTCGACCAGTTCCTTCCAGGCGGGAAGGGTGGCCTCGATCCACTCGGCCCGGCTCCAGGCGACCGCGCTGCTCGCGCCGGACGGGAACGAGGTGGCGGAATCGAGCCAGAGATCGGCCAGCCGGACCGCCTCGGCGACCGCGGTCCGTTCCGACTCACCTACCGAACGGTCCTTCGAGCCGCCCTCGGTCTCCTGGACCACGGCCTGCCGGGCGATGTCCTTGGCGAGGTCCCAGTTCACCGGGCCCCCGTCGAAGGACAGCATCTGGCCCAGCTGCTGGAAGGCCGCGCCGAGGTCACCGGGGTTCATCGCCCCGAACAGGCCCTCCAGCGGGTTCCCCGAGCCGCCGGAGCCGCCGGGCATCCCGGGGATGCCGCCGAAGCCGAAGTTGAACGGGTTCGCCGGGCCGCCCGAACCGGAGCCCGAGCCCGAACCGGAACCCGAGCCCTTGCCGTCGGGCGTGTCGCCGTCCTTGCCGTCCTCCGGCTCCTCGGGGGGCGGGCCGAAGCCGAAGGGGAAGTCGCTCACGAGTTGCCTCGATCTCGTCGGCCGTCGCTCCGAGCGGCGGGAGGGTGCGCCCGAGGGCGGCGGAACGGGGCAGCGGGACGGGTGGATTCCGGCCTGAGCCGGGCACCGCCCGTGCCGGGTGCACCGCCACACCTCCGCCTCGGGCAGGATGGTCGATACGTGACACGTGCGTACGCATCACACGTACGCATCAAAATTAACCGTGAAGGAGAGCCGGTGAGTTCCCCACCTTCGCACGTTCGCTCTGGGCTGACCGCTGAGCAGGGCGGTCCGGAGGGCGCGGAGGAGGCCGTCCCCAGCCCCGAGACGGCCGCCCCCGCGGCAGCCGGTCCCGAGTACGACGGTCCGCCGCTGGTCGTCGCCGTGACCGGGGCCGCCTCCGGGGTCGGCGCGCTGCTGGCCGCCCGGCTGGCCGGTTCCTCCGCGGTGAAGCGGGTGCTGGCCATCGACGAGCGCCGGGGCGAGGTCACCGGGGTGCAGTGGCGGGTGCTGGACGTCCGGGACCCGGCGGTGGCCGAACGGCTGGCCGGGGTGGACGTGGTGGTGCACCTGGCCCAGGACCTGGGCATGACCGCCGATCCGAAGACCCGCAGCGCCTACAACGTCCGCGGCACCCAGACCGTGCTCACCGCCGCCGCCGCGGCCGGGGTGCACCGGGTGGTGCTGTGCACCTCGGCGATGGTCTACGGCGCGCTGGACGACAACGAGATCCCGCTGGCCGAGGACGCGCCGCTGCGCGCGACCGAGGAGGCGTCGCTGGTCGGCGACCTGCTGGAGATCGAACGGCTGGGACGCCGCGCGCCGATGGCGCACCCCGGCCTCTCGGTGACCGTGCTGCGCCCCGCCGTGGTGGTGGGACCCGAGGTGGACACCGTGCTGACCAGGCACTTCGAGGCCCCCCGGCTGCTGGTGGTGGCGGGCTCGCGGCCGTGCTGGCAGTTCTGCCACGTGGACGACCTGACCACGGCGCTGGAGTACGCGGCGCTCGGCCTGGTCGAGGGCGAGGTCACCGTCGGCTGCGACGGCTGGCTGGAGCAGGAGGAGGTGGAGGAGATCACCGGCATCCGCCGGATGGAGCTGCCCGCCTCGCTGGCCCTGGGCACCGCCGCCCGGCTGCACCGGCTCGGTCTTACCCCGGCCCCGGCCGGTGACCTGGCGTACACCATGTACCCCTGGGTGGTCTCCGGCAGCCGGCTGCACGAGGCCGGCTGGCGTCCGGTGCACACCAACGAGGAGGTGCTCGGCCAGCTGCTGGCCCAGGTGGCGGGCAACCACGCGGTGGCCGGACGGCGCCTCGGCGGCAAGGACGCGGCGACCACGCTGGGCGCGGCCGGCGCCACGGTGGCCCTGGTCGGCACGGCGGCGCTGGTGCGCCGGGCCCGCAAGCGGAGGAGGATCTGAGACCGCAGGTTGACCTGTACGCGCTGTCGGCCATGATGGTCCCATGAAGGATGCCGCCGCCCCGATCCGCCTGCTCGCGCTCCGCGAGACCCCGCTCTCCCTGGACGAGGTGCACGCCGCCGTCGGCGACGACCACGCCGGGGGGACGGTGCTCTTCGTGGGCACCGTGCGCGACCACGACGGCGGCAAGGCCGTCACCGCTCTGGAGTACAGCGCCCACCCCACCGCCGAGGCGGAGCTGCGCCGGGTCGCCGAGAAGGTCGTCGCCGACTTCCCGGTCGTCGCGCTGGCCGCCGTGCACCGGGTCGGCGAGCTCACGATCGGCGAGACGGCCGTGATCGTGGCGGTCTCCTGTGCGCACCGCGGCGAGGCGTTCGAGGCCTGCCGCAAGCTGATCGACGACCTGAAGCACACGGTGCCGATCTGGAAGCACCAGCGGTTCGCCGACGGCGAGGAGGAGTGGGTCTCCTCCTGCTGAGGAGGCGTGACGCGCACGGCTCTGTGATCGTTGAACCGATGAGCGGATAGTCTGCTCATAGGCACGATGAGCTGGAGCAATCATGAGTGTGCTCGCCTGGGGGATCATCCCGCTGGTCGCAGGTCTGTTCGCCGCCGTCTGGGTGTCCTGGTCGGCCCGTACCCGTACCACCGGTGACGGCGCCTCACTCGCCGGGCACCAGCGCTTCCGTGAGGCAATGGAGCGAAGCAGCGGCCCGAAGCAGTAGTCCGGCGGGCGGGGGTCCGATCACGTCCCGTACTGTCGTGCCATGCCACGCCGGTCAGCGACGATGCTCGCCTCCACGATCCTGCTCATAGCGCTGGTCTGCGCCGTCGCACTGATCAAGGTGCCCTACGCGGAGATGAGTCCGGGGCCGACCTACAACACGCTCGGCAGCCAGAACGGCAAGAAGGTGATCACCATCACCGGCCGCGCCACGTACCCGACCACCGGGAACCTCAACATGACCACGGTCGAGGTGACCAGCGCGGACTACGAGCTGAACCTGGTCGAGGCGTTCACCGGCTGGCTGCGGCACGACGACGCGGTCATCCCGCACGGCAACCTCTACCCGGACAACCAGACCGAGCAGCAGTCGGAGCAGCAGAACGCCGAGGACTTCACCGCCTCCCAGGACAGTGCCAAGGCCGCCGCGCTGAAGCAGCTTGGCATCCCGGTGGGCAGCGCGGTGGTGGTCTCGGCGGTGGTCGCCAACAGCCCCTCGGTCGGCAAGCTGCACGCCGGTGATGTGATCACGGCCGTGGACGGGACCCCGGTCAGCACCCCGGAGCAGGTGGCGCCCCTGGTCACCAAGCACACGCCGGGCCAGGACGTGGTCTTCACGATCGAGCCGCCGAAGAAGGACGGCACGCCCAGCGGCACCCGGCAGCAGGTCACGGTGACCACGGCGAAGAACCCGGACACCGGGAAGGCGATGGTCGGCATCCAGCCCGGGACCGAGCACACCTTCCCGTTCACCATCGACATCAACCTGGGTGATGTGGGCGGCCCGAGCGCCGGGCTGATGTTCTCGCTCGGCATCGTCGACAAGCTGCAGTCGACCAATCTGACCGGCGGAAAGTTCGTCGCCGGGACCGGCACCATCGACGACAACGGCAAGGTCGGCCCGATCGGCGGTATCTCGATGAAGATCATCGCGGCTCGCCGGGCCGGGGCCGAGTACTTCTTCACCCCCTCGGACAACTGCGCGGAGGCCGCCGCGGACACCCCGAAGGGGCTGCGGCTGGTCAAGGTCGACACGCTGGCCCAGGCCGTGACCGACCTCGCCGCGATCCGCGCCGACAAGGCCGCGGCGCTGCCCGTCTGCGGCAAGTAGCAGCGCGCGCGGGCAGCGCCGGAGGGCCGGTCGGGCTCGGGGACTGCTCAGGCGAAGGTGGTGAGCAGCGCCTCGGCCAGCCCGGGCACCAGCGCCGGGCCGGTCAGCACCTCGCGCGCGGAGTCCTTCTGGCGCAGCCGCAGCGCGGTCTCCCTGGTGCCGTCGCGCAGCACCGCGACGGTCATCCGGACCTCCTGCCGCTCCGGGTGCTTGGCCACCCAGGCGCCGAGCTCCTGCTCGGAGGCGCCCTCCGGGAGCTTGGCCTCGGCGGTCGGCGGCAGGATCAGCCGCTCGACCACCAGGGCGCAGCCGGCCACCGCGTCCGGCCAGGCGATGGTGCCGAGGAACTTGTCCAGGGGAGTGCCCTTGGGGACCTCGTCCTGCTCGATCGGGGTGAACTCGTTGCCGGTGCCGCCGGGCTCCAGCCCGAGCTGACGGGCCAGGCCGGGCTCGGTCTTCAGCAGCGCGGCGGTGTCCACCAGGGCGAACAGGCGTGCGGGCTGGTCCCAGCCGAGGCCGGAGGCGTACTCGTCGATCTCGAGCACGGCGCGGGTGATCGGGCGGGCGGCAGGAGGAAGGCTCTCCTGAAGGGGTTCGGACATGGCATCCATCCTCACATGTCCCGGAACCAGTCCCGCACCCGTGCCGTACCGGTCCCGAACCCGTGCCGAACCTGTTCCGATCGGCCGCCGGGAACTCGGAAGAGGGCATATCAAGTTGCATCTGCGGGGGACCCGGCCTCGGCGCCCCCGCGAAAGATCCAGTCCCTTGGGGTGCGTGCGGTGGTATTCCAGATGCCGGATCGCGGCGGCTCCCAGCAGCCGCGCGGTCCACGCCTGCGCACCGGCCTGCCCGGACGCGGCCGGGGACTGCTGCTGCGCGGCTGTTTTGTGGTCCTGGTGCTGCTGGCCCTGGCCTTCGCGGGCTCGGCGGTCCGGGCCGACCAGGACTGGTACCGCTCGGTCGGCTACGGCGGTGTCTGGAGCTCGGTGCTGCGGACCAGGGTGTTCCTGTTCCTGGCCTTCGGCCTGCCGACGGCCCTGCTGGTGGGCCTGAACGCCTGGCTGGCGTACCGGCTGCGCTCACCGCTCAGCGCGATGTCCGAGGAGCAGCAGAGCCTGGAGCGCTACCGGGCCGCCATCGGACGGCACCGCGGGCGGATCCTGGCCGTCGTCGCCCTGGTCCCCGGCCTGGTCGCGGGCGCCGCCGCGAGCGGGGCCTGGCAGACCTGGCTGGCCTACGACCACAGCACCCGCTTCGGCACCGTGGACCCGCAGTTCCACCGGGACCTGTCCTTCTACGTCTTCCAGCTGCCCTGGTACCGGTTCCTGGTCGACTTCGGCTTCACCGTGCTGGTGGTCACCCTGGCCGGCACCGCCCTGGTGCACTACCTGTACGGGAGCATCCAGGCGCAGGCCAGGGGGCGCCGGTTCTCCTGCGCCGCCAAGGGCCACCTGGGGCTGCTGCTGGGGCTGTTCGTCGGCCTCAAGGCGGTGGCCTACTGGCTGGACCGCTACAGCCTGGCGGTGCAGGGCGGCAGTCTCGGCGCCGCGGACAACTGGACCGGCCTGCGCTTCACCGACGCCGCCGCGGTGCTCCCGGCGAAGACCATCCTGTGCTGCGTCGCGGTCATCTGCGCCCTGCTGTTCCTGCTGACCCCGCTGCGCCGGAGCTGGACCGTGCCGATGATCGGCCTGGGCCTGATGGCCTTCTCCTCGGTGCTGATCGGCGCGGTGTACCCGGCGATCGTGCAGCAGTTCCAGGTCAGGCCGAACGAGAAGGCCAAGGAGCGGCCCTACATCCAGCGGAACATCACCGCCACCAGGGCCGCCTTCGGCATCGCCGGGACCAGGACCACGGACTACCCGGCGCCCCGTACGGCGGCCGGTGAGGCGCCCCGGACCGACGCCGGCGACGCGGTGGCGGCCGGGGCGACCGCACTGGCCGGCCTCAGCCTGCCGGCCCCCGCCGTCGCGGTGCGCACCACCGCCGCGAGCGCGGCCAAGCAGCGGGTGGAGGCGGTGGCCCCCTGGCTCACCGTCGACGGCGACCCCTACCGGGTCTCGGTGGACGGCCGCAGCGAGTGGGTCGTGGACGGCTACACCACCAGTGACGACTACCCCGGCGCCGCGCGGACCACGATGGGCTCGGGCGCCGACGCCGGGCAGCTCAACTACGTCCGGGACTCGGTCAAGGCCACCGTGGACGGCAGCACCGGCGCGGTCGCCCTGTACCAGTGGGACCGGACCGACCCGGTGCTGAGCACCTGGATGAAGGCCTTCCCGGGGACGGTCCGCCCCTACGCGGCGATCAGCCCCGAGCTGAAGGCCCGGCTGCGCTACCCCAAGGACCTGTTCACGGTCCAGCAGCGGATGCTGGCGACCTATCACGTCACCGACCCGGCGGCCTTCTACCGGGGCAGCGACGTCTGGCGGATTCCCGCCGATCCGACCGGCACCGGCACAGGGCCCCAGGCCCCGGCCTACCTGTCGCTGCGGATGCCGGACCAGAGCAGCGCCACCCTCGCGCTGACCGGCAGCTTCGTGCTGGACGGCCGGAACGGCCTGGCCGCGCTGATGGCGGTGGACTCCACACCGGGGGCCGACTACGGCACGATCCGGGTGCTCGACCTGCCCTCCGGCAGCACCACCCCCGGACCCGCCCAGGTCCAGGCGGCCTTCGGCTCCGACCCGGTGGTGGCACCGCAGTTGGCGCTGCTCCGGGAGACCGGCGGGGCCGCCCCGGTGTACGGCAGCCTGCTGGCGCTGCCGGTCGACGGCGGGGTGCTCTACCTGGAACCGGTGTACGCCCGCGGGGCGGTCGGCGCCCATCCGCTGCCGGAGAAGGTGCTGGCGCTGTTCGGCGGCAAACCGGCGATCGCCTCCGACCTGCCGACTGTGCTGTCGGAGGTGCTCGGCACCCCGGGCGGCGGGGCCCTGGCCACCAGCCTGCAGCAGGCCCAGCAGGCGTACCGGGACGGCCAGGCCGCGCTGGGCAGCGGCGACTCGGCCGGCTACGAGGCGGACCGGCAGCGGCTGGAAGCGGCCCTGCGGGCCGCCCTCGCCGCCGGAAGCGCCCGGTAATTCTGCAGGTCAGCCCGTGCTATGGTGAGGACACAACGACGCGGGGTGGAGCAGCTCGGTAGCTCGCTGGGCTCATAACCCAGAGGTCGCAGGTTCAAATCCTGTCCCCGCTACTCCTTGTCGGAAGGCCCGGTGCAACTGCGCCGGGCCTTCTGCATGTCCGTCAGTTATGGATTTGCCTCGCCTGTCGGATCTGATCTACAGTGAGGGCACAACGACGCGGGGTGGAGCAGCTCGGTAGCTCGCTGGGCTCATAACCCAGAGGTCGCAGGTTCAAATCCTGTCCCCGCTACTTCATGTCGGAAGGCCCGGTGCAGACGCACCGGGCCTTCCGCATGCGTGTCGTCCGCGCGAATCCCGGTACCAGTGGGGAGACTGGGGCCCAGGAAAGCTGCGTTGCAAGGTTGATGTGTCGCGAAATCGACAAAGCGCTGAAGTAACCCCCGCAGCTGGGGTATACCAGGTGTACGCGGGTTGCGGGTGGTGCGACGATGATTCCCATGGGGGACGGTGCGGGGCCGAAAAGCGGCCTTGAGCTCCGATGCGTTGCAGGGATGCCCAGGAATCCGGCGGACGCAGGAGTCGACATGTCGGTAGTCGCTGGAGGAGTGGCGGGCGTCGATCAGGACGATCCGCAGAAGGGTCGTCTGCCGCTGCAACGCGTCCCGAACGAGGGCGCGCCCGCCGCTGACGCCACGTCACCCGGCCTGGAGGCCCCGGCCGTCGACCGGACCCGCGCCGCCGGGAGCGGCCGCGCCGACAACGACCCGACCGACGATCCGACCGGCGACCCGGCTGACGACCCGGCTGATGACCCGGCCGGCGAGAACGACGGGACCGCCCCATACCGGACCTTCGAGTCGGCGCTCGAGGCGCAGGAGGAAGCCGCCCTGGAGGCGCGCTACCGCCTGGCCGCCGAGGAGGACCCGCAGGCGGGCAGCCTGCTCGGCGCGCTGCTGCTGCGCCGCGGCGACCTGGACGACGCCGAGCCGTACCTCCGCCGCGCCGCCGCGTCCGGGATCAGGGCCGGGGCCAACAACCTCGGGGTGCTGCTGCACCAGCGCGGCCACCGGGAGGAGGCGGCCCAGTGGTGGCGCACCGCGGCGGTCGCCGGGAGCGCGCCGGCCGCGCACGCCCTGGGGCTGCACCTGCGCGACCACGGCGACGAGCCCGGCTCCGAGTACTGGCTGCACCAGGCCGCCGAGCAGGGCCACACCGGGGGCGCCTACGCCCTCGCCGACCTGCTGGAGCACCGCCGCGACCCGGACCGGGCCGAGCGCTGGTTCCGTACCGCCGCCGAGGCCGGGCACCGGGAGGCCGCGTACCGGCTGGGCCGGCTCAGGGAGGCGGCCAACGACGGCGACGGCGCCGAGCCCTGGTACCACCAGGCGGCGGCGCGCGGCCACGCCAGGGCGGCGCTGCGGCTCGGCATCCACCTGGAGCGCCGGGCCGACCGGGAGGGCGCAGCCCGCTGGTACCGGCAGTCCGCGCAGGGCGGCGAGCCCCGTGCCGCCTGCGCCCTGGGCTTCCTGCTGCGCGACGCCGGGGACGAGGTCGGCGCCGCCGACTGGTGGCGTGAGGCCGCCGACGCGGGCGACGGCAACGCCGCCAACGCGCTGGGCGCGCTGCACGCCGCCTGGGGCGAGGGCGAGATGGCCGAGCAGTGGTACCGCACCGCGCTGGAGGCCGGTGACCACAACGGCGCCTTCAACCTCGGCCTGCTCTGCGCCGCGGACGGCCGCGAGGCCCAGGCCGAGCAGTGGTACCGGCGCGCCGCCTACGCCGGGCACCGGGAGGCCAGCAACGCGCTGGCGGTGATGCTGCTGCAGCGCGGGGACACCCCCGGGGCCGAGCCCTGGTTCTCCAAGGCGGCCGAGGCCGGCAGCGTGGACGCCGCCTTCAACCTGGGCATCCTGCACGCCGGCCGCGGCGAGCAGCACCATGCCCAGGAGTGGTACGCCCGGGCGGCCGGACAGGGCCACGCCGAGGCGGCGCTGCAGCTCGCCGTCGCCAAGGAGCGCAGGGGCGACACCGACGCGGCGGCGGTCCGCTACCGCCAGGCCGCCGGACGCGGCTCCGCCGAGGCGGCGTTCCGGCTCGGCGTGCTGCTGGAGCGCGGCGGGTCCGAGCGCGACTCCGAGGACGTGGACCGCTGGTACGGCGTGGCCGCCGAGGCCGGCCACAACCGGGCCCAGGTACGGGTCGGGGTCAGGGCGGCCGAGCGCGGCGACACGGCGACCGCCGAGCACTGGTACCGCCGGGCGGCCGAGGGCGGCAGCCGCAGCGCGGCCTTCAACCTCGGGCTGCTGCTGGCCCGGGAGGGCGGCGAGGCCGAGGCGATGCTCTGGTACACCCGCGCGGCGGACGCCGGACACGGTCGGGCGGCGCTGCGGCTCGGCCTGATCGCGGCCGGACGCGGGGACCTGGCCACGGCGCGGAACTGGTGCGAGCAGGCGGCCCAGCACGGCCCCGGGGGCGTGACCGAGCGCGCCGAGCGCCTGCTGGAAGCGCTGCGCGCCGACCTCAGCGCCTAGGGTTCGGGAACCTCAGAGAGAACGGGCGGTGCAGTCCGGGCAGAGGCCCCGGTAGGTGACCTCGACCGCGGCGATGGTGAAGCCGAAACGTTCCGCCGCGGGCAGTGCCGCGATCGGGTCGCCGCTGGGGTGGACGTCCCGGATCGCGCCGCAGGACGAGCAGATCAGGTGCTGGTGCGCATGGTGGGCGTTGGGGTCGTAGCGCTTGGCGCGGCCGTCGCTGCTGACCTCCAACACCTCGCCGAGGGTGACCAGTTCGCCCAGGGTGTTGTAGACGGTGGCCCGGCTGATCTCCGGAAGCAGCTCCACCGCCAGCGCGTGGATCTCGTCGGCGGTGAAGTGGACGTGGTCCCCGTCGAGGACCTGGGCCACGACCCGGCGCTGCGCGGTCAGCCGCCAGCCACGGTCGCGGAGTCGTTCCAGCAGGTCACTCATGCAGCAGAGGGTATCAGGGGCCCGGAGCGAGTTCGAGATTGGTGTCCGTACTGAATTGGACCAGGTCTAATGTTGGGAGGAGCTGGCGACCGGCTCCGGCTCCTCCTCGAAGCGCGCGCCGGCCCGCTTCTCGGCCCGGTGCTTGAGCAGCAGCAGCCCGGCGACCGCGACCACGATCACGCCCACGAGGATCCAGCTGGCCAGGCTGGCGTAGTGCTCGACCCGGTGCCAGCTCGCCCCGGCGAAGTAGCCGAGCAGCACGAAGCCGGAGGCCCAGACCGCCCCGCCGAGCACGTTCCAGGTGGCGAAGGTCCGGTAGCGCATGTCGGAGACCCCGCACAGCCCCGGCACCAGCGCCCGCAGCGCCGCGGCGAAGCGTCCGGCGAAGACCGCGCGACCGCCGAGCCGCTGGATCATGTCCTTGCTCTGCCGCACATGGGCGGGCTTGATCAGCCGGTGCGGGATCCGGTTCAGCAGGCTGTCGCCCCAGCGCTTGCCGACCGCGTAGCCGATGCTGTCACCGAGCACCGCGCCGACGGCGGCCACCAGGATCACCACCCACAGCTGGTTGCTGCCGTTGTAGGCGGTCACCCCGCCGATGACCACGGCGGTCTCTCCGGGGATCAGGAAGCCGAGGAAGACCGAGGACTCCAGTGCGGGCAGCAGGAACACCGCGAGCAGCACCAGGGTGCCGTTGAGCGCCAGTAGATGGTCGCTGATCCAGGACACCGATGAATCTCCTCGGACAGGAAGGTAAAGGTACGTTCAAACC
Organism: Streptacidiphilus alkalitolerans; assembly: GCF_042511045.1. Classification (NCBI taxonomy): domain Bacteria; kingdom Bacillati; phylum Actinomycetota; class Actinomycetes; order Kitasatosporales; family Streptomycetaceae; genus Streptacidiphilus; species Streptacidiphilus alkalitolerans. The sequence goes on from NZ_JBHEZX010000010.1 coordinate 52,781, forward strand.
GTACCTGGGCAACGACACCCGAACGGCGGAGGTTCCACTCAGCCCAGTCGCTGCAGCAGCTCGCCGTGCAGCAGGCCGTTGGACGCGGCGGCGTTGCCGCTGCGGACGCCGGGGATGCCGTCAAGGCCGGTGAAGCGCCCGCCCGCCTCCTCCACGATCACGCAGGTCGCCGCCATGTCCCAGATGCTCAGCTCGGGCTCGGCGCAGATGTCCACCGCGCCCTCGGCGACCAGCATGTACGACCAGAAGTCGCCGTAGGCGCGGGTCCGCCAGCAGCTCCTGGTGAGGTCGAGGAAGGCGGGCAGCCGGTCCCGCTCCTCCCAGCCGCTGAGCGAGGAGTACGCGAAGGAGGCGTCCTCCAGCTGGGAGACCTCGGAGACCTGGATCCGGGTGGCCCGGGTCAGGCTGCGCCCGGTGAAGGCGCCGGTGCCCTGCCCGGCCCACCAGCGCCGGTTCAGCGCGGGCGCGGAGACCACGCCGACCACCGGGTGCTCGCCGCCGGGGCCGAGCTCCATCAGCGCGATCAGGGTGGCCCAGACCGGGACGCCGCGGATGTAGTTCTTGGTGCCGTCGATCGGGTCGATCACCCAGCGGCGCGGCCCGTGGCCGGTGCTGCCGTACTCCTCGCCCATCACCGCGTCCCGCGGCCGGGACCGCTTGAGGTCGCCGCGCAGCAGCTCCTCGACCGCCCGGTCCGCGTCGCTGACCGGGGTGAGGTCCGGCTTGGTGTCGATCTTCAGATCGAGCGCCTTGAAGCGGTCCAGGGTGACCGAGTCCGCGCGGTCGGCGAGAACATGGGCGAGGCGGAGATCGTCGCGGTAGTCGGGCATGTGCTGCACAGTAACGATCAGAAGCGGGCAGGGCCAACGTTGTCCGGCGTTCCCGGACCGGTCGGTCTAGGGTGGCGCCCATGACTGAGGGTGCCCAGGACGGCGTGCAGGACCGGGAACTGGTCACCTGGTGGGGGCTGGTGGTCGAGGCGTACGCGCGGACCGCGCCGCTGCTGCAGGTGGGCCCGGTCGGCGGGGTGGACCTGCCCGGGCCCTGGTTCGAGGTGCTGCTGCGGCTGCTGCGCACCCCGGGCGGGCGGTTGACCATGACCCGGCTGGCCCACGAGGTCGCGCTGACCAGCGGCGGCTTCACCAAGCTGGCCGACCGGATGGTGGGCGCCGGGCTGATCGAGCGTCAGGCCTCGTTGGAGGACCGCAGGGTCAGCCACGCGGTGCTGACGGCCGAGGGCCGGCGGATCGCCGAGGAGGCCCAGCAGCTGCATGTCGCCGCGCTGCGGGAGCACTTCCTCGGCCCGCTGGGGGAGCAGCGCGCGGGGCAGCTGGCCGCGCTGATGCGGGTGCTGCGGGACGCCAACACCGTCCCGGTCAGTGGGTCGAGCCGCTGAGCTGCAGGCCGACCACGCCGACCAGCACCAGGCTGATCGAGACCAGCTTGAGCACGGAGACCGTGTCGCCCAGCCAGACCATCCCGTAGATCGCCGTCCCGGCCGCGCCGATGCCGGTCCAGACGGCGTAGGCCGGACCCACGTGCAGGCTCTTCAGGGCGACGGACAGCAGCCCGAAGCTGCCGATCCCGAACAGCGCGAAGCCGATGGTCGGCCAGAGCCTGGTGAAGTTCTCGCTCAGCTTCAGGCACACGGCGAATCCGGTTTCCAGCAGTCCGGCGACGATCACCAGGAACCAGGCCACGGGTCCTCCCACGGGGTCGGGTCCACCCATGGTGGGACAGATTCGGCGGTTCGGCGAGTCCTCGGCGGTCCCTGGTGTCCCACTCAGTCGCCCTCGCGGCTGTCCTTGGTGGAGAGCAGCCGGCGCAGCGAGTAGAGCCGGGCGGCGTCGGCGTGGCCCTCGGCGACCCAGGCGTCCAGGGCGCAGTCGGGCTCGTCGTGGCTGCAGGCCCTGGGGCAGCCCTCGGTGCCGGGGACCAGGTCGGGGAAGGCCAGCACCACCCGGGCGGGCTCGATGTGGGAGAGGCCGAAGGAGCGGAAGCCGGGGGTGTCGATCACCCAGCCGGGCTCGGCGCCCCGCGCGGCCCCCGGCGCGGGCGGAAGCCGCAGCGCCAGCGCCGAGACGGTGGTGTGCCGGCCACGTCCGGTCACCGCGTTCACATGGCCGGTGGAGCGCTGGTGCTCCGGGACCAGGGCGTTGACCAGGGTGGTCTTGCCGACGCCGGAGTGCCCGATGAAGACCGTGGAGAGGCCGCGCAGATGCTCGCGCACCCGTTCGGCCCCCTCGCCGGCCAGGTCGTCCCTGCGGGTGACCACGTGCTCCACGCCCAGTGGGGCGTAGATGTCGAGCAGCGGCTCGGGCGCGGCCAGATCGGCCTTGGTCAGCACCAGCAGCGGCACCAGCCCGGCGTCGTACGCGGCGACCAGGCAGCGGTCGATCAGCCGGGCCCGGGGCTCCGGGTCGGCCAGGGCGATCACGATGGCCAGCTTGTCGGCGTTGGCGACCACGATCCGCTCGTACGGGTCGTCGTCGTCGGCGGTGCGGCGCAGCACCGAGGCGCGCTCCTCCACCCGGACGATCCTGGCCAGCACCCCGGGCTCGCCGGAGAGGTCGCCGACCAGGCCGACCCGGTCGCCGACCACCACGCCCTTGCGGCCCAGCTCGCGGGCCTTCATCGCGGAGATCTCGCGCTCGCGCTTGGTCCCCGCCTCGACCAGGCAGGTGTAGCGGCCCCGGTCGACGGTCAGCACCATGCCCTCGGCGGCGTCCTCGTGGGTGGGCCTGGTCCTGGTGCGCGGGCGGGAGCCCTTGCGGGAGGGGCGGGCCCGGATGTCGTCCTCGTCGGAGTCGTTGTCGTAGCGGCGCATCGCGGGCGGTCAGCCCTTCGCCGGGGTAGCGCGCAGCATGGTGTCCCAGAGGCCGGGGAAGTCGGGCAGGGTCTTCGCGGTGGTGCCCACGTTCTCCACCAGGACGCCCGGCACGACCAGGCCGATCACCGCGGCGGCGGTGGCCAGCCGGTGGTCCTCGTAGGTGTGGAACACGCCGCCGTGCAGCGGGCGCGGGTTGATCCGCAGGCCGTCCTCGGTCTCGGTGACGTCGCCGCCGAGGCCGTTGATCTCGTCGGCGAGGGCCCGCAGCCGGTCGGTCTCGTGCACCCGCAGATGGGCGATGCCGCTGAGGTGGGACGGGGAGTCGGCGAGGGCCGCCAGCGCGGCGAGCACCGGGGTCAGCTCGCCGACCTCGTGCAGGTCGGCCTCCAGGCCGTGCACCGCGCCGCCGCCGGTGAAGCGCAGGCCCTCCGGGGTGGGCTCGCAGCCGCCGCCCATCCGGGTGAGCAGCTCGCGCAGCTGGTCGCCGGGCTGGCTGGTGCGCTCCGGCCAGTCGCGGACCAGCACCGAGCCGCCGGTGACCAGCGCGGCGGCCAGGAACGGGGCGGCGTTGGAGAGGTCCGGCTCGACCACGGTGTCCCGGCCGAGCAGGGCGCCCGGGCTGACCCGCCAGACGTCCGGCTCGCCGCCGTCCTCGGGCGCGTCCACCTGGGCCCCGGCGGCCCGCAGCATCTCCACGGTCATCCGGATGTGCGGCAGCGACGGCACCGGGGCGCCGGAGTGCCGCACCTCCACACCCTGTTGGAACCGGGGCCCGGAGAGCAGCAGCGCGCTGACGAACTGGGACGAGGAGGAGGCGTCCACGGTGACCGTGCCGCCGACCAGGCCCCCGGTGCCGTGCACGGTGAGCGGGAGCGCGCCGCGCCCTTCGTCCTCTATCCGCGCGCCCAGGGCGCGCAGCGCGGTGATCACGCCGCCGAGCGGGCGCTCGTGCGAGCGCGGGTCGCCGTCGAAGTTCACCGCGCCGTCGGCGAGGGCGGCGACCGGCGGCAGGAAGCGCATCACCGTGCCGGCGTTGCCCACGTCCACCCGGGCCGGGCCCGACAGCGCGTTGGGCAGCACCCTCCAGGCGTCGCCGCCGCCGGGGACGCCGGTGCTGCTGTTCAGGATGTCCTCGATACCGACGCCCAGGGCGCGCAGCCCCTCGGCCATCAGCAGGCTGTCCCGGCTGCGCAGCGGACGCCGCACATAACCGGGCTGGTCCGCGAGCGCGGCCAGCACCAGGGCCCGGTTGGTCGCCGACTTGGATCCGGGAACGGTGACGACCGCGTCGACGGGGTCGGTCGCGGTCGGTGCGGGCCACAGGGGTTCCAGAGTGCCGGTCATGACCCCCGAGCCTATCGGCATCGTCAGCGGGTGAGCAGCCATCGCGCGCCCGTGGCGAGGCAGGCGAGGGAGATCACCAGGAACAGCACCACCCACAGCAGCGCGGGGGTGCGGGTCAGCCGTCCGAGCTGGTCGGCGTCGGAGTCGGGGGCTCCGCCGTGGCGCCGCTTGTGCTGCAGTTCGACCACCGGACGCACGCCCGCGAGCAGCAGGAACCAGACACTGACGTAGGCGAACGCGCCCTGCAGCTGGACGCTGCCGAACCAGGACACCGCGAAGCAGATGCCGCCGGTCAGCACCACGGTCAGCGCGCCGTAGGCGTTGCGGATCATCACCAGCAGCGCGGCCAGCAGCAGCACCACGCCCCAGAGCAGCGCGGTGACATGGCCGCCGGAGATCAGCCAGGCCCCGGCCAGGCCCAGCAGCGGCGGCGCGGAGTAGCCGGCCGCGGCGGTCAGCACCATGCCGGGGCCGTGCGGCTTGCCGGAGGAGACGGTGAGCCCGCTGGTGTCCGAGTGCAGCCGGACGCCGTGCAGCCGGCGCCTGGTCAGCACGGCGGCCAGGCCGTGGCCGCCCTCGTGCGCGATGGTCACCACATTGCGGGTGTAGTGCCAAGTGAACCGGGGGGCCACCGCGAGCAGGGCTATCGCGGCGGTGGTCCACAGGATCGCGGTGGACGGCGCGGTCTGGACGCCGGTGACCTGGTCCCAGACCTGGCCGATGCTCTGCGGGTGCATGGGGGTGTGTTCTCGCCTCACTGGTCAGGACCGGACGGGTCGGATCCGGGCAGGGGAGGAAGCCTCGCACGGGGAGACGCCGCGGCGGTAGCCGCCGGTTCGGCCCCGGCCGCCGTCGACGCCGGAACCGGAGGATTCCGCGCGGTTTTTTGATGCACGCGCACACAGCCGGGAATGGCCGCCGCCCGCCCGTGGTTCACACCACTGTCGGTATCCCAGCGTCATTGGAAGGCAGCGCTCATGGTTGCAGCCGCATGCCCGGCACGTCCCGAGGGCGTCGCGAGCTCCGTACTGTCCTGGCCCGAGTGGCCCGTCGCGGGCGCGTCGGCCCCGAGCCCGATAGTCTCCTCAGCGAGCCGGTCCACCGTTGTGGACCGTCCGTTCTTCGCGGAGGAGGTGGGTCCGGTCGCCGGGACCGAGGACGAGACGGGCGCCGCAAGCGAACCGCTGCGCGACGAGGACTTCGAGGGCGACACCTTCCGTGCCGCCGCCGAGGAGTCCGAGTCCGAGCGTTCGGCGCGCTTCGAACGGGACGCCCTGGGCTACCTCGACCAGATGTACTCCGCCGCGCTGCGGATGACCAGGAATCCGGCCGACGCCGAGGACCTGCTGCAGGAGACCTTCGCCAAGGCGTTCGCCTCCTTCCACCAGTTCCGTGAGGGCACCAACCTCAAGGCGTGGCTGTACCGGATCCTGACCAACACCTTCATCAACTCGTACCGGAAGAAGCAGCGGGAACCGCAGCGCACCGGCGCCGAGGAGATCGAGGACTGGCAGCTCGCGCGGGCCGAGTCGCACATGTCGACCGGGCTGCGGTCCGCGGAGACGGTCGCTCTCGACCACCTCCCGGACAGCGACGTCAAGGACGCCCTGCAGTCGATCCCGGAGGAATTCCGGATCGCGGTGTATCTCGCGGACGTCGAGGGCTTCGCCTACAAGGAGATTGCCGACATCATGGGAACACCCATCGGTACGGTGATGTCGCGCCTCCACCGCGGTCGGCGCCAGTTGCGCGACCTGCTGGAGGACTACGCCCGCGACCGTGGGCTGGTTCCGGCCGGCAGCGGCGCGGGGGCCTCCCAGACTGGTCTCTCAGAGGACTTGGCGAAAGGCTCGGGCTCATGAGCTGCGGAAACCACCACGACACCGCGTGCAGCGAGGTGCTCGACCATCTCTACGAGTACCTCGACAACGAGATGGGCGAGGGTGACTGCGCCAAGCTGAAGGACCACTTCGACGAGTGCTCCCCCTGCCTGGAGATGTACGGCCTGGAGCAGGCGATCAAGGCCCTGGTGAAGCGCTCCTGCGGCTGCGACACCGCGCCCTCCGACCTCCGCGGCAAGGTGCTGGCCCGGATCGACCGGATCCGGGCCGGGCTCCCGGTCGAGGGCGACCTGGTCCCCGACGACGCCGCCAAGCAGCGCTGACAGCCTGGCCGATGATCGGCCGAGTTCAGGAAAGTCGTGGCCCCGGGGCATCAAGCCCCGGGGCCACGGGTATTGACGCCCCGATACACGGATGCGTCACCTGATCGTGTGACTCTGCTTCTTGTCCGTGACAGGTACCGGACGAGCGCGGAGGCCGAGATCGCTACAGCAGCAGCGGAGGCGCGCCGTCGTACGCTTCCCCCCGCCGCGCGCGCCTACGTCGCCCTCGTCCTGGTGGCCGCGCTCGGCTGTGTGCTGCCGCTGCTCGGCGAGGTCCGCACCGGCCAGCAGTGGTCCAGGACGGCGGTGCTGGCGCTGCTGTTCGCCCTCTGCGACCGGCTGGGCAGCAGGGCCGGCGGGGCCGCCGACCAGGCCCCGGGCGCCGGGGTGGCGCACTTCCCGGTGCTGCTGGCCGGGGTGATCCTGCTGCCGCCGGCCGCGGCGGCGCTGGTCGCCCTGCCCGGGGCGCTGCTGGCGCCGGCGCTGCCGCCGCGGACCGTGCGCCGGGCCTGGAACGCCGCCCAGCTGGGCCTCAGCTGCTTCCTGGCCGGCTCGCTGTTCCACGGCCTGCACGGCCACCGGCTGCTCACCGAGCACCGGCTGCCCGGGCTGCTGCTCCCGGTGCTGCTGGCCGCGCTGACTTTCTGCCTGGCCAACGGGCTGCTGATGGTCGGGGTCCTGGTCACCGCCGAGCCGGGGGAGCACCCCGGGCTGTGGCAGGCGATGCTGCTGCGCTGCCCGGCCTCGGTCTTCGGCAACGGACTGCTCGGGCTGATGACGGCGCTGCTCTGGGAGGGCCCCTACGGCGCCCTGGCGGCCGTGCCCGCGCTGCTGCCGCTGGGCCTGTCCAGCTGGGTGTCGGCCCAGGCCCGGCGCGAGCAGACGGCGCACCGGGCGGCGGTGCGGGCCCTGGTGCAGGCGGTGGAGATCAAGGACAGCTACACCCGGGGCCACAGCGAACGGGTCGGCCGGGCCGCCGTGCTGATGGCCCGTGAGCTGCGGATGGCCGAGCGCCGGGTGGCCTCGCTGCGGGTGGCCGGCACCCTGCACGACGTCGGCAAGCTGGGCGTGCCGACCCGGCTGCTGCGCAAGAGCGGGCCGCTCACCGACGAGGAGTACCGGGAGGTGGTGCAGCACCCCGAGTACGGCCATGAGCTGGTCCGCGGCATCGGCTTCCTGGGCGAGGCCAGGGCCGGGATCCTGCACCACCACGAGCGGATGGACGGGCGCGGCTACCCGCACGGCCTGGCCGGGCAGGCGATCCCCGAGTTCGCCCGGGTGATCGCGGTCGCCGACGCCTTCGACTCGATGACCTCCACCCGCTCCTACCGGCGCGGCCGGCCGGTCCAGGAGGCGGTCGCCGAGCTGGAGCGCTGCGCGGGCAGCCAGTTCGACCCGGTCATGGTCACCGCCCTGGCCCGGGCGGTCCGGCGGCACGGCTGGCAGCCCGCCCCGGTGGGCCGGGCGGACGAGCAGGCCCCGGACATCCCGCTCGGCGTGCGCGAGCCGCTGCGGCGGCTGCCGGCCCCGGCCGGGCCCGCCGGCGCCGGTACCGGCGCGGCCGAGCAGCGGTGAGCGGGATCCGCGCGGTACGGCTGCTGCACGCCCTGGCGGCGCTGGTCTGCGTGGCGCTGACCACGGCCCAGGTCGGGCTGTGGGCGCTGCCGCTGTTCGGGCTGCCGCTGCTGCTGGGCCAGCTGTCCTTCCGCCGCTACCACGCGATCCGGGCCACCCGGCGGCAGACCGTCGCCTCGCTGGCCCGGACCACCGAGCTGGCCGGCTACACCCTGCCGGGCCACGCCCGCCGGGTGGCCGACCTGTCCGACCGGATCGGCCGTGAGCTCGGCCTCGGCCGCCGTGAGCTGCAGTTGCTGGAGTACGCCGCGCTGATGCACGACATCGGGCAGCTGTCGCTGGTCGACCCGGTGCCCGGCGGGGCGACCGCGCTGCTGCCGGTCGAGGAGCAGCGCCGGATCGGCCGGCTCGGCAGCGAGGTGATCCGGCAGGCGGGGGTCCCGGCGCAGGTGGCGGACATCGTGGCGCGGATCGCCGAGCCCAGCGGCAGCGGTCCGCGGGCCGGTCCGCCGCCCGCCTCCGCGATCATCAGGGTGGCCAATGCCTTCGACGACCTCGGCTGCGACGGCGGGAGCCTTGCGGGGCAGCTGGAGGTGCTGGGGCAACTGCGCGAGGACCCGGCCGGGGCGTACGAGCCGCGGGCGGTGGAGGCGCTGGCCCGGCTGTGCCTGCGTGCCTCCTAGCAGCGCCCCATAGCAGCTCTGCGGGCCGATCCGCAGCCGCGGCATGGAGAACCCCGGGAACATGGTTGGATGCAGGAAGAACCGGTGGCGCGCGGGTGTGTGGCGGGTTGCCGAGCGGGCATGGAACTGGACAGGGGCACTGCTGCGCGTGGCGCGGGGGGACAGGGCGACGTAGCGTGCATCCGGGGGCGGCTATCGCGTGGCGCCCTCAGGGACACCGCACCGAAGGACAGCCCGGACCGCCGGGTGGAATCGGACGAGTGGCAGGCCGAGGTGAAGATCTTCAATCGGGCACGGCAGCGGCCGTCCGCCAGCTGGCGGCAGACGACCGACCGGGCCTTCACGCTGATCGGGAACGGTCGCTTCGAGGACGCCGGCGCCCTGCTGGTACGCGCCGCCGACCTGGAGCCCTGGCTGTCCGACTCCTGGTTCAACCTGGCGCTGCTGCACAAGTTCCGCCGGGACTGGGAGCAGGCCCGTGCCGCGGGGCTGCGCGCGGTGGCCCTGCTGGACCGCAGCACCGGTGCGCCGGACTGGTGGAACCTGGGCATCGCCGCGACCGCGCTGCAGGACTGGGCGCTGGCCCGGCGCAGCTGGCAGGCGTACGGGCTGCGGCTCGCGCCGGGCGAGGGCCCGGTGAGCCTGGACTTCGGCACCACCCCGGTCCGGCTCTCCCCGGAGGGCGAGTCCGAGGTGGTCTGGGGCCGCAGGCTGGACCCGGCCCGGGTGGAGGTGCTCTCGATCCCGCTGCCGTCCTCGGGACGCCGCTGGGGCGAGGTGGTGCTGCACGACGGCTCCCCGCACGGCGAGCGGGTCGCGGACGGGGTGCCGTACCCGGTGTTCGACGAGATCGAGCTCTGGGCGCCCTCGCCGGTGCCGACCTTCGTGGTGCTGCTGCAGGCCGGGACCGAGCAGGACCGGGACGCCCTGGAGCGGCTGGTCTCCGAGGCCGGCTACGCGGCCGAGGACTGGACCTCCTCGGTCCGGCTGCTCTGCCGGGACTGCTCGGAGAGCCGGATGCCGGCCGACGACGGCCACAGCGAGCACCATGACCCGCACGACGACGGGCAGCTCGGCCACCTCAGCCACCGCAGTGCGGGCGCCCTCTGGCTGCCCGAACGCGAGTGCGGGCTGGCCGCGCCGGCCGACCTGGTCGGGCTGCTGCTGGACCGCTGGGTCGCCGGAAACCGGGCCGGCCGGGCCTACCGCGACCTGGAGGAAGTCTGCTAGCGCTTTCCGGCACCGTAGGCTGGGGGTTCATCCCCGGTACGGACTGAAGGCGAGTGGCAGCGGCATGTCGGAACAGCAGGTCGAGACGGCGGTACTGGAAGAGCCCGCCCCCGTGCGTGTGGTCGGCGAGGTGCCGGACACCTCCAAGGGCGTCTTCCGGCCGATCACCGTCGTCGGCAACCCGGTGCTGCAGCACCCGTGCGAGACGGTCACCGCGTTCGACGAGGAGCTGTCCGCGCTGGTCGCCGACATGTTCGTGACCATGTACGCGGCGGAGGGCGTGGGCCTGGCCGCCAACCAGGTCGGCGTCGGCCGCCGGGTCTTCGTCTACGACTGCCCGGACGACGAGGGCGTGCGCCACATCGGCGTGGTGGTGAACCCGGTGCTGGACGAGCTCGACCCGGCGCAGCGGACCCTGGACGAGTCGGCCGAGGGCTGCCTCTCCGTCCCCGGCGCCTACGCGGACCTGGCCCGGCCCGAGTACGCCGTGGTCCGGGGCCAGGACCAGTTCGGCAAGGAGGTCGTGGTGGAGGGCACCGGCTTCTTCGCCCGCTGCCTCCAGCACGAGACCGACCACCTCAACGGCTACCTGTACATCGACCGCCTGTCCAAGCGCGACCGCAAGGACGCGCTGCGGCAGATGGCGGAGCTGACCCCGAGGTACGAGGTCGTCCCCAACGCCTGATCCGCCGCAGCGCGCCGGACGGCCCGGAGGGCCTGCCTAGAAGTCGTCGTCGAAGGAGACCGAGCCCTCGACGGCGACCTGGTAGGCGGAGACCCTCCGCTCGAAGAAGTTGGTCAGCTCCTGGACGCCCTGGAGCTCCATGAAGCCGAACGGGTTCTCCGAGCCGTAGCGGACCGGCAGGCCGAGCCGGGTGAGCCGCTGGTCGGCGACGCACTGCAGGTACGCCCGCATGGACTCGGTGTTCATGCCCGGCAGGCCGTCGCCGCAGAGGTCCTGGGCGAACTGCAGCTCGGCCTCGACCGCCTCCTCCAGCATCGCGGTGACCTGCTTGCCGAGCTCCTCGTCCCAGAGGTCGGGCTCCTCGGCGCGGACGGTGTCCACCACCTGGAAGGCGAAGTCCATGTGCATGGACTCGTCCCGGAACACCCAGTTGGTGCCGGTGGCCAGGCCGTGCAGCAGGCCGCGCGAGCGGAACCAGTAGACGTAGGCGAAGGCGCCGTAGAAGAACAGGCCCTCGATGCAGGCCGCGAAGCAGATCAGGTTGAGCAGGAACCGGCGCCGGTCGGCCTTGGTCTGCAGGCTGTCCAGCTTCTCGACCTGGTCCATCCAGCGGAAGCAGAACTGGGCCTTCTCGCGGATCGAGGGGATGTTCTCCACCGCCGCGAAGGCGGCGGTGCGGTCCTCCGGGTCCGGCAGGTAGGTGTCCAGCAGGGTCAGGTAGAACTGGACGTGCACGGCCTCCTCGAACAGCTGGCGGCTCAGGTAGAGCCGCGCCTCCGGCGAGTTGATGTGCTTGTAGAGGGTCAGCACCAGGTTGTTGGAGACGATCGAGTCGCCGGTGGCGAAGAACGCCACCAGGCGGCCCAGCAGGTGCTTCTCGTCCGCGCTGAGCTTGGCCAGGTCGGCCACGTCGGAGGCGAGGTCCACCTCCTCCACGGTCCAGGTGTTCTTGATGGCGTTGCGGTAGTGCTCGTAGAAGTCCGGGTAGCGCATCGGACGGAGCGTCAGTTCGAAGCCCGGGTCCAGAAGGTTCTTGTCGGTGGAGCTCATTACTGGCAGGCCTCGCAGGACTCGGGGTTCTCGAGGGAGCAGGCGATCACTGCTTCGTCCTCGACGACGGGGATGACGGGTGCCGCCGCGGCGGCCCGGGCGATCCGGGTGGCCGGGCGGGAGCGCAGGTAGTAGGTGGTCTTCAGGCCGACCTTCCAGGCGTACGCGTACATCGAGCTGAGCTTGCCGATGGTGGGCGAGGCCAGGAACAGGTTCAGCGACTGGCTCTGGTCCAGGTACGGCATCCGGGCCGCGGCCAGGTCGATCAGGGCGCGCTGCGGCAGCTCCCAGGCGGTGCGGTAGAGCGAGGCCAGGTCGGCCGGCAGGCCGGGGATCTCCAGGGCCGAGCCGTTGGCGGCGCGCAGCGACTCGCGGGTGGCCGCGTTCCACAGCCCGCGGGCCTTGAGGTCGGCCACCAGGTACGGGTTGACCTGCAGGAACTCCCCGCTGAGGGTCTCCCGCTTGAAGAGGTTGGAGACCTGCGGCTCGATGCACTCGTAGACACCGGCGATGGAGGCGATGGTCGCCGTCGGCGCGATGGCCAGCAGCAGCGAGTTGCGCAGGCCGGTGCCGGCGATCCGGGCCCGCAGCGCGTCCCAGCGCTCGCCCCAGACCGGGGCTGTCTCGAAGTGGTCGATGTGCAGCTGGCCGCGGGCGGCGCGGGTCTCCTGGTAGGCGGTGTGGCGGCCGAGCCGCTCGGCCAGGTCGGCGCTGGTCTCGTAGGCGGCCAGCATGATCCGCTCGGAGATCCTGGTGGACAGCGCCCTGGCCTCGGCCGAGTCGAAGTCCAACCGGAGCCTGAAGAAGACGTCCTGAAGGCCCATCACCCCCAGGCCGACCGGGCGCCAGCGTGCGTTGGACACCCCGGCCTCCTCGGTCGGGTAGAAGTTGATGTCCACCACCCGGTCCAAGAAGGTCACCGCGGTGCGGACGGTCGAGTCCAGCCGCTCCCAGTCCATCTCGCCGCTGTCCAGCAGGTGCGCCCCCAGGTTGACCGAGCCCAGGTTGCAGACCGCGGTCTCGCCGTCGTCGGTCACCTCCAGGATCTCGGTGCACAGGTTGGAGGAGTGCACGGTCCGGCCGGGCAGCGCGGTCTGGTTGGCGGCGCGGTTGGAGGCGTCCTTGAAGGTCATCCAGCCGTTGCCGGTCTGCGCCAGGGTGCGCATCATCCGGGCGTAGAGGCTACGGGCCGGGATGCTGCGGATGGCCAGGCCGGCCGCCTCCGCCTTGCTGTACGCGGCGTCGAACTCGGCGCCCCAGAGGTCGACCAGCTCGGGCACGTCGCCGGGGGAGAACAGCGACCACTCGGTGTCGGCGTCCACCCGGCGCATGAACTCGTCCGGGACCCAGTGCGCCAGGTTGAGGTTGTGGGTGCGGCGGGCCTCCTCGCCGGTGCTGTCGCGGAGTTCCAGGAACTCCTCGATGTCCGCGTGCCAGGTCTCCAGGTAGACGCAGGCGGCGCCCTTGCGACGGCCGCCCTGGTTCACCGCGGCGACCGAGGAGTCCAGCGTGCGCAGGAACGGCACGATGCCGTTGGACTGGCCGTTGGTGCCGCGGATCAGGCTGCCTCGGGAGCGGATCCGGCTGTAGGAGAGGCCGATGCCGCCGGCGTGCTTGCTGAGCCGGGCGATCTGGGCGTAGCGCTGGTAGATCGAGTCCAGCTCGTCCTGCGGGGAGTCCAGCAGGTAGCAGGAGGACATCTGCGGGTGCCGGGTACCGGAGTTGAACAGGGTGGGCGAGGAGGGCAGGTACTCGAGCCGGCTCATCAGCCGGTACAGCTCGGCCACCTCCGCCACGGATTCGACGCCGCCCGCCCGCCGCCCGCCGCCACCCTTGTCCGAGTCGCTGCGCTCCACACCTCCTACCTGCAGCCCGCAGGCCACCCGGAGCAGGAAGTGCTGCGGGGTCTCCAGCACCTGACGGGTGATCGGGTGCCGCAGCAGGTAGCGGGAGTAGACGGTGCGCAGGCCGAAGTACTCGAAGCGGTCGTCGGCGGCGGAGTCGACCACCGCGTCCAGTGCCTCCGCGTGGGCGGCCACGAACGCGGCGGTCCCGTCGCCGATCAGGCCCTCCCGGTGGCCGACCGCGATGGAGGCGGCGAAGCAGGTCGCGCCCTGCCCCGCGGCCTCCTCGCGGACCTCCTCGGCCAGCAGCCGGGCGGCCAGCCGGGAGTACTGCGGGTCCTCGGCGATCAGCCCGGCGGCTGCCTCGATCGCCAGGCCGCGCAGCTCGGCGTAGTCGGCGACGGAGCTGCGCCCGCGCAGCGCGGCGGCGGCGACCCGGCCGGGGTCCACCTCGGTGAGGTCGGGGGAGCGTTCGGTGAGGACGCGCAGCAGCGTGGTGCCGGGGGAGTCGGGGCTGTCGCCCTGGTGCGGGACTGCTGTCGTCGCTGCGGTCTCGGTGATCGTCACTGTGCGCTCCTCGTTGGCGGCCGGTCGGCGGTGGGCCGCTGACGGGAGGCAGGAGGGAGCGCGACGTCGCTGCGCCGGAGGCAGCACGGAACGCGTCCCCGGCCCACCCGCGAGGCCCGGACGTACGTCGTCCCGGGGTGTCCTCGGAACGAGCTGTCGGCAGGTACTCGGACTCGCGGGCGCATACCTGGGTACGGCCGCTCACCGCTGCGGGGCAGTCCCGGAGTCGCACCGGGTTCCCCTGCGTCGTCAGCGAGATGAGCATACATGTAGGGGTGCTTTCCAGAAGCACCCCTACATGTAGTGTCGCGAGTGCACGCAGTCACCCCCGCAGCGCTGCCGGAAGGCGCGGCATCTGTCGATGTGTCAGATTCGGGAGTGTTCGCGGGGGCGTCAGGCCCTCCGCGCGTGAGCGGGAGCGAGGCAGGACCGGATGACGGTGCTCGGGACGGGTGTGCGGCGCGGGATGGCGGCCGGGGTCGCCGCGGGGCTGCTACTGGCGGGCACGGCCGGGACGGCGGAGGCGGTCGCGACCGCGGCCCCGGCGGTACGGGTCTGCGGGCTGGATCCGGCCACCTTCACCAAGCCGTCGCTGGCGCTGGCCTACCAGAAGCTGCACAAGGTCTACTACGCCGGCGGGTCCTGGTCGGGGTTCACCCTGAAGGCCGGGAACAGCACGCCCGCGCGCTGCGCCGGCGTGCTCCCGGTGGTGGTGTTCGGCTCGCGGGGCAGGTCGCTGCGCCGGGGGGACGTGCGGATGCAGTGGCGGACCGGACGCGGCGGCTGGCACGGGTCCGCCATGGTGGCCGAGAACGGCGTGCTGATGGGCCTGGTCGGCCCGGCGCAGGGGCTGTCCCTGGCGGCGCGCGGGAAGGCGGCGGTGCCGCTGCGGATGCGGTTCTCCACCGGCGCGCCGACCGGGCAGTGGGTGACCATGGCGATCGGCTACGCGCCGGTGACGCTGGAGGGCGAGACCGCGGCGCTGCCGGTGGGGATCTCCGACCCCCGGCTGTTCCGGGTGCTGCGGCAGGTCCGGCGGCCGAGCGGCGCGCCGCAGCTGGCGGAGACCGGCGGGCCGCCGCGGACGGCGGTGGCCGCCGGGGCCTCGCTGCTGTGCCTGGGCGGCGGTGCGGGCCTGCTGGCCCTCTCCCGCCGCCGCCGGGTCCGCTAGTCAGGTGGTCCGCTGGTCCAGGTGCGTGGTGGTGTTGTAGCAGTCCAGCGCGAGCCGGCCGGACGGGGTGCGGGACCAACGGGTGATCGAGGCGTTGCCGACGGTGCCGGCCCGGTCCACGGCGAGGATCGCCGCCTCGTCCAGGTCGTCCAGGATGTGACGGAGCATCAGCACCACCGCGTCATGGGCCACCAGCAGCACCCGGCGCGACTCCTCCGCCTCGTAGAGGTCGCGGAGCAGGCTGCGCAGCCGCAGGGCCACGTCCGCCAGCGACTCGCCGCCCGGGGGGCGCCAGCGCAGTTCGCCGAGCAGGCGGCGGCGGGCCGCCTCGGCCGGGTGGTACAGCTCGATCGCGGCCTTGGTGACCATCTCCAGGATGCCCAGCTCGCGGTCGCGCAGCCGCTCGTCGGTGCGGACCGCGGGCAGCGGCAGCCCGGCCCGGTCGATCTCGGCGACGACCAGCTCGGCGGTCTCCTGGGCCCGCAGGTACGGGGACACCCACAGGCTGTGCGGCAGCGGCCCCTCGGTACGGGCGGCCAGCCTGCGGCCGAGGGCGCTCGCCTGGGCCCGGCCCAGGGCGGTCAGGGTGAGGTCGGCGTCCCGGCAGGTGATGCCGGTGTCCAGCGCCCCGGCGGCCTCGGCGGCGGCGAAGGCGGCGTTGGCGGTGCTCTGGCCGTGGCGGGTGACGGTGAGCGAGAGCGGGCGTGGGAGGGCCGGACCGGCCTGCGGCTGCGACAGCGCGGGCTGGCTGAGGTGGTGATGGTCGGTGAGCTCCACGGGTTCCCCCTGCGGGTCGTCCGGCCCGGCGCGGAGGTGCGTACGGGCCGCCGCTCCCAGTGTGCGGGAGCGGCGGCCCGCGAGGGGGGCGCAAAGGGGGTGCGTCAGGGAGCGAGGGGTGCGCCCGAGGTAGTGAGCGCGGAAGGGGGCGCGGCCTCGGTCAGGTAGTCGGCCGGGCTGGTCTCGTCCGGGAGGTCGGTCTGCTTCAGGGCGCGCAGGACCAGGGTGAGCACGGCGGCCACGGCCAGGTTGAGCACGAAGGCGGTGACGCCGATGTAGCCGAGCTGGCCGATGCCGGGGATGGCGGCGTTGCTGCCGCCGAAGTGCGACCCCGGTTTGCCGGGTGCGGGGATGCCGAAGGCCTTGTACGTGCCGTAGGCCATTCCGGCGGCCCATCCGGCCAGCAGCGCCCAGCGGTGGAACCAGCGCGACCTGTGCTTGCCCCAACCGATCAGCCCGCTGACGACGGTCGGGAAGGTCTGCAGGATCCAGATCCCGCCGAGCAGCTGGAGCTGGATCGAGAACTGCTTGTCGATGCCCAGCACGAAGCCCAGCGCGCCCAGCTTGACCAGCAGCGACACGATCTTGGCGACCCTGGTCTCCTCGGCCGGGGTCGCGGCGGGCTTGATGAACTCCCGGTAGACGTTCCTGGTGAACAGGTTGGACGCGGCGATGGACATGATCGCGGCCGGGACCAGCGCGCCGATGCCGATCGCGGCGAAGGCCACCCCGGCGAACCAGGACGGGAACATCTGCTGGAACAGCTGCGGCACGGCGAGCTGCGTGTTGTAGCCCTTCACGCCCTTGCCGATGCCGGCCGACAGCGCCATGAAGCCCAGCAGCGAGAGCAGTCCGAGCATCAGCGAGTAGGCCGGCATGATCGCCAGGTTGCGCCGCACGGTGTTGCGGTCCTTGGCGGCCAGCACACCGGTCGCCGAGTGCGGGTACATGAACAGCGCCATGGCCGAGCCCACGGCCAGGGTGGCGTAGGACCACTGGGCCTTGGGGCCGGGGATCAACGAGCCCTTGGGCTGGCCGGTGGCCGGGTTGGTCTGCGCCAGCGAGGCGGCGGCGTCGTGGAAGATGTGGCCGTAGCCGCCGAGCCGGATCGGGATGTAGATCACCGCCACGATCACCACGACGTAGACCAGGGTGTCCTTGACGAAGGCGATCAGCGCGGGCGCCCGCAGCCCGGAGGAGTAGGTGTAGGCGGCCAGCACCGCGAAGGCGATCAGCAGCGGCAGGTCCTTGGACCAGCCGCTGGAGCCGCCGACCCCCATGGTGTCCAGCACCGCCTGGATCCCCACCAGTTGCAGCGCGATGTACGGCATGGTGGCGAGGATGCCGGTCAGCGCCACCGCCAGGGCCAGGTAGCGGGAGCCGAAGCGGCCCCGGGCGAAGTCGGCCAGGGTGACGTAGCCGCGGCTCCTGGCCACCGACCAGAGCCGGGGCAGGAACAGGAACACCAGCGGCCAGGCGATGATCGTGTACGGGACGGCGAAGAAGCCGGACGCGCCCATGCCGTAGATCGCGGCGGGGACGGCGATGAAGGTGTACGCCGTGTACAGGTCGCCGCCGAGCAGGAACCAGCTGACCACCGTGCCGAAGCCGCGTCCGCCCAGGCCCCACTCGTCCAGGTGCAGCGCGTTCTCGGGGCGGCGCCAGCGGGCGGCGAAGAAGCCGACCCCGGTGACGGCGAGGAAGAAGAGCAGGAAGACCGTGAAGCTGACGGCGTTCATCCCGCGGCCCCTTCCCCGGCGGACTCCCCGGCGGTTTCCCCGGCGGAGACCGCCCCGCGCCGCTTCTCCTCGCGGCGCACCAGCAGGTAGGCGGCGCCGGTGAAGAGCGCGGAGACCACCACCCAGGCCAGCTGGTACCAGTAGAAGAAGGGGATGCCGAGCAGGGCCGGATCGAGTCTGGAGTAGGAGCTGACCCAGATCAGGGCCACGAACGGGGCGGCCAGCAGGACCGCGCAGGCGATCCGGGTGGGGGTGACCACGGGCAGGCGCGCGGGCGCGGAGGGGGGTGCTGTGTCGGCCATGGATGCGGCTCCGAGGGCGGGTGGACAGCGGACCCCTGGAATCTAAGCCGTTGTCGGGCTCACGTCACGTGTGGATACAGGAATCGGCGGGATCTTGGGGTGGGCATACGGCGCACACGCGGACGGATCGCACCCAAACACACGTGCCCCGACCGCGGAAGGCGATCGGGGCACCCGTACTGACGAACGGTCAGTCCGGACGGCGCAGTCGGGCGGTGAACTTGTACCGGTCGCCGCGGTAGACCGAGCGGACCCACTCCACCGGCTCGCCGGCGGCGTCGAAGGAGTGCCGGGAGAGCAGCAGCATCGGCAGCCCGACGTCGGTGCCCAGCTGTCCGGCCTCCAGCGGGGTGGCCAGCGAGGTCTCGATGGTCTCCTCGGCCTCGGCCACGTGCACCCCGTACACCTCGCTCAGGGCGGAGTAGAGCGAGTTGTACTTGACCAGGTTGCGGCGCAGCGCCGGGAACCGCTTGGCCGAGAGGTGGGCCGCCTCGATCGCCATCGGGTCGCCGTTGGCCAGCCGGAGCCGCTCCACCCGGAGCACCCGGCCGCCGGGGCGGATGTCGAGCAGCGCGGCCAGCCGGTCGTCGGCGGTGATGTAGCCGACCTCCAGCAGCCGCGAGGTGGGCTCCAGGCCCTGCGCCCGCATGTCCTCGGTGTACGAGGTCAGCTGCAGCGCCTGGGACACCTTGGGCTTGGCGACGAAGGTGCCCTTGCCCTGGATCCGCTCCAGCCGGCCCTCGACGACCAGTTCCTGCAGGGCCTGCCGCACCGTGGTCCGGGAGGTCTCGAACTCCAGCGCGAGGGTGCGCTCGGGCGGCACCGGGGTGCCGGGCGCCTGGGTCTGCGTGATCTGCAGCAGGTGCCGCTTGAGCCGGTAGTACTTGGGGACGCGTGCGGTGACGGTACCCTCCCCGGCCGATTCCACGTCGGGACCCCCTTCGGTCGTCATCGCCGTTCCCACTCCCTGTTCCTGTTCCTCGGCTCTCACCGGCATCTCGGTACTCCTGCGGCACTCATGGTGGCATGCCGAACGATCGCAGACAGGTTGTCAGGCGACCCTGATCGCTCCTGAAGTCGCCCCGGCGAGTGCTTCGGCGGCGGCGACACCGCACACCCGGGCCCCGCCGTAGGTCGTCAGAACGGTGACCCCGCGGTCCGCGAAGGTCTCTTCGAGGCCGTACGCGGTGCCGATCTCGACCACCACCGCGTCCGGCCGCGCGGTCGTCAACTCCAGTGCGGCGCGCTTCATCCAGGAGTAGCGGTGCAGGTCGCGCACCACGATGACGAGCGGGCGGCCGACCGCCGCGCCGAGCAGCGGGGAGGTGTCCACCCGGCCCTCGGCGTCGTCCACGGCGGTGCTGAGCAGTCCGGCGCTCTGCAAGGTCGAGGACGGTGCGTCCACCCTGGTGACGGTGGTGCCCGGGATCAGGTCGGCGAGCGGCCCGGAGAGGCCCCAGGCGGTCTCGCCGCCGACCGCGAAGTTGGCGGCCGGGGAGAACTCGACCACGTGCGGGACGCCGTCCATCGGACGCAGCGTGCCGCGGATCCGCAGCGCGCGGCGGGCGGCGGTGAGGCCGATGCCGGGCTCCACGGTGGCGGCGGCCTGGGCGCGCACCCCGGCCGACCAGCGGGCCACGGCCCGGTTGCGCTCGGCGGCCTCGTGCAGCCGCTCCTCGCCGATCCGGCCCTCGCGGACCGCCCAGAGCAGGGCGTCCCGCAGGTAGAGGAAGGTGGCCTCGTCCTGCAGTCCGCCGCCGACGCAGATGGTGTCGGCGCCGCCGGCGATGGCCTTGACCGTGCCCTCGGCGATGCCATGGGTGCCGGAGATGGCGCCCATCTCGATGCCGTCGGTGACGATCAGCCCGTCGTAGCCGAGGTCCTTGCGGAGCAGGTCGGTGAGGATCGCCCGGGACATGGTGGCCGGCAGGTCGGTGTCGTACGCCGGGAACAGGATGTGCGCCGTCATGATCGACTTGGCTCCGGCGGCGACCGCGGCTCGGAACGGGGCTAGGTGGGCGCCGAACAGGTCCAGCGGCATGTCGATCCTGGGCAGGCCCAGATGGGTGTCCGAGGCGGTGTCGCCGTGCCCGGGGAAGTGCTTGGCGCAGGCGGCCACGCCGGCCGACTGCAGCCCGCGGACGTAGGCGGCGGTGTGCCGCGCCGCCAGCTCGCCGTCGCCGCCGAAGGAGCGGACGCCGATCACCGGGTTGTCCGGGTTGGAGTTGACGTCCGCGTCCGGCGCGTAGTTCAGGTTGATCCCGGCCGCGGCCAGGTCGATGCCGATGGAGCGGGCCACGCTCTCGGTGAGCGCGGTGTCGTCCACCGCGCCCAGGGCGAGGTTGCCGGGGTAGGAGGAGCCGGTCATCACCTCGAGCCGGGTGACGTCGCCGCCCTCCTCGTCGGTGGCGATCAGCAGGTCCGGGTTGAGCGCGTACATCGAGGCGGTGAGCGCGGCGACCTGGTCGCGGCCGGCGATGTTGCGTCCGTAGAGGGCGACACCGCCGAGTTCGCCCGTCTCCAGGCGCCTCCGCACCCACTCGGGCGCGGTCAGGCCGGTGAAGCCCGGCTGGAGCACCGCTCCGGCGTCTGCGAGGAGTTGGACGGTGTCCTGGCCGGGATTCGTCATGGTTCCTTCCTAGCGTTTCTCAGAGTGCGGCGCGGATCGGGTGGGAGCGGGACCGACGGTGGTTCAGCCCTTGACCGCGCCGGCGGTCAGACCGGAGGCCACGCGCTTCTGGAAGATGACGAAGAGGATGATCACTGGCAGCGACACCAGCAGCGCCCCGGCCATCTGCGACCCGTAGTCGGCGCTGTGGGTGGGGGAGGCGGCGTAGGAGGTGAGCCACACCATCGAGGTCTGCTTGTTGTTGCTGACCAGCATGGTGTTGGCGATGATGAACTCGTTCCAGGCCTGGATCCAGCAGTAGACGCCGGTAGTGATCAGACCGGGCACGGTCAGCGGCAGCACCACCCGGAAGAAGGCGCCCCAGCGGGTGCAGCCGTCCACCATGGCGGCCTCGTCCAGCTCCTGCGGGATGTTGACGATGAAGGAGCGCAGGGTCCACACCACGTACGGGATGGTGAACACCAGGTAGGCGATGATCACGCCGAAGATCTCGTCGTACAGCCCGGCGGACTTGAGGATCAGGAACATCGGGATGACCAGCGACAGCAGCGGCACCATCTGCACGACCAGCATGGAGACGATGAAGAAGTTGCGGCCGCGGAACCGGAACCGGGCCACGGCCACGGCGGCCAGGAAGCCGACCACCAGTCCGAGGATCACCGCGCCCAGCGTGATCAGCGCGGTGTTGCCGAGGTCCGGCAGGAAGTTCGGGTCGTTGAAGATCGTGCTGTAGCTGGAGAAGTTGAAGTGGCTGGGCCAGAACGTCGGGTTCTGCTTCAGCAGGTCCGTGTTGGACTTGACCGTGGTCAGGACCATCCAGTAGATCGGGAAGCCCATCACCACGGCGAAGGCCAGGGCGACGGTGTTCCAGACCCCGGTCATCCAGCGGTTCTGGTGCAGGCCGCGCTCGGCGCCGCGGGCCTTCTTCGCCTTGGGCAGCATGGCAGGCGGAGCCTTGGGGAGGTCGATGGCCATCAGTCCTGCTCTCCGATCTTGACGACCTGGCGGATGTAGAAGACCAGTACCGCGAGCATCAGTACGATCATGGCGACGGAGATCACAGCACTCTGGCTGTAGTGGTTGCTGCCGATGCCCCTGGCGTAGAGGTAGACGCCGATGGTCTGGTAGCCCGGCTCCGGCGAGTTCTGCCGCAGCGACCAGATCTGCGCGAACACCTGGAAGTCCCAGATGAAGCTCAGCGAGGCGGCCAGGATCAGGAACGGCCGGATCACCGGGAGCACCACGTGCCGGAAGCTCTGCCAGGGGTTGGCGCCGTCGATCTTGGACGCCTCGACCAGTTCCTTGGGCACCTGGGTCATCGCCGCGTTGAAGCCGATCACCAGGAAGGGCATCGCGCCCCAGACGATGGAGCCGGCCACCACCACGTAGAGGCCCTGGGTGGGGTTCTTGAACCAGTCGTGGTTCAGCATCCCCTTGCCGCCGAGCAGGTAGCAGATGTAGTCGACGACCCCGCCGATGTTGGCGAACAGCCAGCGGAAGACCGTTCCGGTGACGATCGCCGGGATGGCCCAGACGAACATCAGCACGGTGATGACGGTGACCTTGACCCAGTTGGAGACCCGGTTGAGCAGCACCGCGAAGGCGAGCCCGAGCACCACCGAGAGGGACACGACCTCCAGCGTCAGCAGGATGGTGCGCTTGACGACCTGCCAGAAGTCGGCGTCCTCCAGCACCTTGGTGAAGCCGTCGAAGCCGATGTAGTGGGCCAGCGCCGGGTTGGCCAGCACCAGGAAGTCATTGACGTTCTGGAACGCCAGCTGGATCAGCTTGAACAGCGGGTATCCCATGACCCCGAGGATCACCGCCGCGGCGGGCAGGATCAGCAGATAGGCCATGTAGGTGCCGGCGGCACCGGCGCGACGGCGTTTGGCCGGCTTCGGGGACGTCCCCTGCCGACCGGTACTCGCCGTGGAGCGGTCGGAATCGATCACACTCATCAGGGTCCTTCCCCGGAGCCTGCAGAACTGATGCTGGGTGTTGCCGGGGATCGGCCCCGGACCTCTGTGAGCAGCATGCCCACATGGCGCGGGCAGCCGGTAGACAATCCCACCGGCTGCCCCAGACGCGCTCAGTGGCCGCGGGCCCGGCCCGCCGCGTGCGACGGACCGGACCCGCGATCAGACAGGTCAGTTGTTGCTGTTCAGGTCCTTGACGATGGTGTCCTGGGCGGTCTTCAGCTCGCTGGCCGCGTCCTTGCCGGTGGCGATGTCGCTGAAGGCGGTCTGCAGCGCGACCTCGTCCGAGGTCTGGGTCCAGTACGGGGAGTTCGGGATGAACCAGGTCTTGCCGTTGGCGGCGTCGCCGGCGGCCTTGTTGGCCGGGGCGGCGGCCTCGTAGGCGGGGAGCAGGGTCTTGTTGTTCGGGATGGCGAACTTCGCCAGCGCGGTCTGCTGCGCGGTGTTGGTGAAGATGCGCAGGAACTCGGCGCCGAGGCCCGGGTTCGCGGCGTGGGTGGGAACGGCCAGGTCGGAGCCGCCGAGGAAGGCGGGGGTCGGCTGGCCGGCGGTGGCGCCGGGGACGGCGATGGTGGCGAGGTCCGCGGCGAGCGCCGGGTTGCCGGCCTTCGGGTCGGTGACCGAGCCGACCTCCCAGCCGTTGCCGATGATGGCGGCGATGTTGCCCTTGGCCATCAGCGCGTCCTGGGTGGTCTCGTCGACGGTCTGGCCGCCCACCGAGAAGTTCTTCTGCAGGTCGGCCCAGGTCTGGACGCCCTTGACGAAGTTCGGGTCGGTCAGCGTGCCGGTGAAGGTCTTGCCGTCGCTCTTGGCGATGATGCCGTCGACGCCGTAGCTGCCGGCGCCGAAGGAGACAGCGGTGTACCAGTTCTTGCCCGGCAGGTACAGGGCGGAGAAGTTGGCGACGTTCTTGTTGGCGTCCTTGACCTTCTGCAGGTCCGCGGTGAGCTCGTCCAGCGTGGTCGGCGCGGCGGTGACGCCGGCCTTCGCGAACAGGTCCTTGCGGTAGATCATGACGCGGGCGCCGGCGTAGTACGGGACGGCGTAGGTCTTGGTGCCGTCGGCGCTCTTGCCGGAGGAGGCCAGCGACTCGAGCCAGCTGGACGAGTTGTCGAACTTGCCCTTGACGCTGGTCAGGTCGACGAACGCGTTGGCCGCGATGTACTTGGCGGTCTGGGTGTTGCCCAGCTCGATGGCGTCGGGGGCGTTGCCGGAGAGCAGCGCGGTGTCGAGCTTGGTGCTGTAGTTGGTCCAGGTCTGCCACTGGACGTTGACCTTGGCGCCGGTCTCGGCCTCGAACTGCTTCTTGGCCGCGTCGACGACGCCCGGCCAGCCGTTCTGGGCGTCCTGCATCAGCCAGATGTTGACCGTCTTGCCCTTGCCGTCGGTGCTGAGGGTGCTCTGCGGAGCGGCGGTGGTGCTGGAAGAACAGGCAGCGGCGGTGAGCACGGTGGCGAGGGCCGCGGCGGCTGCGATCTTGCGCTTCAAAACATCCTCCTGAGGATGAGCGAGATAGGGCACCGGTTCGGTCTCGGAGGAGTTCCTGAGCTTGACCGTGCCTGAAGGGGGTGCTCAACGAGGGCTTGCAGTCTTCATCGGCAATACCCGGAGTGTTCGCTCCGAGGCAGCTACCTGATTGGTGTAGACCAGTGCTCGGAGATTGGCATGGACCAATGTGGAGCGTCAAGGGTTCTAGGCGCACTGTGCCAAGCCGTTACCAACGCTTGACAAGCGAAGACCCTTCAGATGGACGCCAGGTGCAGGACTGGACCAATCTCAAGTATCAAAACCGTACAGGAGCGGACAGTTGGGGCCTATCGTCGCCAGGTGTCGGTCCGGTAACAGCTTGCACCGCAGGGCTTGCGTTTCCTTGACGGGTGTTGCAAACGGGGGCGAGACT
Source organism: Streptacidiphilus alkalitolerans (assembly GCF_042511045.1). Taxonomy (NCBI): domain Bacteria; kingdom Bacillati; phylum Actinomycetota; class Actinomycetes; order Kitasatosporales; family Streptomycetaceae; genus Streptacidiphilus; species Streptacidiphilus alkalitolerans. The sequence goes on from NZ_JBHEZX010000010.1 coordinate 77,247, forward strand.
CCGGCAATTGGTCTATGCCAGAGGCGCCAAGGGCGCCACAGGCCATGGAGTGGGCCTTTTCCATCGCACTGAACTTCCATGTCCGGGGGGACGCCGGCGATGCCGCCGGTTCGGAGCGGGGTTCGGGGGCATCCTGAGGAGGATGGTGTGAACCGACGACGGGCGTTCGCTTCCAGACACTGGAGAACCGCGCTGACCACGGCAGCGCTGATGGCGGGTGTCGCCGCCTGCGGTTCCGGGGGAGGGGGCGCGCAGAGCGACCCGACCTCCTACAAGGGCAAGACCCTCACCGTCTGGCTGATGGCCGGTGACAATCCGCAGAGCTGGGTCGACGCGGTCACCACGCAGTTCGAGGCCGCCTATCCGGGTGCCAAGCTGGTGGTCCAGCCGCAGCAGTGGACCGGGATCCAGTCCAAGATGACCTCGGCGCTGGCCGGGCTGACCCCGCCGGACGTGGTGGAGATCGGCAACACCCAGACCGCCTACTACGCCTCGACCGGCGGCCTGCTGCCGCTCGACCCCTACCGCAAGGACCTCGGCGGGGCCGACTGGACCCCGTCGATGGACAAGTCGACCATCGTCGGCAACAAGCAGTTCGCCGCGCCCTGGTTCGCCGGGAACCGGGTGGTGATGTACAACAAGAAACTCTGGAAGGCCGCCGGGCTCAACCCGCCGCAGACCATGGCGGAGTGGCTGACCGACCTGGGGAAGCTCCAGCACACCAAGGGCGTCTCCTCGGCGCTCTACCTGCCCGGGCAGAACTGGTACGCCTTCGACGGCTTCCTCCAGGACGCCGGCGCGGACATCCTCACCCTGAAGGGCAACCAGTGGGTGGGCGACCTGGACAGCCCGGCGGCGCTGAAGGCCGCCAACCTGTTCAAGAAGCTGCAGTCCTACGGCAAGGCGCCCAAGGACCAGGACGAGCAGCACCCGGTCCAGGCCACCGTCTTCGCCAAGGGCGACGTCGCCTCGATGATCGCCATGGGCTACGAGGAGGCGCCGGTGATCGCGGCGAACAAGAGCATGGACGGCAACATCGGCTACTTCCCGATCCCCGGGGACACGGCGGGCAAGCCGGCCAAGACCTTCCTCGGCGGGTCCAACCTGGCCGTGGCCGAGACCTCGACCCAGCGGACGATGGCGCTGGGCTTCCTCAAGATCGCGCTCGACGACGAGAACGAGAAGGCCTATGTGAAGCTGAACGGCTTCCTGCCGAACAAGGCCAGCCTCTACTCGGCCCTGGACGGGAACGCCTACGCGGCGGCGGCGCAGAAGGCCGCGCCCAACGCGGGGTTCACCCCGCTGGTCCGGGCCTGGGCGAATGTGGAGAACCCGCCGAACCCGATCTCCACCCTGTTCCTGACCCCGATCCTGGAGGGCAAGGACCCGGTGGCCGCGGCGAAGGCGGCCGACGCCAAGCTGACGGCCCGGATCAAGCTGGGCTGAACCCGGGGGGCGTTCCGGCGGCCGGGGGCTTCCTGGGCGGCCGGGGCGCCCCCGGACAGCACAACGGGCCGTGGCGCCGGGACAGGACCCTCAGCCTGTCCGGCACCGCGGCCCGAGGCAAGGCCGGGGCTGCCCGCTGAGCGCGGCGGGTGTGCGGGCCCGCAGGGCGCAAGACGGTCGGTCCGGCTTTCTTCAAGCGGGGAGGTCCGGTGCGCGGTCAGGGCAGATAGCGCGGTGGAGGCTTCCCTTGGTGCTGTAGCCATTGTGGACTAGACCAATTGCGGTTGTCCAGACCAATCGTCAAGTTCGCCGGAAGAGCCAGGTCAGGGCGGTACCGGCTAGGCTCGGCAGATGCCTTCCCTCAATGAGCTGGTGCGCCACCACACCAACCTGGACACCGCCGACGTGGAGTGGATCCACCTGCTGGTGTCCGAGTGGCAGCTGCTCTCCGACCTCTCCTTCGCCGACCTGGTGCTCTGGGTGCCCACCAGGGACGGCACCCGCTATGTCTCGCTGGCGCAGATGCGGCCGAACACCGGCCCCACCTCCTACCAGGACGACATGGTCGGCCACCTGGTCCCGCGCGGCCGGCGGCCGATGCTGGACGTGGCCCTGGACGAGGGGCGGATCGTCCGCGAGGGCGACCCGGAGTGGCGCGAGGACGTGCCGGTCCGGGTCGAGTCGATCCCGGTCCGGCGCGAGGGGCGGGTGCTGGGCGTGATCGCACGCAACACCAACCTGCTGACCGTGCGCACCCCCAGCCGACTCGAACTGACCTATCTGCAGAGCGCCTCCGACCTGGCCCAGATGATCGCCGCAGGAACCTTTCCCTTCCCCGGCGAGCAGGTCGACATGGACGCCTCCCCCCGGGCCGGCGACGGCCTGATCCGGCTGGACGCCGAGGGCCTGGTCACCTACGCCAGCCCCAACGCGCTGTCCGCCTACCACCGGCTCGGTCTCGCCACCGACATGGTCGGACTGCACCTCGGCCGCACCACCGCCGAGCTCGCCCCGCCCACCCGCGGCCCGGTGGACGAGGCGCTGGCCAAGCTCGCCAGCGGCTGGGCGCCCCGGCAGACCGAGGTGGAGTCGGTCGAGGGGGTGGTCCAGCTGCGGGCCATCCCGCTGAAGCCCAAGGGCGAGCTGATCGGCTCACTGGTGCTGCTGCGCGACGTGACCGAGCTGCGCCGGCGCGAGCGCGAGCTGATGACCAAGGACGCCACCATCCGGGAGATCCACCACCGGGTGAAGAACAACCTGCAGACCGTGGCCGCGCTGCTGCGGCTGCAGTCCCGCCGGATGGAGAACGAGGACGCCCGCGGCGCCCTGGACGAGGCCGTCCGCCGGGTCGGCTCCATCGCCATCGTGCACGAGACGCTGTCGCAGAACCTGGACGAGCACGTCGCCTTCGACGAGATCGCCGACCGGGTGCTGGCCATGGTGATGGAGCTGTCCCAGGACGGCCGGGTCACCGCCCGCCGCAGCGGCAGCTTCGGGATCCTCTCCGCGGACGTGGCCACCCCCCTGGCGATGGTGCTCACCGAGATCCTGCAGAACGCGCTGGAGCACGCCTACGGGCCGAAGGCGGGCGGCGCGGTGGTGGTCCAGGCGGTGCGCGGGCGGCTGGAGGGCAGGCCGGCCGGCCGGGGCGAGGAGCAGTTGCTGATCACGGTGGTCGACGACGGGGTGGGCCTGCCGGAGGGCTTCGACCCGCAGCAGGCGGGCAACCTGGGGCTGCAGATCGTCAGGACCCTGGTGGTGGGCGAGCTGGGCGGCAGCTTCGACATGGTGCCGGTGGCCTCGGGCGGCACCAAGGTGGTGCTGGAAATCCCGGTAGAGAGCAGCCGCTGAGCAGCCGCTGACGATCGGTCAGGGCCCGCTGGAAAGAGTTCGGGGCAGAAAGACGAGGCCCTGTCGACCGGGGGGGAGGGTCGACAGGGCCTCTCAAACCTGCTCCGGCCGTCGGGGGGAGTCGGCCGGAGCAGGGGTTCTGGGTGCGGGCTGTGCCGCGTGCATCGCACGAGCGGTTGCCCTCGGTTCCGACGGTATCAAAATGTCGGGACCGGCGAGCACCGCGAGTGGTGTGCGTTGCCTCGGAAGTGCCTCGCGTTCGCCACCGCCGACGGAGGCGGGGCGAGCCGGGGCACTCGATCAAGGGCTGATCTGAGGTACTGCGGTGGTGCGCCGTGCTGTGGTGCGGGTGATGCGGATGAACGCGGGTGTCAGGCGGTGCGCGCACGGTTGCGGGCGGCGCGGCGCTTCATGGCGCGACGCTCGTCCTCGCTCATTCCGCCCCAGACGCCGGCGTCCTGACCGGTCTCGAGGGCCCACTGCAGACAACTCTCCATGACCGGGCAGCGACGGCAGACGGCCTTCGCTTCCTCGATCTGCAGCAGGGCGGGCCCCGTGTTGCCGATGGGGAAGAACAGCTCGGGGTCTTCTTCCCGGCAGACAGCGCGGTGGCGCCAGTCCATGATGATCCAACTCCTCCAGCCGAACGGGGTGGTCCCGACGGCTCATCGGTGGCTTGTGAATGTGAACGCTTTCACGAACCCGGTGGCGGGCACGGGTCGACGGGTGGGTCGACATAAGGGTGCCTGCGACGTTGCAGTGGATTCGGGCGACTCAGGCGGGTCTCCGGTAACGGTCCGTCCCGATCGCCAAGTAAAGGTTCGCAAACCTCGACTCCGGATACAACCCCCTTCGAGTAGGAATTTTTGAATCGTCGGTGTCGCCTAGGTCACACCCTGTACTTCTATGGAGTGAAGGGGCTCGCGCGTTCGAGAAGAAGGCCGTTGGACCCTTCTGATCACACAATCACACGCAGTGCGCGACGTACGCCTGAGAAGCTGACTTCGTTCCGCTCTCCAAGGTGGTCTCCATCGACCTGAAATGGCAGCGTTTCCTGCGAATGCAAGGTGAATTCCCGCAGATCGTGGTAAGCGACCACGTGTTTGCCCCGCGGACCGGCCGCGGAGGCGTCCAGGAGCTGCGGAATCATCCGCAGGGTCTGCGGAAGGGTCATCCGGGTGAGTCCGAAGAGGTCCAGGTCGGTGTCAAAACCTGCCTCGGGTGAGGCGTAGACCGGGCGGTTGCCCAGGAAAGTCCAGGGCGAGGTGTTGCCGACTATCGACACCACCAGTCCTTCGACCGGCTCCGCGCCGGGAATGCGGAGAGTGATCGGCCCGGCCTTCCGGTGCTGCCGCTCGCCGAAGTAGTGGCGTACCGCCTGGTTGACGTAGAGGGTGTGGGTCGAGCGCCGGCCGCTGCGGCGGTGCTGCTCCACCCGGCCGACCACGCCGGCGTCGAAGCCGAAGCCGGCGGTGAAGGTGAACCAGCGCTCCGGCAGGCCCTCGGTGGACGCGCGGCCCAGCCCGATGGTCCGCTCGCTGCCCGCGGCGAGCGCGTCCAGCAGGGCGCCGGTCGCCTCGACCGGGTCGTTGGGGAGGCCGAGCGCGCGGGCGAAGACATTGGTGCTGCCGCCGGGCACGACCGCCAGTCTGGGCAGGTGTTCGGAGGGTCCCTCGGCAAGCAGTCCGTTGACGACCTCGTTCACCGTGCCGTCCCCGCCGAGGGCGACCACCAGGTCGACCGTGCCGGAGGCGGCGGCGTCCCTGGCCAGATCGCGGGCGTGGCCCCGGTACTCCGTCGCCGCGACCTCCAACTTCAGGTCGCTGGCCAGCGCATGGGCCAGGACGTCCTTGGTCCGGCCGCTGGTGGTGGTCGCCTTCGGATTGACGACCAGGAGCGCACGCATACCGTCAGCTTACCTACCGGCAGGTATGCGCCACCGGAAGGGGGCGCGACAATTCGGCCGGACGGGAAGGCTAGCCTTGGCAGGTGACTGCTGACGCCTCGCCGAACGCCCGCCCCGCCGCCGCGGCCGACCGTCCTGCCGCCGCGGCGACCGAACGCCCCTGGACGCTGGTGGCCGGAGCGGCCATAGCGGTGTTCCAGGGCGCGCTGATCGCCTGCTACGGCGCCTATCTGATGGTCGCGGCGCTGTTCACCCACACCAGGACCGGTGTCGGGCTGACCGAGTTCGGCGCGGTGATCGTGCTGCTGCTGGGCCTGCTGCCGCTGTTCGCGGGCCGCGCGCTGCTGCGGCTGAAGCGCTGGGGGCGCAGCCCGGCGGTGATGGTCGACACCCTCTGCCTGGCCGTCACCTACTTCACCTTCCAGAACGGCGGCGCGCAGATCGCGGCCGGCGTGCTGAGCGCGCTGTTCGGCATCGCCGGAGTCGTGCTGCTGCTGCACCCGAGGACCACGGCGGCGCTGTGGCCCTCGGGCGGCAAGCGGTAGCGCTACTCCTCGAGCAGCAGCTTGTCCCGGAGCTGGGCCAGGGTCCTGGCCAGCAGCCGGGACACGTGCATCTGCGAGATGCCGACCTCGGCCGCGATCTGGGACTGGGTCATGTTCCGGAAGAAGCGCAGCACCAGGATCCGCTGCTCCCGCTGCGGCAGCTGGGCCAGCAGCGGCTTCAGCGACTCGCGGTACTCCACCCCCTCCAGGGCGTCGTCCTCCGAGCCCAGGGTGTCCGCGACGGCGGGGGACTCGTCGTCGGTGTCCGGGACGTCCAGCGAGAGGGTGCTGTAGGCGTTCGCCGACTCCAGGCCCTCCAGCACCTCCTCCTCGGAGATGCCCAGCCGCTCGGCCAGCTCGTGCACGGTGGGGGAGCGGCCGTGCTGCTGGGAGAGCTCGCCGGTCGCGGTGGTCAGCGAGAGCCGCAGCTCCTGCAGCCGGCGCGGGACCCGGACCGCCCAGCCCTTGTCGCGGAAGTGCCGCTTGATCTCGCCCACGATGGTGGGCGTGGCGTAGGTGGAGAACTCCACCCCGCGCTCGACGTCGAACCGGTCCACGGACTTGATCAGCCCGATCGTGGCGACCTGGGTCAGGTCGTCCAGCGGCTCGCCGCGGTTGCGGAACCGCCGGGCCAGGTGCTCGACCAGCGGGATGTGCATCCGCACCAGCTGGTTCCGCAGCTCCACCCGCTCGGGGGAGTCCTTGGCCAGATCGGCCAGCTGCACGAACAGCGCGCGGGCGGCCTCCCGGTCGGGGGCGCCGTGGCGCTGCGCGGCCGGCCGGCCGCCGCCCCAGACGTGCGGCGGGGCAGGGGCGTGCTCCGGGTCCTCCCCCTCGGCCACGGCCGCCTCGGCGGCGACCTCGCCCAGCACGTCGGCGGCCACGTCGGCGAGGATGTCGTCGCTGTCCCCGTCGTCGTCGGCCTCGACCGTCTCGTCGAGGACCTTGTCGTCGAGCCCGTCCTGCTGGTCCGGACGGTCGGGATCGTCTGCCAACACCCTGTCCTCCGCCTGCTCCGCCCCGGTACGTACCGGCTCGGGGGCGCCCGCCTGAGCGGGCACAGCCGACTGCACCCCGGTACCGCTTGTGCGGTCCAGATCACCCACGGCGATCCCCCGTTCCATTCCGTTCCGGGATCAACTTGTTTGCACCGCTACCGATTCCGCTGCCGCCGAAACCGGCGGTTACGGCTGGCCCGGCCCCGCCCCGCGCTTCTTGTGCAGACTGATCGAGACCGTGCGGTCCTCCTCGACCGTGGCCTCGACCTCGCCGGCCAGTGCGGAGAGCACCGTCCAGGCGAAGGTGTCGCGCTCGGGAGCGCGGCCGTCCGTGGTCGGGGCCGAGACGGTGACCCGCAGGGAGTCGCCGACCAGGCGGAACACGCAGGTCAGAACACTTCCGGGGACCGCCTGCTGGAGCAGGATGGCGCAGGCTTCGTCGACCGCGATCCGCAGATCCTCGATCTCGTCGAGGGTGAAGTCGAGCCGGGCCGCGAGGCCCGCTGTCGCGGTCCGCAGGACCGAGAGGTAGGCACCCGCCGCGGGCAGCCGGACTTCGACGAAGTCCTTCCCCTCGGGCTCGCCGTCGATCTGGGACACCCTCACCTCCGATGGTGTTGCGCCGCTGCCGTGGATGGTGCCTCGGCCGCGGGTGACTCACAGTTGCTCCGGTGCGCAGTGCGGTGACGCCCTGCCGGGAGGTGACGCTATCGCGATCCCCGGCGCGGTGTCGCCCGCATCTCCTGCGAGTGACTCATGGTAAGTCGTCAGAAGCGAAGCGTGGCAATGTGGGTGAGGATATCTCTCACCTGGGCCCGCCCGCCCCGCTGTCGGCCCCGCCGTCCGTCGCGCCCAGCGCCGCGAGCGGTCCTCCGGCGAGCCGGAACACCGTCCACTCGTCCTGCGGCACCGCGCCCAGCGAGCGGTAGAAGCCGATCGAGGGCTCGTTCCAGTCCAGCACCGACCACTGCAGCCTGCTGTAGCCGCGCCGCACGCAGATCCGGGCCAGCTCGGTCAGCAGCGCCTTGCCGTGGCCGCCGCCGCGGGCCTCCGGGCGGACGTAGAGGTCCTCCAGGTAGATGCCGTGCACGCCGTCCCAGGTGGAGAAGTTCAGGAACCACAGGGCGAATCCGACCGGCCTGCCGGTGGTGTCGTCCTCGGCGATGTGGGCGAAGACCGCCGCCTCCGGGCCGAACAGCGCGGTGTGCAGCTGCTCCTCGGTGGCCTTGGCCTCCTCCGGCAGCTTCTCGTACAGGGCGAGCTCCTGGACGAACCGGACGATCTGCGGGACGTCCTCGGGACGCGCGGTTCTGATCATTGCCCCAGCCTACGTTCCGTGCCCGCTTGCGTTCCGCGCCGGTCAGACCAGCGAGCGGTGCTCGTAGCACCAGCGCCAGGACTCGCCCGGCTCGAAGGAGCGCATCACCGGATGGCCGGTGGCCCGGGAGTGCGCGGTGGCGTGGCGGCTCGGGCTGGAGTCGCAGCAGGCCACATGGCCGCAACTGAGGCAGAGCCGCAGCTGCACCGGGTGCTGGCCGATGGCCACACATTCCTCGCAGTCCTTGGAGAGCGGCTCCGGCTCCGGTACGGGGAGGTCCGTGGTGTGTGAGCAACCGTGCATTCCAGCCATAGCGGCCAGCCTACGCGCCCCGGCTGCGCGCCGTACGCCCCATCCGCGCGCCCTCTGTGCTTCGGTGTGTGCCATGTCCTCCAGTGCACTGCTGCCCCTTGTCGCGGGCAGCGCCGCCGTCGCCGGCCTGGCCCGGCGGATACGGCTCTCGGCCCCGCTGCTGCTCGTCGCGGTGGGGCTGGTCGCCTCCTACGTCCCCGGGGTGCCCGAGTACACCCTCGACCCGGAGCTGGTACTGCCGCTGGTACTGCCGCCGCTGCTCTACACCGCGGCCCTGGACAGCTCCTACCGGGGGCTGCGCGCCAACGTCCGGCCGGTCGCCCTGCTGTCCGTCGGCTACGTCCTGTTCAGCACCCTCGCGGTCGGCCTGATCGCCTACGCGGTCATCCCCGGGCTGCCGATCGCCGCGGCGTTCGTGCTCGGCGCGGTGGTCGCGCCGCCCGACGCCGTCGCGGCCACCGCGATCGCCCGCAAGGTCGGGCTGCCGCGCCGGATCGTCACCATCCTGCAGGGCGAGAGCCTGGTCAACGACGCCACCGCGATCACCGCCTACCGGGTCGCGGTGGCCGCCGCGGTCGGCGAGGGCTTCTCCTGGGGCACGGCCTTCGGGGAGTTCCTGCTCGCGGCGCTCGGCGGCACCGCCGTCGGGCTGGTGCTGATGGTGCCGCTGCAGTGGGCCAGGACCCGGCTGCGGGACCGGCTGCTGCTGAACACCTTCTCGCTGCTGGTCCCGTTCGCCGCCTACGCCGCCGCCGAGGCGTTCCACGCCTCCGGGGTGATCGCGGTGGTCGTGGTCGGCCTCTACCTCGGCCACCACGCCCACACCGTCGACTTCGCGCTGCGGCTGCAGGAGGACTCGGTCTGGCGGATGGTCGCCTTCATCCTGGAGTCGGCGGTGTTCGCGCTGATCGGGCTGCAGCTGCCGGTGGTGCTGCGGGCCCTCGGCCACTACTCGACCGGCGAACTGCTGCTCTGGGCGGTGCTGGTGCTCGGCGCGGTGATCGTGATGCGGTTCGTCTGGTGCTGGCCCGCCACCTACCTTCCGGTGCTGCTCAGCGCCAGGGTCAGGGAACGGGAGGGGATGCCCGACTGGACCAGGCCGTTCGTCATCGCCTGGGCCGGGATGCGCGGAGTGGTGTCGCTGGCCGTCGCCTTCTCGATCCCGGAGACGGTGAAGGACAGCGCCGGCGGGACCCCCTTCCCCGACCGGGACCTGATCCTCTATCTGACCTTCGTGGTGGTGATCGGCACCCTGCTGCTGCAGGGCCTCACCCTGCCCCGGCTGGTCCGCGCCCTGCCGCTGCCCGCGCCCGACCCGCAGCGCGAGGTGCTGCTGGAGGCCCAGGCGCAGAACGACGCCTCGATCGCCGCCGCCGAACGCCTCGACGTGCTGCTCGCCGAGCCCCGCAACCGGCTGCCCGCGCCGCTGGAGACCCGGCTCCGACGGGTCCTGGACCGCCGTCAGAACGCGGTCTGGGAGCGGCTGGGCTCCGCGGTGGACGAGGAGAGCGGGGAGTCGGCGGACGCCGTCTACCGGCGGCTCGGCAAGGAGACCATCGCCGCCGAGCGCGAGGTCTTCGTCCGGCTCCGCGACGACGACCGGATCGACGACGAGCTGCTGCGCCGGCTGATCCGCAACCTGGACTTCGAGGAGGCGCTGGTCGACCGCGGCGAGGAGTAGCCGGGCCTCAGTGCTGTTTCGCAGGGGTCTGGGCCTGGACCAGGGCTTCGCCGATCCCGGTGCGGTAGTAGAGGACGGACCGGCCGGACCGGCGGCGGTCGATCAGCCGGGCGTCCAGCAGGATCCGCAGATGCCGGCCCACCGACCCCAGGCCCTGGCCGGTCAGCGCCACCAGCTGGGTGGTGCTCTTCGGGGCGTCCAGCAGCACCAGCACAGCCGCCCGCGCAGGCCCGAGCAGCGTGCCCAGCGGCCCGGGCGCCTCGGCCAGCGCCGCCGCCCGGTCCGCCTCGGCCAGCGCGCCGGAGCACGGGTACACCACGGCGTAGCGGTGCGGCGCGTCCCAGGAGACCCAGCCGCGGCGCGGGGTGACCGGGACGAACAGCAGCTGGGCCCCGGAGATCTCCCGCGGCGGGTAGTTGCGGGTGTTGATCTGCAGCCGTCCCTCGCCCAGCCAGCGCATCCCCGGGCGCATGTCGTCCAGCGCCGCGGCCCAGCCGCCGGTGCTCAACTGCGCGGTACGCGCCACCACATCGGCCTCGATGATCCGCCGGCGCCGCGGCCAGGACGGCAGCACCGCCTCCCGCCAGACCCACTCCAGCAGCCCGGCCGCGCGCTCCGGCAGGTCCGCGCGCTGCAGCAGGGCGGGCAGCGGGCCGCCCAGGGAGACGACCAGGTCCGCCTGGGCGGCCTCGGGCGCCGTCTCCCGGACCCGCGCCAGCTCCTCCTCGAACGACGGCTCGCGGTTGGCGGTCGTGCTCGGGCTCGTGCTCGTGCTTGCGCTTGCACTTGCGCCCGTGTTCGGCGTGGGGGTGATGAAGGCCGCGTTCCAGCCGGTCCCCAGTGCGGCCCTGACCAGCTGCGCGGTGACCGGGTCGGCGGCCAGCCGGTCCCGGTAGCCGGGCCGGTGGGCGTCGATCCAGGCGCGCTCGCCCGGGTGCGCGGCGGTCCCGAAGGCCAGCGTCTGCAGGCTCGCGGTCACCTCGGCCAGCGGGGAGACCACGAACCTGCTGCCCGCCAGCGTGTCCGCGTTGACCTGCCACCAGCCCATCCGTCCCCCTCGTCCTGCCATGGTTTCGCCGTACCGCGAAACAGTAACCCCCGGCCGGCGGGGCAGCTGAGACTCCGGCCATGCGCACGTACCAAGAGGTCTTCCGGGCACCGGAGTTCACACCGCTTTTTCTCACCTCCGGCACGCAGGTGGCCGCCCAGACCGTGAGCGGCCTGGCGCTGGGGACGCTGGTCTTCACCCGTACCGGCTCGCCGCTGCTGTCCGCCCTCGCCATGTTCGGCCCCTCGCTGGCGCAGCTGATCGGCGCGACCACGCTGCTGGCCGCGGCGGACCGGCTGCCGCCGCGGGCCGCGCTGGCCGGTATCGCCCTGCTCTTCGGCCTGGGCACCGCTGCCCAGGTCGTCCCCGGACTGCCGGTGTGGGCGGCCTTCGTGATGCTGCTGGTCCTCGGCATGGTCGCCTCGCTGGGCGGCGGGGTGCGCTACGGACTGCTCAGCCAGATCCTGCCGAGGGAGGGCTACCTGCTCGGCCGCTCGGTGCTGAACATGTCCGTCGGCACCGTGCAGATCTGCGGATTCGCCCTCGGCGGCGTTTTGGTGACCACCCTGTCCCCGCGCGGCACCCTGCTGATCGGGGCCGCCCTCTACCTCGCCGCCGCGGCCTTCGCCCGGTTCGGCCTCGCCCGCCGGGCACCGCGCGCCGCCGGGCGGCCGTCGGTCACCGAGACCTGGCGCAACAACGCGCGGCTGTGGTCCTCCAGGCCGCGCCGCTACGTCTACCTCGCGCTGTGGGTGCCGAACGGGCTGATCGTGGGATGCGAGTCCCTCTACGTCCCCTACGCGCCCGCGCACGCGGGGCTGCTGCTCGCCTGCGCCGCCCTCGGCATGCTCGCCGGGGACACCCTGACCGGCCGGTTCGTCCCGCAGCGCTGGCGGGAACGGCTGGGCGCCCCGCTGCGGCTGCTGCTCGCCGCCCCCTACCTGGTCTTCGCCCTGCACCCGTCACTGCCGCTGGCGGTGGCCGCGGTCGTCCTCGCCTCGATCGGCTACTCCGCCAGCCTGCTGCTCCAGGAGCGGCTGATGGCGCTCACCCCGGAGGAACTGAGCGGACAGGCGTTCGGCCTGCAGTCCTCCGGCCTGCTCGCCATGCAGGGCGTCGGCGCCGCCCTGGCCGGCGCCGTGGCCCAACGCACCTCCCCCGCAACGGCGATGGCCGTCATCGCGCTGCTCTCCGTCACCGTCACCCTCACCCTCGCCCCGGGCCTCCGCCCCACGCCCGGGCCGGCCCCGGCAGTGACGCACTGAGGGCCGGACGGGTACTCCCGTCCGGCCCTCAGGCTGTGCGCTGCGGCGATCAGGCCTTCTTCGTCTCCCAGAAGATCTTGTCGACCTCGGCGATGAGGTCCAGGGCCTTCTGGCCGGTGGCCGGGTCGGTGGACGCCTTGGCGGCGCTGAGCGCCTTCAGGGTGTCGTTGACCAGCTGGTGCAGCTGGGGGTAGGCCTCGAAGTGCGGGGCCTTGAAGTAGTCGGACCACAGCACCGAGACGTGGTGCTTGGCCAGCTCGGCGCGCTCCTCCTTGATGACGATGGCGCGGGCGCGGAAGTGCGGGTCGTCGTTGGCCTGGTACTTCTCCTGCGTGGCCTTCACCGACTCGGCCTCGATACGGGCCTGCGCCGGGTCGTAGACGCCGCAGGGCAGGTCGCAGTGGGCGTGGACAGTGATCCGCGGTGCAAACAGCCGAGAGAACATGGAAGTCCCTTTCCTGTGATCGTCTTCCCGGGCATGAGATTACTCCGGATCGCCGGACGAATCTCGCCGAGGCAGGGGTCCTAGGGCAAAAGCTGTAGGGAGCGTGGACTTACGGGCACAGTGGGAGAAGATGGAACCGGGTACGCAGCAAGTCGGCAGTAAGCCAGTGGTGTGCCAGGTGGCAGGCACGGCCGAACGGGACGAACGGGATGAACGGCATGGCGGAGCAGACGCACGAACCGGCCCCTGGCCCGCTCCCGCAGGAGCCGCCGGAGGGGGGAGTCCGGCCTGGGCGGTTCGGGGTGCTCGACGTTGACGGACCGTCAATGGCGCCCACCCTGGCGCACGGCGACCGGCTGTTCTGCCGCTACGGCGGCCGGGTGCGGGCCGGCGCGATCGTGGTGGCCCGGCATCCGCTGCGGCAGGAGCTGTTCGTGGTGAAGCGCGCGGTGGAGCGGCGCGGCGGCGGCTGGTGGCTGCTGTCCGACAACAGCCGGGTGGAGAGCGACAGCCGCGACTTCGGCCCGGTGCCGGACGAGCTGGTGCTCGGCCGGGTGCTGCTGCGGATCAGCCCGCGCCCGTCCTGGCTGGCCCCGGCCGGCTGGCTGGAGCCGCTGCTGACCCGTGCCCCGTACGCCCTGGCCCGCCGCTTCGGCGTGTTCCGCCGGGTGCGCGCGGGGCTGTAGCGCCGCCGGGCCCCGGGCGCGCGCTGCCAGGCCCGCGCCCGCGCGCCCGACGCCCCGGGCGCCACCCGCTACGGCTGTGCGCCGGCGCCCGCGCCGGGCGTCTCGCGGGCCTCGTCGCGCTTGCGGGCGCGGTACGCGGCCACGTTGGCGCGGGTGGCGCAGCGGTCCGAGCAGTAGCGGCGGGAGCGGTTGGTGGAGGTGTCCAGGTAGGCGTTGCGGCAGGGCGCGGCCTGGCAGATGCCGAGCCGGTCCACCCCGTGCTGGGTGAGGTGGACGGCCAGGCCCATGCTGGCCCCGGCCGCGAACAGCGCGGTGGCGGTACTGGCCTGCTCGCCCAGGTGCATGTGCCACTGCGGGCGGCCCTTGTCGTCCAGCAGGCCGTGGCCGGACACGGTCGGGCTGACCGGGTACTCGGTGAGCAGCTCGTTGAGCAGGTTCACCGCGCGGTTCTCGTCGCCCTCGGCCGCGGACTCGAACACGGCACGCAGCCTGATCCGGACCGACCGCAACCGCGGCAGGTCGCCCTCGTCGGCGAGCTTGATCCCTCGGCTGCCGCTGCTGAACAGCTTGCGCACGGCCTCCACGGTGGTGAGCCCGTCCTTGCGCCGATCGGGCTCCTCCGTGTTCACCAGCCTGACGGCCAGGTCCGCGTAGGAGGCGAGCTCCACGGTGTGCTCCTCGGTAGTAACGGCTGCGCCGTCCCCAAGGTTTTTACGTCGCGGCCCCGGCCTCCGCTGTGGAGAGGCCGGGGCCGCGAGGGGTGCGCCGCAGAGGGGTCGGCGCACCGCCGGAGCCACCGCTCAGAGCACCTTGGAGAGGAAGGCGCGGGTGCGTTCGTGCTGGGGGTTGGTCAGCACCTCGCGCGGGTGGCCGGACTCGACCACGATGCCGTCGTCCATGAACACCAGGGCGTCGCCGACCTCGCGGGCGAAGCCCATCTCATGGGTGACCACGATCATGGTCATCCCGTCCTCGGCCAGGCCGCGCATGACGTCCAGGACGTCGCCGACCAGCTCCGGGTCGAGCGCCGAGGTGGGCTCGTCGAAGAGCATCAGCTTGGGCTCCATGGCGAGCGCACGGGCGATCGCCACCCGCTGCTGCTGCCCGCCGGAGAGCTGCGAGGGGTAGTTGCCGGCCTTGTCGGCGAGGCCGACCCGGGCCAGCAGGGCCGCGCCCCGTTCCCGGGCGGCGGCCTTGGGCTCGCCCTTGACCCGGACCGGGGCCTCGATGATGTTCTCCATCGCGGTGAGGTGCGGGAAGAGGTTGAAGCGCTGGAACACCATGCCGATGTCCCGCCGCTTCAGCGCGACCTCACGGTCCCTCAGCTCGTAGAGCCGGCCGTTCTTCTCGGTGTAGCCGACCAGGTCGCCGTCGACCGAGAGCCGACCCGCGTTGATCTTCTCCAGGTGGTTGATGCAGCGCAGGAAGGTGGACTTGCCCGACCCGGACGGGCCGACCAGGCAGAACACCTCCCCGGCCTTGACCTCCAGGTCGATGCCCTTCAGCACCTCGACCGCGCCGTACGACTTGTGCACCTGTTCGGCGCGGACCATGGGCTCGGTGGTCATGCCGCCTCCTCCGTCTCCGTCGGCTTGCGGCGCAGGCTGATCGAGAAGACGTTCTCGCGGACCTTCTGCCAGGGAGTCCTCGGCAGGACCCGGTTGGTGCCGCGCGCGTAGTAGCGCTCGACGTAGAACTGGCCGATCGAGAGCACTGAGGTGAACAGCAAGTACCAGAGGCTGATGGCGATCAGGGCCGGGATCACATAGAGGGTGCGGTTGCCGATGTCCTGGCCCGCGCGGGTCAGTTCCTCGAAGGAGATGGCGCTGACCAGCGAGGTCGTCTTCAGCATCGAGATGGTCTCGTTGCCGGCCGGCGGGATGATGACCCGCATCGCCTGCGGCAGCACGATCCGGCGCAGCGTCTGGGCATGGGTCAGGCCCAGCGAGGACGCGGCCTCGGCTTGACCCTCGTCCACGGAGAGGATTCCCGCTCGGACGATCTCCGAGAAGTAGGCGGCCTCGTTGAGTCCCAGCCCCAGCACACAGGCGACGAACAGCGGCACCAGGTCGTTGTAGCTCCAGGAGTGGAACACAGGACCGAACGGGATGCCGATGCCGACCTGGGGGAACACCACGCCCATGAAGTTCCAGAAGAACAGCTGGACCAGCACGGGAGTGCCCCGGAACACCCAGATGTAGAGCCAGGAGACGCTGCTCAGCACGGGGTTGCTGGAGAGCCGCATCACGGCGAGCAGGATGCCGCCGACGATGCCGAGGACCATGGCGCAGAGGGTCAGCAGCAGGGTCTGCTGGACTCCGGCGATCACCGTGTGGTCGGCGAAGATCTGCGTCACCACGTCCCAGTGCAGGATCGGGATGGTGATCATGGCATGCAGGAACATCGCCGCGAGCACAGCGATCACGGCGATGGCGACCCAGCGTCCGGGGTGCCTGACGGGGACGGCCCGAATGTCCTCGGGCCGTCGCTTCGTCATGGACACCCCAGGTGGTGAGTCCTGAGGAGTGGTCATGATTCCGACTTCCGTCTCGCTATCGGCGGATCAGCTGGTGGCGCCGTTGAGGACGATCTGGTCCGCGGTCAGCGCACCCGAGGAGACGCCCCACTTGCTGAGGATCTGCGCGTAGGTGCCGTCCTTGATCAGGTCCTTGATCGCACCCTGGATGGCCGTGGCGAGGCCGCTGCCCTTGGGGACGACGATGCCGTAGGGGGCATTGTTGTAGTTGTCGCCCAGCTTCTGCAGTGCGCCATTGCTCTGCTTGACGGCGTAGTCGATGACGGGGGAGTCGGCCATCATGGCCTGGTCGCGCTTGGAGGCCAGCGCGGTGGTGGCGTCGGTCTGCGCCTCGAACTTGTCGCCGCCGTTGGGGATGATCTTCTTTCCGGCCTTGAGGCAGGCGGGGTTGATCGTGTTCTTGATCTCGTCGGCCTCGGTGGTGCCGGTCTGCACGGCGACCTTGATGCCGCAGAGGTCGGCGGCGGTGGCGCCGATCTTGTCCGGGTTGCCCGTGAGCACGGCGACGGCCTCACCAGCGGTGAAGTACTGCACCATGTCGATCTGCTGCTCCCGCGCCTTGGTATCGGTGAAGGAGGAGAGGCTCATGTCGTACTTCTTGGCGGCGACGCCGACGATGATGCTGTCGAAACCGGCGCTCTGCCAGTCAGCCTTCAGGCCGAGCTTGGCCAGGATCGCGTTGCCCATGTCCACGTCCATGCCGACGACCTTGCCGCTGGCGTCCTTGAACTCGTCCGGGGCGTAGGTCGAGTCGGTGGCCACGGTCAGCGTGCCCTTGGCCTTGAGATCGGCGGGGACCAGAGCCACGAGGGCGGAGTCGGGACCGGCGGCGTTCACCGTCTGCGAGGCGTTGGGGGCCGCGCCGGTGTTGCCGTCGATCTTGGAACTGCCACAGGCGGTCAGCATCAGCGAGCTCGCCGCGAGGACCGCACCGGTGGTGATGACGCGCCTGGCTGTGAATCGGGCCATGAGGGGGTGCCTCCTGCTGGGAGAGGGTGTGCAGTCGTCACAGCGGTGTGCACATCTTTATGCGACGCCACTTGTAGTGAATGAGATCGAATCTTGCCACCCCCGCACTGACATTCGGGTCACCACCTGTGTCAAAATCCCATAACGGGTGACCCCCGTTGCATGAGCAGGCCACCGGATCGGGACCGATCCGGGAGGCGCGAGGACCGGAAGCCGACGACGCAGGCTCCGGAGCCGAACCGCCTCACTGGCACGGCCCGCTCGCCCAGAGACGGCTTTCCGGCCTTTGTCACCCCTTCTCCGCATCCCCCGTTCGAGTGCAGATCCATCGCCTGTGCGGGCGGATCGAACGAGCACGGGCCCCGTGCAGGCCCTGTGACGTGGACGAATAAACGAAGGTACGGCCGACTCGCCCCGGCTAGTGTCGACATGGCACCCACCGGACACAACGCAGCACTACCAACCCTCACCCGTACGACGACGACGAAGAGGTCATCGTGGCAGCCGAGATCATCAGCCCCCGTTCGATGGACGAGCAGGATCCCATCGACGCCGTCTTCGCGCTGCACCGCGGCGGGAAGATGGAGATCACCGCGACCGTGCCGGTGCGCGACGCGGACGACCTGTCCCTGGCCTACACCCCAGGGGTGGCCCGGGTCTGCAGTGCCATCGCCGAGACCCCCGACCTGGTGAACGACTACACCTGGAAGTCCAATGTGGTGGCCGTGGTCACCGACGGGACGGCCGTGCTCGGCCTCGGCGACATCGGCCCCGAGGCGTCGCTGCCGGTCATGGAGGGCAAGGCCATCCTGTTCAAGCAGTTCGGCGGCGTCGACGCGGTGCCGATCGCGCTGGCCACCAAGGACACCGACGAGATCATCGAGACGGTGGTCCGGCTGGCGCCGTCCTTCGGCGGGATCAACCTGGAGGACATCTCCGCGCCGCGCTGCTTCGAGATCGAGCGCCGACTGCAGGAGGCCCTGGACATCCCGGTCTTCCACGACGACCAGCACGGCACCGCGGTGGTCACCCTGGCGGCGCTGCGGAACGCGGCCACGCTCACCGGCCGCACCCTGGCCGACCTGCGCGCGGTCATCTCCGGGGCCGGCGCGGCGGGCATCGCCATCGCCAAGATCCTGGTCGGGGCCGGCATCGGCGACGTGGTGCTGTGCGACCGCCAGGGCGCGGTCCACGTCGGCCGCGACGACCTGACGGACGTGAAGCGGGAGATCGCCGAGCTGACCAACCGCGGCGGGCTGTCCGGCTCGCTGGTGGAGGTGTTGGCCGGGGCCGACGTCTTCATCGGCGTCTCGGGCGGGACGGTGCCGGAGCCGGCGGTCGCCAGCATGGCGAAGGACTGCCTGATCTTCGCGATGGCCAACCCGAACCCCGAGGTGCACCCGGAGGTGGCGCACAGGTACGCGGCGGTCGTGGCCACCGGGCGCAGCGACTTCCCCAACCAGATCAACAATGTGCTGGCCTTCCCCGGGATCTTCGCGGGGGCGCTGCAGGTCCGGGCCAGCCGGATCACCGAGGGCATGAAGATCGCCGCGGCGGACGCGCTGGCCGACCTGGTCGGCCCGGACCTGGCTGCGGACCAGGTCATTCCCAGCCCGTTCGACCCGCGGGTGGCGCCCGCGGTGACCAAGGCGGTCGCGGCCGCGGCCCGGGCCGAGGGCGTCGCCCGGCGGTAGCGGGGGGCGCGGGGCGCGCGCAGAGGGCGCGCTGGTGCGCGGCGGGTGTGCGGGGCTGGGGCGCAAGCCCCGGTGCCCGCACCGTCGGCAGATGTATGTCACATCGCGCCGTGGTTCCGGGTGACGGCGGGTCAGTCCTAGGGTCGGAGGCATGTTTGCTGCCTATGCTGCCCGTATCGACGCCGACGACCCGCTGAGCGGGCTTGAACTGGGCGAGCGCCCGGAACCGGAGGCGCGCCCCGGCTGGAGCACCGTCACGGTGAAGGCC
Source organism: Streptacidiphilus alkalitolerans (assembly GCF_042511045.1). NCBI lineage: Bacteria > Bacillati > Actinomycetota > Actinomycetes > Kitasatosporales > Streptomycetaceae > Streptacidiphilus > Streptacidiphilus alkalitolerans. The sequence goes on from NZ_JBHEZX010000010.1 coordinate 96,215, forward strand.
GCCACCCTGAACCACCACGACCTCTGGTCGCTGCGCGGGGTCGGCCTGCCGGCCGAGAAACTGCCGATGATCCTGGGCTGCGACGCGGCCGGGGTGGACCAGGACGGCAACGAGGTGGTGCTGCATTCCGTCATCGGCCAGACCGGCCACGGGGTCGGGCCGAAGGAGCAGCGCTCCATCCTCACCGAGCACTACCAGGGCACCTTCGCCCAGCAGGTCTCCGTGCCGACCTGGAATCTGCTGCCCAAGCCCGCCGAGCTGTCCTTCGAGCAGGCGGCGTGCCTGCCCACGGCCTGGCTGACGGCCTATCGGATGCTGTTCACCAACGCCGGGGTCAAGCCCGGCGCCACGGTGCTGGTGCAGGGGGCCGGGGGTGGCGTCGCCACCGCGCTGATCGTGCTGGGGAAGGCCGCCGGGCTGCGGATGTGGGCCACCAGCCGGGACGACGCCAAGGCGGAGCGGGCCCGGGAGCTGGGCGCCGACCAGGTCTTCCCGAGCGGCGCGCGGCTGCCGGAGCGGGTGGACGCGGTGATGGAGACGGTCGGCGCGGCCACCTGGTCGCACTCGGTGAAGTCGCTGAAGCCGGGCGGGACGATCGTCATCTCCGGCGCGACCAGCGGGCCGAATCCTCCGGCGGAGCTGACCCGGGTGTTCTTCCTCGAACTGAAGGTCGTCGGTTCGACGATGGGCAGCAAGGAGGAACTGGCCGGGCTGCTGCAGCTGTGCGCGACGACCGGGGTCCGGCCGGTGATCGACAGTGTGCTGCCGCTGGCCGAGGCGCGGGAGGGGTTCGCGCGGCTGGAGAAGGGCGAGGTGTTCGGCAAGGTGGTGTTGACGCCGTAGCGGGGGCGTACCGGGGCGCGGGGACCGGGCGGACGTGACCCTCGGCCGAGGGCTGGTCGCGCAGTTCCCCGCGCCCCTGAAGGCGCCTCCGGCGCCGTCAGCCGCGGAGGCGGCGGGCGGCTTCGGCGAGGACGGCTCGGGCGCGGGCCAGGGCGGAGGCGTCGAAGCCGGAGTCCCTGGCGGTGTCGCGGACCTCGTCGCGGAAGCGGTCCAGCAGGCCGCCCAGCTCGCGCAGCGGGTCCCCGGCCGGGTCGGTGGTCGTCCACGGCGGCAGGTCGGCGGTGGACGGACCGGTGTCGTCGCCGGTGTCGTCCTTGTCCAGGTCGATCCTGGTGCTGTCCTCCGGCTCCGGCGCCGGGCCGGTCCAGCGGGACGGGTCGGCCAGGCCGGAGAGGGTGCGGGTCAGCTCGGAGAGCCCGTCGGCGAGGCCGCTCGGCCAGTCGCCGTTCTTGGCCCCGGCCCGGATCTGCTCGCCGATCCGGTGCGCCTCGGCGCGGACCTGGTCGCGGACGGCCCTGGTCTGCTCGCGGGTGGCACGGGCCTCCTCGCGGGCGCTGTGGGCCTGCTCCTTGGCCTGCCGCGCCTGCTCCTTGGCCTGTTCCTTGGCCTGGCGCCACTCCTCCTTGGTCCGCTGCCAGGACTCCTTGTCCATGCCGGTGGGCATGGTCCAGGGGAAGTCGCCCCAGACCGGGTCGGTGCCCCAGCCCTTCTCGGTGTTCCTGGTCTGGCGGCGGGACTCCTTGGCGGCCCGGCGCATCTCCTCGCGGAGGTCCTTCGCGGAGTCGCGGACGTCCTCGCGGATCTGGTCGGCGAGCTGGGCGACGGAGTCGCGGATCTCGGACTCCAGGGCCTCGATCTCCGCCGCGCGGCCGGCCAGTTCGGCCCGTCCGGCTTCGGTGATCCGGTAGACCTTGCGGCCGCCCTCGACGGTGTGGGACACCAGTCCCTCCTGCTCCAGCTTGGCCAGCCGGGGGTAGACGGTTCCGGCGGAGGGGGCGTACAGGCCGTGGAAGCGCTCCTCCAGCAGCCGGATCACCTCGTAGCCGTGGCGGGGGGCCTCGTCCAGCAGCTTGAGCAGGTAGAGACGGAGGCGGCCGTGAGCGAAGACAGGACTCATGCCTGGTCCTCCTTGTTGAAGTCGAGGGCGAGCGGGGCGGCGTCGTCCTCGGGGGCGGGGCGGCGGAGCAGGGCGACCGATCCGGAGACCGTGGTGATCTTCAGCTTCCCGGTGCCCTTGCCGAGGGTTCCGGTGAGCTGCTTGGCACCCCAACTGCCGCCCACGTGGAGCTCGTCGAAGGCGCTGGAGACGCTGCCGCTGGTGGTGTTGGCGTGGACCTTGGCGTCGCTGGGGGCCGGGATGCGGACCGCGACCTCACCGGAGACATTGGTGAGGTTGACGTCGATGGTGTTGTCCTGGGCCAGGTCGACGGTGACCGCGCCGCTGACCGAGTTGGCCTTGATGCTGCCGCCGGTGCCCTCGAACACGGTCAGCTCGCCGGAGACGGTGTTGACCCTGAGGTCGCCGGACACCCCCTGCGCCTGGACGCTGCCGGAGGCGGTGTTGGCCTCGACCTTCCCGGAGAGGCCGACCAGGGTGGTCGAGCCGCTGGCGCTGTGCACGGTCACCGGGGCGGTGATGCCGGAGATGACGGTGTCGGAGGAGGCGGAGCCCAGTTCGACCTTGGCCCCGGCCGGGACGGTCAGCGAGACCACGGCGCGGCGCCTGGCGTGCTCGGACCACTTGCGGAGGAACGGCAGCAGGGACTTCCAGGAGAAGTCCTTCCAGGTCAGGTCGTCGTAGGTGACGGTGAGCTCGCCGTCGACGAGGGTCACCGTGAGCGGTGGCCCCTCCAACTCGGTCACCTCGATCCGGGCCGGGCCGTCGGCGGCGACGACGTTCACGGCGCCTGCGATGGTGCGCACCCGCAGCCGGGTGACCTCGCCGTCGATGGTGAGCTTCTGCGGTGCGCTGACGGTCCACTGCTCGGACATGCTGACTCCCCGATAGGTCTGGCTTCCGATATTCACGATATATCGTGTCGCCGGGAAGTCAAGCAGTATCGCGATTTCAGTCCTCGACTGTCTCAGTCCTCGTCCTCGTCGTCCAGCCGGGCGAGCCAGGTGGCCAGGCGTTCGACCGGGACCTCGAACTCGGGGTTGAGGTCCACGAACTCCTGCAGCCGGTCGGCCAGCCAGTCGAAGCTGACCTCCTCCTCGCCGCGGCGGGTCTGCAGCTCCTCGATGCCTCGATCGGTGAAGTACACGTGCGGGCTCTCCTGTTGGGGGGTGCGGGCAGGGCCCGGCCCCCACCAGGGGAGCCGGGCCCGTTCTTGTCGCTTGTCGCCTGTCGCTGTTGCCGAACCGCGGTCAGACCGAGAAGACGTCCTCGACCAGCTGGGCCTGCTCCGCGGCGTGGCGCTTGGCCGAGCCGACGGCCGGGGCCGAGGAGGCGACCCGGGCGACCCGGCGGAGCCGGGAGCCGTTGGCGTTGCGGCCGACCACCACGTCCAGGTGGTCCACCAGGTTGAGCGCGATGAACGGCCACGCGCCCTGGTTGGCCGGCTCCTCCTGGGCCCAGACGTACTGGACGTCGTCGCCGTAGCGCTGCAGCTCCTCCTGGAGCTCGGCGATCGGCAGCGGGTAGAGCCGCTCCACCCGGACCAGCGCGGTGTCGGTGATGCCGCGCTCGGTGCGGCCCGCCTCGAGGTCGTAGTAGAACTTGCCGGCCGTGATGACGACCTTGCGGACCTCGGCCGGGTTGACCGTGTCGTCGCCGATCACCGGGCGGAAGCCGCCGGTGGTGAACTCCTCGGTCTTCGAGGACGCGGCCTTCAGTCGCAGCATCGACTTCGGGGTGAAGACGATCAGCGGCTTGTGGTGCGGGTTGTGCACCTGCCAGCGCAGCAGGTGGAAGTAGTTCGACGGCAGGGTCGGCTGGGCGACGGTCATGTTCTTGTCCGCGCACAGCTGCAGGAAGCGCTCGATCCGGGCGGACGAGTGGTCCGGCCCCTGGCCCTCGTAGCCGTGCGGCAGCAGCAGGGTGACCCCGGAGGTCTGGCCCCACTTGGCCTCGGCGGAGGTGATGAACTCGTCCACGATGGTCATCGCGCCGTTGACGAAGTCACCGAACTGGGCCTCCCACGCCACCAGGGCGTTGGGGCGGGCCAGCGAGTAGCCGTACTCGAAGCCCATCGCCGCGTACTCGCTGAGCAGCGAGTCGTAGACGGTGTAGCGGGCCTGGTCGTCGGTCAGGTAGAGCAGCGGGGTGTAGTCCTCGCCGGTGACCCGGTCGACCAGCACCGCGTGCCGGGTGCCGAAGGTGCCGCGGCGGCTGTCCTGGCCGGCCAGCCGGACCGGGTGGCCCTCCATCAGCAGCGAGCCGATGGCGAGGGTCTCGCCCATGGCCCAGTCGATGGTGCCGTCCTCGATCATCGCGGCCCGGCGCTGCATCTGCGGCAGCAGCCGCGGGTGCACGGTGAGCCAGTCCGGGAGGGCGACCTGGGACTCGGCGATGCGCTTGACCGTCTCCTGGGAGATGGCGGTCTGCAGCGACACCGGGAAGTCCGCGGTCGGACGGGCGCTGGCGGCCGGGGTGGGCGTCGAGTTGGCCTCGCGGACCTCGGCGAACACCTTCTCCAGCTGGTCCTGGTAGTCCTTGAGGGCCTGCTCGGCCTCCTCCACCGTGATGTCGCCGCGACCGATCAGGCCCTCGGTGTAGAGCTTGCGCACCGAGCGCTTCTTGTCGATCAGGTCGTACATCAGCGGCTGGGTGAACGAGGGGTTGTCGGCCTCGTTGTGGCCCCGGCGGCGGTAGCAGATGAGGTCGATCACCACGTCCTTGTTGAACGCGGTGCGGAACTCGAAGGCCAGCCGCGCGACGCGGACCACGGCCTCCGGGTCGTCGCCGTTCACGTGGAAGATCGGGGCCTCGATCATGCGGGCCACGTCGGTGCAGTACATCGAGGAGCGCGAGGCGGCCGGGGCGGCGGTGAAGCCGACCTGGTTGTTGATCACCACGTGCACGGTGCCGCCGGTGCGGTAGCCGCGCAGCTGCGACATGTTCAGGGTCTCGGCGACCACGCCCTGGCCGGCGAAGGCCGCGTCGCCGTGGATCTGCACGGCGAGGATGTCGAAGGAGTTGCCGGCCTTGTCCTGGATGTCCTGCTTGGCCCGGACGATGCCCTCGACCACCGGGTCGACCGCCTCCAGGTGCGAGGGGTTCGCGGCCAGCGAGACCTTGATGGTCTCCCCGTCGATGCCGGTGAAGGTGCCCTCGGAGCCCAGGTGGTACTTGACGTCGCCGGAGCCGTGCATCGACTTCGGGTCCAGGTTGCCCTGGAACTCCCGGAAGATCTGCGCGTAGGACTTGCCGACGATGTTCGCCAGCACGTTCAGCCGGCCGCGGTGGGCCATGCCGATCACCGTCTCCTGCAGCTTCGCCTCGGCGGCGGAGTCCAGGACCGCGTCCAGCAGCGGGATGACGGACTCGCCGCCCTCCAGCGAGAAGCGCTTCTGGCCGACGTACTTGGTCTGCAGGAAGGTCTCGAACGCCTCGGCCGCGTTGAGCCGGCGCAGGATGCGCAGCTGCTCCTCGCGCTCCGGCTTGTCGTTGCCGCGCTCGACCCGGGCCTGGATCCAGCGGCGCTGCTTGGGGTCCTGGATGTGCATGTACTCGATGCCGATGGTGCGGCAGTACGAGTCGCGCAGCACGCCGAGGATGTCGCGCAGCTTCATCATCGCCTTGCCGGCGAAGCCGCCGACCGCGAACTCCCGCTCCAGGTCCCACAGCGTCAGGTCGTGCGCCTGGACGTCGAGGTCCGGGTGCTTGCGCTGCTTGTACTCCAGCGGGTCGGTGTCGGCCATCAGGTGGCCGCGGACCCGGTAGGAGTGGATCAGCTCCATCACCCGGGCGGTCTTGTTGACCTCGTTGTCGTGGCTGTTGTCCACGTCGGTGGCCCAGCGGACCGGCTCGTACGGGATCCGCAGCGACTGGAAGATCTCGTCGTAGAAGTCGGCCTGGCCCAGCAGCATCTGGTGCATGGTCCGGAGGAACTCGCCGGACTGCGCGCCCTGGATCACCCGGTGGTCGTAGGTCGAGGTCAGCGTCATGACCTTGGAGATGCCCAGGCGGGACAGGGTCTCCTGGGACGAGCCCTGGAACTCGGCCGGGTACTCCATCGCGCCGACGCCGAGGATGGTGCCCTGACCGGGCATCAGGCGGGGGACGGAGTGCACCGTGCCGATGCCGCCGGGGTTGGTCAGCGAGGCGGTGACGCCGGAGAAGTCGTCCACCGTCAGCTTGTTGGTGCGGGCCCGGCGGACGATGTCCTCGTAGGCCTGCCAGAAGCCGAAGAAGTCGAGGGTCTCGGCCTTCTTGATGGCGGCGACGACGAGCTGGCGGTCGCCGTTCGGCTTGGTCAGGTCGATCGCCAGGCCGAGGTTGATGTGCTCGGGCTTGACCAGGAAGGGCTTGCCGTCCTTCTCCTGGAAGCCCTGGTTCATGGCCGGCATGGCCTTGATCGCCTGCACCATGGCGTACCCGATGATGTGGGTGAAGGAGACCTTCCCGCCACGGGCGCGCTTCAGGTGGTTGTTGATGACGATGCGGTTGTCGATCAGCAGCTTCGCCGGGACGGCGCGGACGCTGGTCGCCGTGGGCATCGAGAGCGAGGCGTCCATGTTCGCGACGATCCGGGCGGACGGGCCCTTGAGGGCGATCAGCTCGGGACCGGTGGGGGCGACGGGGGACGTCACGTTCTTGCTGTCCTTAGAGGTGTCGGCCGGATCGGCCGGGATGGGATGGCGCGCGGCGTCACCGTTGAGCGAGGCGGACGGGCGCGGGGCCGGGGCGGCGGGTGCGGCGGGCGGCTTCGGCGGGGCGGCGACCGGCGCTGCGGCGACCGGGGCCGGTGCGGCCGGAGCCGCGACCGGTGCGGGCGCGGGTGTCGGCGGCGGTGGTGGTGGAGCCGCCACGACCGGGGCGGGGGACGCTGCCGGGGGCGAGGGGGCTGCGGCGGTCTGTGCTGCCGCCGTCACCTCGGCTCCGGCGGGGGCACCCGCGGTCTGCTCTGCCTCGGCACCGGCTCGGTAGTCGGCGAAGAAGTCCCACCAGGCCCGGTCCACTGAACCCGGGTCCTGGAGGTACTGCTGGTAGATCTCGTCGACGAGCCACTCGTTGGGACCGAACCCTGCGGTCGGGTCCGCGCCCGGGCCGGTGTGCACCGAACCCGGTTCTGTGGCGGTCGAACTGTTTGAGGTATGGGGGGACTCTGGCGACACGGCGGCAACCGCCCTCTTCCGCTTCCTTAAGAATGGTGGACAGCGGATGCCAAGGCTACGCCCCCCGGGCCTGTCCGCGCAGGTCCCGCCCCCTCGGCGTCGCCCAGATCACAGTCCGGGGTCCGAGTTTGGCGAAAAATGGATGTTAGAGGTCGGTCGTTGTGGGGGAGAACGATTGGCTGTTCGCTCGGAACGTACGGACAAATGCGGACAATTGTCCGCCTATCGCCAGAAACTCCGCCGCGCTGCGGAACACTTCGGGCAATTGTCCCAACTCCGTCCCAAGGTGATCCGGGCGGCGGCTCAGCCGCGGCCGGACCGCCGTTCCGGGCGCGGGGCGGGCCGCGGTCCCGGCAGGGTGATCCGGATCAGGCAGCCGTCCTCGGAGTCGGCGACCGCGATGGTTCCGCCGTGCAGGTCCACCGCCCAGCGGGCGATGGCGAGGCCGAGGCCGGTGCCGCCGTCGCTGCCCGGGCCCTGGGCGGAGGGGCCGCTGCCGCGGCTGAAGCGCTCGAACACCCGGTGCCGGTCCTCCGGGCTGATGCCGGGGCCCTGGTCGGCGACCTCCAGCAGCAGGCCGTGCGGGCCCTCGGCCCTGGCCCGCACCGTCACCGTGCCGTCCTTGGGGCTGTGCCGGCAGGAGTTGTCGACCAGGTTGGCCACCACCTGGTGCAGCCGCTCCGGGTCGGCGACGGCGGTGAGGTCGGGGGAGACGTCCAGCGAGAGGGACACGTCACGGCGCCGGCTGCTGGCGCCGCCGGAGGTGGAGCCGTCCACGGTGAGCCCGCGCAGCACCCCGGTCAGGAAGGGCTCCACGCCGAACTCCCTGGCGTCCAGCGAGGCCACCCCGTCGGCGATCTTGGAGAGGTCCAGCAGGTGGGAGACCAGCCGGCCGAGCCGTTCGGTCTGCTCCAGCGCGGCGGCCATGGTGTCCGGCTCCGGGCGGACGATCCCGTCGACCACGTTCTCCAGCACGGCGCGCAGCGCGGCGATCGGGGTGCGCAGCTCGTGCGAGACATTGGCGATCAGCTCCCGGCGCTGCCGGTCGGCCGCCTCCAGGTCCGCGGCCATGGTGTTGAAGGCGGTGGCCAGTTCGCCCACCTCGTCCCGCGAGGTGGCCCGCACCTCGCGGCTGTAATCGCCGGCCGCCATCGCCCTGGCCGCCGCGGTCATCTCCCGCAGCGGCGCGGTCATCCCGTGCGCCAGCAGCTGGGTGATCAGCAGCGAGGCGACCACCGAGAAGATCATGACGATCCGGATCTGGGTGTCCGAGTTCAGTGCCAGCACCACCATCAGCGTGGAGATGCCCACCGAGGTGATCACCAGGACCGCCAGCTTGGCCTTGATCGAACGCAGCGGGTCCAGCGGGCGCAGGTCCGCCCAGACCCGCCCGGCCGCGCGCCGGAGCAGGTTCGGTGCGGCGCCCCCAGCGTCAGCGGTCACGGCGCCGGAGCCTCCAGGGCGTAGCCGACGCCGTGCACCGTGCGGATCCAGTTGGCGCCGATCTTGCGGCGCAGCGCCTTCACATGGCTGTCCACGGTCCGGGTGCCGGAGGCGTCGGTCCAGTCCCAGACCTCGGCCAGCAGCTGCTCGCGGGTCAGCACCGCGCGCGGCTGCGCGGCCAGGCAGGCCAGCAGGTCGAACTCGGTCGGGGTGAGGTGCACGTCGGAGGTGGCCACCCGGACCCGGCGCTGGACGTGGTCGATCTCCAGCTCGCCCAGCCGCAGCGTCCCGCCGACCGGGGTGCGGGCGGCCAGCTGGGCCCGCTCGACCCGGCGCAGCAGCACATTGACCCGGGCCGCCAGCTCGCGCATGGAGAAGGGCTTGGTCATGTAGTCGTCCGCGCCGACGCCCAGGCCGACCAGCAGGTCGGTCTCGTCGTCGCGCGCGGTCAGCATCAGCACCGGGACCGGGCGGTGCGCCTGGATCCGGCGGCACACCTCCAGGCCGTCGAATCCCGGCAGCATCACATCGAGCACGACCAGGTCGGGCTGCCAGGTCTGGAAGCAGTCCACGGCCGTGGGCCCGTCGTGGGAGACGGCGACCCGGAAGCCCTCCGCGCCGAGTCTGGCCGCGATCGACTCGGCGATCGTCGGCTCGTCCTCGACCACCAGGACCCGTCGCTGACCTCCGGTCCCACTGGTCTCCTGCTGCTGTGCATCCGTCACGACCACGCCACCGCCCCCAGGGCTCGCGGATTCCCGCACGGCTGGCGCCGCGCGGACCCGCACTGTTTCGTCCGTACTTGCCGGTCTTCAGCCACTGTTCTCCACCCGGTACTCCGCCCCCGCCAGGAGCAGCGTACGTACCGGTGGCGCCCCCGAGGAGACCGTCTGCTGCAAACCGGCCTTTCGGGGGGCGGCATGGGCGTAGACCCTACCGGGTGGCGAGGTGGACCACATCAGGCAGGCCCCGTTCCGCTTCCACCGCCAGTTCGATCGACCACACCCGGCGGAACCGTGCGGCCAGGCGCCGCTCGAAGTCCGCGGAGGGGGCCGCGCTCCAGACCGCCAGGACGCCCCGGTCGGTGAGGGTGCGCCGGAGCAGGGCCAGCCCGGCGTCGCCGTAGAGGCTGTCGTTGGACTCGGTGACGGTCCAGTCGGGCCCGTTGTCGATGTCCAGGCAGAGGACGTCGTAGCGCCCGGCCGAGCCGTCCTCGGCGAGGTGGCGCAGCAGGTCGTCGTGGACGATCCGGACCCGGGGGTCCCGGTGGCCGGTCCCGGCGAAGCGGGCCAGCGGGGCGTCCCCCGCGGTGTGCCAGTCGATCACGGCCTGCTCGCGTTCCAGCACGGTGACGCTCCGCGGGCGGGGGTCGGCGGCGGCCTGGGCCAGTGAGAAGCCCACGCCCAGGCCGCCGACCAGCAGCCGCGGCGCGGTCCCCGGCGATCCCTCGGCGAAGGCGTCCAGCGCGGCGGTGACCAGGGCGCGTTCGGAGCAGCCGTCCGAGGTGTCCATCAGGAAGCAGCCGTTGGCGATGATCTCGTACCGGTCTCCGCGCCGGCGGAGCACCGCTTCGCCGTACGGGCCCTCGCGGCGGTCGAGTACTTCGGCGAGGTCGGACGTGGCGGTGCGGAAGTCGTCAGGGAGGGGCATGGCGGTCGGTCTCTCGGCGTTGGGAACGGTAGGCGCCCTGGAGGCTCGGCTCCTATCCTGCCTGATCGCTCACGGCGAACAGCGCCGGGGAACACAATGGGGGTCAATCTCCTTTAGTCCAGGTAACTCAACTTTGCTTACTTGGGAGAGATCATGGCGACTGAGTCCTCGTTGACCCTGCCGGTGCTGCCGCTCGACGACGACGCGGTGCTGCCTGGCATGGTCGTTCCACTGGAGCTGTCCGACCCCGACGTCCGCGCCGCCATCGAGGCGGCGCAGGCGGCGGTGCGGGACGGCGGGGCACGCGCCCCCGGTATCCGGACCGTGGCCAGTGCGCGCAAGGCCCGGGTGCTGCTGGTGCCCAGGATCGACGGAAACTACGGCGCGATCGGCACCCTGGCCAGCGTCGAGCAGGTCGGGCGGCTCGCCGACGGCGACCCGGCCGCGCTGGTGCGCGGGGTGCGGCGGGTGCGGATAGGGGCGGGCACCACCGGCCCCGGCGCCGCCCTGTGGGTGGAGGCCAGCCCGGTGGAGACGGTCCCGGTCCCCGACCCGCTGCCCGGGTCGGTGGCCGAGCTGGTGCGCGACTACAAGGCGCTGACCACGACCTGGCTGCAGAAGCGCGGGGCCTGGCAGGTGGTGGACCGGGTCGCGGCCATCGAGGACCTGTCCGACCTGGCCGACAACATCGGGTACGCGCCCTTCCTCACCGGCGCCGAGAAGGTGCGGGCGCTGGAGGAGCTGGACCCGGTGGCCCGGCTGAAGCTCTCGCTGCAGCTGCTGCGCGACCACCTCGCCGAGGAGGACGTCGCGGAGACCATCCGCAAGGACGTCTCCGAGGGCATGGAGAAGCAGCAGAAGGAGTTCCTGCTGCGCCGTCAGCTGGAGGCGGTGCGCAAGGAACTGGCCGACCTCAACGGCGACCCGGACTCCGAGGAGGAGGACTACCGGGCCCGGGTCGAGGCCGCCGACCTGCCGGAGAAGGTGCGCGAGGCCGCGCTCAAGGAGGTCGACAAGCTGGAGCGCTCCTCCGACGCCTCGCCCGAGGGCAGCTGGATCCGCACCTGGCTGGACACCGTGCTCGAACTGCCCTGGAACGAGCGCAGCGAGGACGCCTACGACATCGCCGGCGCCCGCGCCGTGCTGGACGCGGACCACTTCGGCCTGGACGACGTCAAGGACCGGATCGTCGAGTACCTGGCCGTCAGGAAGCGGCGGGCCGACCGCGGCCTCGGCCTGGTCGGCGGCCGTCGCGGCGGCGCGGTGCTGGCGCTGGTGGGCCCGCCCGGGGTCGGCAAGACCTCGCTCGGCGAGTCCGTGGCGCGGGCCATGGGCCGCTCCTTCGTCCGGGTCGCGCTCGGCGGCGTCCGGGACGAGGCGGAGATCCGCGGCCACCGGCGCACCTACGTCGGCGCGCTGCCCGGCCGGATCGTCCGGGCCATCAAGGAGGCCGGGTCGATGAACCCGGTGGTGCTGCTGGACGAGATCGACAAGGTCGGCTCCGACTACCGGGGCGACCCGGCCGCCGCCCTGCTCGAGGTGCTCGACCCGGCGCAGAACCACACCTTCAGGGACCACTACCTGGAGGTCGAGCTCGACCTCTCCGACGTGGTCTTCCTGGCCACCGCCAACGTCCTGGAGGCGATCCCGGAGGCGCTGCTCGACCGGATGGAGCTGGTCCGCCTGGACGGCTACACCGAGGACGAGAAGATTGTCATCGCCCGGGACCACCTGCTGCCCCGTCAGCTGGAGCGGGCCGGCCTCGGCGCCGACGAGGTCGTGGTGACCGAGGAGGCGCTGCGCAGCCTGGCCGGCGAGTACACCCGCGAGGCGGGCGTGCGCAGCCTGGAGCGGGCGGTGGCGCGGATCCTGCGCAAGGTCGCGGCGGAGCAGGAGCTGGGCGCGGACGGCGCCGAGCTGCCCCGCACGGTCGCGGCCGAGGACCTGCGCGGCCTGATCGGCCGTCCGCACCACACCCCCGAGGCGGCGCAGAAGCCCGGCGAGCGGCGGACGGCGGTGCCCGGTGTGGCCACCGGCCTGGCCGTCACCGGCGCCGGCGGCGACGTCCTCTACATCGAGGCCTCGCTGGCCGACGCCGAGACCGGCACCACCGGGCTGACCCTGACCGGCCAGCTGGGCGACGTGATGAAGGAGTCCGCGCAGATCGCGCTGTCCTTCCTGCGCTCGCACGGGGCCGAGCTGGAGCTGCCGGTCACCTCGCTGCGGGACCGCGGCATCCATGTGCACGTCCCGGCCGGGGCCGTGCCCAAGGACGGCCCGAGCGCGGGTGTCACCATGACCACCGCGCTGGCCTCGCTGCTCTCCGGCCGCAAGGTGCGGACCGAGGTGGCGATGACCGGTGAGGTCTCGCTGACCGGCCGGGTGCTGCCGATCGGCGGGGTGAAGCAGAAGCTGCTCGCCGCCGACCGGGCCGGGATCACCACCGTGCTGATCCCCTCCCGCAACGAGGCCGACCTGGACGACGTCCCGGCCGAGGTGCTGGAGCGGCTGACGGTCCACCCGGTCTCCGACGTCCGCCAGGTGCTGGAACTGGCCCTGGAGCCGGCGGTGTCGCTGACCAAGCCGGTGGACCTGTCCGGCCCGGCCGGCCGGAAGTCGGTCGCGGCCTAGCAGCGGAATCGGACCGAGTACGGGGCGGCAGCGGTGCACACCGCTGCCGCCCCCGCGCGCTTCCGGCATGGTGTATCCCACAGCGGGGCCGGGCCAGGAACCGTCGGCCTCCGGGGGTTCGTCCCCCGGTTGGACGGGACCTGCGAGAATGCGACGGTTCTGACGGCGACTTGGTTGGGTGGGGTGCGGGCGGATGGGCTCACGGCGAGCGGCGGGGACGATCAGCAGCCCCAGCGGCGACACGGGGTTCCGGGGTGCGCCGGCCCGGCGGCGGAACCTGGAACTGGCGCTGATCCTGTTCGCGGTGGCGATCTGCGCCTTCGGCGACGCCAGCGTGGAGCTGGCCCTGCACAACGCGCTGCCCAGCGGCTTCGCCACCCAGGTGGCCGGGCTGACCGCGCTGGCGCTGGTCGCCCATCTGGCGATCCGGCAGTGGGCCGCCTACGCGGACCCGCTGATCCTGCCGCTGACGGTGCTGCTCACCGGGCTGGGCCTGACCGTGATCCACCGCCTGGACGACTCGTACCACAAGGGGTACAACTCGCCGCCGATGGCTCCCGGGCAGACCATGTGGACGGTGATCGCCGTGCTGGTGTTCGTCGGCCTGGTCTTCGGCATCAAGCACCACCGGGTGCTGCAGCGCTACACCTACCTGGTGATGGCCGTCTCGCTGGTGGCGCTGGTCGCACCGGCCTTCTTCTCCGGGGACGTCTACGGGGCGCGGCGCTGGATCCGGCTGGGCCCGCTGTCCTTCCAGCCCGGTGAGTTCACCAAGCTCGCCATCGTGGTCTTCTTCGCCGGCTACCTGATGACCAACCGGGACGCGCTGGCGCTGGTCGGCCGCAAGGTGATGGGGATCAGCCTGCCGCGCGGGCGCAACATGGGCCCGGTGCTGGTGATCTGGGCGGTCAGCCTGGTGGTGCTGGTGGCCGAGGCCGACCTGGGCACCTCGCTGATCTTCTTCGGCGCCTTCATCATCATGCTGTACATCGCCACCGAGCGGACCGGGTGGCTGGTGCTGGGCTGCGGAATGGCGCTCGCGGGCGCGGTCGCGGCGGGCACCCTGGTCACCCGGGTGACCTACCGGGTGAACAACTGGCTCGACCCGATGGCCACCTACACCCACCTGGTCAACGGGCAGCCGCCGCAGGGCAGCTCGCCGCAGCTGGCCCAGTCGCTGTTCTCGCTGGCCGGCGGCGGCTTCCTGGGCACCGGCCTGGGCAAGGGCAACTCCTATCTGATCGGCTTCGCCGGACGCAGCGACTGGGTGCTCGCCACCATCGGCGAGGAGCTCGGCACGGCCGGGGTGATGGCGGTGCTGATGATGTACCTGCTGCTGGCCCAGCGCGGGATGCGCACCGCGATCAGGCTCTCCGACCCCTTCGGCAAGCTGCTGGCCTCCGGGCTGGCCGCGACGCTGATCCTGCAGGTGTTCGTGGTCTCCGGCGGGGTGATCGGCCTGATTCCGCAGACCGGCAAGGCGCTGCCGTTCCTGGCGCAGGGCGGCTCGTCCACCGTCGCCAACTGGGTGATGATGGCGCTGCTGGTGAAGCTCAGCGACGCGGCCGGCCGGTCCGAGCTGGAGCCCGCGCCGGACCCGGCCGAGACGCTGACCATCTCCGCGGAGGAGATCGCCGCGGTCCGCGCCGAGGCCGAACGCGGCTAGGGCCTGAGCCCTAGCGGAAGATCCCGGTGTGGCCGAGCGAGTAGCGGCCCGGCTGGGGGTAGACCGCCAGGCCGTGCGGGCCGTCGCCGACCGGGATCCGGGCGATCAGGTGCCCGTCGGCGGTGGACATGGCGTAGACCTCGGAGTCGTAGCGGCCGGAGAGCCAGAGCACCTTGCCGTCGGCGGAGACCCCGCCCATGTCGGGGCTGCCGCCGCCGGGGATCTGCCACTTGTGGACCAGCTTGCCGGTGGCGAAGTCCAGCACCGAGACCGAGCCCTCGCCCCGGTTGGAGATGTAGAGGCTGGCCGAGTCGCGGCTGACGTAGAGGCCGTGCGCCCCGGCACCGGTCTTGAGCAGCACCGGTGTGGAGAAGGTGTCGCCGTTCAGCTCCCAGACGCCGTTGGCCATCATGTCGGCGACGTACCAGACCTTGCCGTCCGGGGAGATCTTGACGTCCTGCGGCATGGAGCCGTCGAACGGGATCTTCTGCCGGGCCACCACCTCCATCTTCGCGGTGTCGACCTTGAGCAGGTCGCCGGAGAACTCGCAGGAGACGATGAAGTACTCGCCGTTCGGCGAGAAGTCGGCGTGGTTCACCCCGGCGCAGCCGGCCGGGACCGACTTCACCACCTTCATGGTGTGGGCGTCGCGGAACACCAGGGCGTGGTCGTTGGAGGCCATCACGATCGCGTACTTGCCGTTGGGCGTGAAGTAGAGGTTGTACGGGTCGTGCACGTCCACCGGGGCGCCCTGGGCGCCGGTGGCCGGGTTGATCGGGGTGAGGCTGTTGCCGAGGTCGTTGTTGACCCACAGCGTCCTCAGGTCCCAGGAGGGGACCACGTGCTGGGGCTGGTGCCCGACCTGCAGGGTCCGGATCACCCGGTAGGTCGCCGGGTCGATCACGCTGACCGTGTCGGAGAGCGTATTGGGGACGTACACCCGGGAGGGGAAGCCGCGGACCACCGGGGAGAGCGCGTTGGGGCGGTCGGCCGCGTAGACGTCGGTGGGGGAGAGCGGGGGCGGCATCCCCTGCAGGTAGGAGTCGCCGCTGCCGGGGAGGGCCGGGCCGAGCGCCAGCGCCTTGGCGGTGGCCATGGCGGTCGGCTGGGCCAGCACGGACACCCGTCCGGCGGCCGGGTCCCGGTCGGCGGAGCAGGCCGAGGCGAGCAGCAGGCCGCAGGCGGAGAGCGCGGTCAGCGCGGACACGGGGAGGAGGCGGCGCAGGGTCGTCGGGGGCATCAGGTCAGCAGCTCCGTGGTGGTGACCGCGCGGAGACCGCGCCGGTGCAGGCCGTCGAGGATCACGGGCAGCGCGGCGATCGTGCCGGTGTGCCCGAAGTGCAGGCTGACCACGGAGCCCGGGCGTACCGCGTCCAGGACGGTACTGGCCACCGCGGTCGCGCCGGGGTCGGTGTAGTCGAGCGAGTCCAGGTCGTAGCTGAGGCAGTGCGCGTACCCGGCCCGGCGGGCCTGGGCGGCGACGGTGGCGGTGCAGTCCTGGGCCTGGGACGGCCGGAACCAGCTGCCGATGCTGCCGGTGAGCTGCTTCAGCCGGGCGGCGCAGGCGGCGATCTCGGTGTACGCCCGGTCGGCGGACATGGTCGAGATCGGCAGGTGGTTCTGGGTGTGGTTGCCCAGCTCATGGCCGCCGTCGAGGACCAGCCTGGCCATCGCGGGCTGCTCGTCCAGCCAGCTGCCCACGGCCATCACGGTGACCTTGGCCCCGGCCCGTCCGGCTTCGGCCAGCAGCGCCCTGGCGATCGCCGGGTCGCCCTGGCCGTGGAAGGTGAGGGCGACCCCGTCCCCGGTCCGCGGACCGGTCCTGACCTCGAACGGGAGGGCCGGCAGCGGCGGGTGCGTGGGGGCGGACGTGGCTGCGGGCGCGGAGGCGACGGCGCTGGCCCGGACGGCGCCGGTGGCCGGGGCCTCGGCTGCGGGCACGGCCGTGCGGTCCGAGCAGGCGGCGGTGAGCGAGCCGGCGGCGCCGACGGCAGCCATCCGCAGCAGGTCGCGGCGGTCGAAGGGGATCACCACTCGCACTCTAGGGTGACCGTCCGATTACCGCGCGTCGAGCACGCACCGGTGGACCGTAGAGTGTCGCCCGGTCGGAGGCAGTGGCAGGCAGTGGCAGGCAGCGGATCGGCGGAAGGCGCGGCGCGGTGCAGCAGGAACGCAGGGAGTTGCCCTACGGGGTGTCAGGTCTCCGGCTCGCGCTCGGTGACGACGGTGTCGCCGTGTTGACGATCGACCGGCCGGAGAAGCGCAACGCGCTGACCGGGGCGATGTGGGCGGCGCTGCCGGAGCTGCTGCGGCGGCTGGCCGGGGAGCCGGGGCTGCGGGTGCTGCTGGTGACCGGCGCTGGCGGGACCTTCAGCGCCGGCGCGGACATCGCCGAGCTGCGCGAGGTCTACGCGGACCCGGCCTCGGCGGACGCCTACCACGCCGTCAACGTCCGGGCCGAGGAGGCGCTGGCGGCGTTTCCGCACCCCACCGTCGCGGTGATCAGGGGTGCCTGCGTGGGCGGCGGCTGCCAGCTCGCGGTGGCCTGCGACCTGCGCTTCGCCGCACCGGACGCCAGGATCGGGATCACCCCGGCCAAGCTGGGGATCGTCTACCCGGCGGTGCCGACGGTGCGGCTGCTGCGGCTGCTGGGCCCGGCCCGGGCGAAGTACCTGCTGTTCTCGGGCGAGCTGGTGACGGCGGCGACCGCGCTGGTGCACGGGCTGGTGGAGGAGGTCGCCGAGGACGTGGAGCAGCGGGCGCTGGAGTTCGCCCGCACCCTGGCCTCGCGCTCGGCGCAGACCCAGGGGGCGGTCAAGGAGGTCATCGCCGCCGCGTTGGGCAGCGGTGACGGCGGCCTGGACGCCCAGGCCGCGGTGGCCGCGTGGGAGCGGGCCTCGCGTACGGCCCCGGATGTGACGGAGGGTCTGGCCGCCTTCCTGGAGCGGCGTCCCGCCGAGTTCTGACGCATCAGGCAATATCCGGGCATCCCGAGCGGCGCAAAACCGCCAGGGCGGCTAACCGCCAGCGCCGGACCGCATCCGGCCTCGTGCACACGTCAAGGATGTCCCCCAACCTCTGCATCCCCCGCAGATCCTGGAGGACATCCCTGTGCCATCCTCTCACCTCCGCCGCCGCGGACTGATACCGCTCGGCGCGGCGATCCTGCTGCTGGCGGCCACCCCGTACGGCGCCCAGGCCGGCACCCGGGCCGGAACCCCCGCCGCGCCGCCGGTGAAGCCGGCGCAGCAACCGGTCAGCCGGACCGTCACCCTGATCACCGGGGACGCCGTCACGGTGCGTACCCTCGCCGACGGCCGCAGCACCGCCACGGTGAAGCGGCCGGCGAACCTGACCGGCGGCGTGCGTACCGCGACCGTCGGCAAGGACCTCTACGTCTACCCGGACGAGGTCCAGCCCTACGTCGCGGCGGGTGTGCTGGACCGGCGGCTGTTCGACGTCACCCAGCTGATCGCGGACGGCTACGACAACGCGCACACGCAGTCGCTGCCGCTGATCGTCCAGTACGGGACGGCCGCCGGAGCCGCGGCGCGGTCGGCCGGGGCGCCGGCCGGGATGACCGAGACCCGGGCGCTGCCCTCGATCCGGGGCGCGGCGGTCGGCCTGGCCCACGGCAAGGCCGCCACGGCCTGGACCTCGCTCGCCCCGGCCGCCGCCCCGGCCACCGCGCCCTCCACCGCCCCGGCCTCGCGTGCCGTGGCCACCGCGGTTCCGGCGCTGGCCGAGGGGGTGACCCATGTCTGGCTGGACGGCCGGGTCAGGGCCACCCTCGCCGACAGCACCGCGCAGATCGGCGCACCGGACGTCTGGTCCTCCGGCGACACCGGCGCCGGGGTGGACGTCGCGGTGCTGGACACCGGGATCGACACCGCGCACCCGGACCTGGCCGGGCAGGTGGACGCCAGCAGCAGCTTCGTCCCGGGCGAGGACATCGAGGACCGTGTGGGCCACGGCACCCACACCGCGTCCACCATCGCCGGGACCGGCGCCGCCTCCGGGGGCGTCGAGAAGGGCGTCGCCCCGGGCGCGCACCTGCTGGTCGGCAAGGTGCTGGACGACTCCGGCAACGGGCAGGACTCCTGGGTGCTGGCCGGGATGGAGTGGGCGGCGCAGACCGAGCACGCCAAGGTGATCAGCATGAGCCTGGGCGACCCCTCGGTGGTCGGCGACGGCAGCGACCCGATGAGCCAGGCGGTGGACAGCCTCAGCGCCGCCACCGGCGCGCTGTTCGTGATCGCGGCGGGCAACAGCGGTTCGGCCGGGGTCTCCTCGCCCGGCTCGGCGAGCTCGGCGCTGACCGTGGGCGCGGTGGACTCCGACGACAACCTGGCGTACTTCTCCAGCACCGGGCCGCGGGCGGTCGACGGCGACCCCAAGCCGGAGCTCACCGCCCCCGGCGTGGACATCCTGGCCGCGCGCTCCCAGTACATGGCGGACGGCAGCGGCTACTACACCACGATGAGCGGGACCTCGATGGCCACCCCGCATGTCGCGGGCGCGGCGGCGCTGCTGGCCCGGAAGCACCCGGACTGGACCGGCCAGCAGCTCAAGGACGACCTGGTCAGCACGACCGCGCTGACCCCGCAGATCGCGGTCACCGACGGCGGCAGCGGGCGGCTCGACGCCAGGGCGGCGGTGCTGGGCCAGGTCCACGCCGACGCCAGTGCCTGGGGCGGCTACTTCCCCTGGCCGCACACCGCGGACCGGCCGAGCGTACGGACCGTCAGCTACACCAACACCGGTGACAGCGCGGTGGACCTGAAGCTGGCCACCGACATCGCGGCACCGGCCGGGGCGTTCACCCTGTCCGCATCCGCGCTGACCGTCCCGGCGCACGGGACCGCGCGGGCCACCGTCAGCACCGACCCGTCGAAGGCCGGTTACGGCAATACCGACGGGCAGCTGGTCGCCACCGACGCGGCCACCGGCACCGTGGTCGCGCACACCCTGATCGGGGTGGACGACGAGGCCGAGATGTACAACCTGACCGTTCACGCCACCGACCGGGCCGGAAAGCCGCTGGGCGGCACCGCGGTGCTGTTCCAGGCGGGCAGCGAGTACGCCGGGCAGGTGACCGTGCCGGACAGCGGCACGCTGGAGCTGCGGCTGCCCGAGGGCGAGTACTCGGTGCTGATGGAGGCAGAGCTGCCGGGCGCGGCCGGTCCCTCCGACCTCGGCCTGGCCATGCTCTCGGCGCCGCAGGTCCAGCTCACGGCGGACCGTACGGTGGCGCTGGACGCGCGGACGGCGCACCGGGTCTCCGCGGTGACGCCGAAGCGGACCGAGAGCCAGGAACTGCGCTGGGAGTGGTACCGGCAGGCCGGCGGCACCAGCTACGACGAGAGCGACCTGCTGCCGCCGAAGTACACCAGCCTGTGGGTGCAGCCCACGGCGCCGGTCACCGACGGCGCGTTCTCCTTCGTGATGCGCTGGCGCGACGCGGAACCGGAACTGACCGTGTCCGGGGCCGGGCAGGACTTCACCGACCTGCTGCAGCAGAGCGGCTCGACCCCGCTGCCGGCCGGTACCAGCAGCCTGGCGGCGGTGTACGCGGGCCGGGGCGGCAGCGCCGACTACGCGGGGATCGACGCCAGGGGCCGGGCCGCGGTGGTGGACGCGAGCAGCTCGGTCGCCCCCTCCGACCAGGCCGCCGCGGCCGTGGCGGCCGGGGCGAAGCTGCTGCTGGTGGTGAACGGCGATCCCGGCCGGCTCAGCGAGTGGTACGGCAGCGCGGACTACACCGCGGTCAGCGCGGTCGCGGTGGCCGCGCTGACCTCGACCGAGGGGGCCGCCCTCGAAGCCGCGCTGGAGCGGGGGCAGGTCGTCCTGGCGGTCGGCTCGCAGCCGGTGCCCTCCTACCTCTACGACCTGGTGGACCGTCATGACGGCTCCGTCCCGGACGCGTTGACGTACACGCCGGAGGCCTCGGCGCTGGCCCAGGTGCGGAACCGTTTCGCCTCGCCGAGCGGCGCGGTGGCGGGCTCCGAGGGCCGCTACGACCTGCAGGACTTCGACAGCTACGGGGTGGGCTTCGACCAGCGCCAGCAGATGCCGGCCACCCGTACAGACTGGGTGACCCCCGGCGGCGGATCCGGCTTCAGCTGGTTCGAGGAGGCCGACCTCGGCCAACTGCTGGAGGAGCGGTCGGTGACCGCCCCGGGCACGGCCGGCGGCAGCACCGCGCACGACTGGTTCTCCCCGGTGCTGCACCCGCGGCTCAACAACGCCACCTGGCTGCCGCAGCGCAACGGCGACTTCATGACCGTCAACATCCCCGGCTGGGGCGACGGGGTGGCCGGCAACAGCGGATTCGACCTGGGCAGCGGCAAGCTGAACGAGACGCTGTGGCTCTACCAGGGCAGCACCCTGCTGCAGAAGGCCGCCTACCAGGCGATCTACCTGGACGTGCCGCCGAGCGCGAAGCCGCTGCCGTACCGGCTGGTCGCGGCGACCAGCCAGGGCGGGGCCTTCCCGTACGCGCCGGGCAGCCGGACCGAGTGGACCTTCGGCTCGGCGACCACGGACCCCTCGGTGGTCGACACCCTGCCGCTGGTCCAGCTGGACTACGGGGTGGCCACCGACCTGTCGGGGAAGGCGTCCCGCAGCGCCGCGATCACACTGACGGCCTCGGAGTCTGCCGACGTCACCCGGGGCGGGCGGATCACCGCCGGCACCCTCGAGGTGTCCTACGACGACGGGGAGAACTGGACCGCGCTCAAGCTGACCAGGACCGCCGACGGCAGGTGGACCGCCGGACTCAAGGCGCCGAAGGCCGCGGCCTTCGCCTCGCTGCGGGCGACGGCGAAGGACGCGGCCGGGAACACCGTGACCCAGACCGTGCTGGAGGCGTTCGGGCTGACGAAGTGACAGGACGGGGTGACAGGACGAAGTGAGAGGTCGGAGGGGCGGGCGGCCAGGGCGTCGTCGCCGAGGATCTGCCGGCTCTCCTGGGCGGCCAGCTTGTCCAGCA
>NZ_JBHEZX010000010.1:117727-315179 GCF_042511045.1 Streptacidiphilus alkalitolerans
GGGCGGGCGCGGGAATCCCGCGCCCGCCCCTCCGGCTCGGGGCCGGACCGGGCCTACAGGCCCAGCAGGTGGTCCAGGGCGAGCTGGTCCAGCGCCTCGAAGGCCATGCCGCGCTCGGCGGCGGCGTCCGCGTCGAAGGACTCGAAGGCGCTGGGGTCGGCCAGCAGGTCGGCCAGGGACTCGCCCTCGGCCAGGGTGGGCTGCGCCAGCTCGTGCAGCCGGGAGGCCCGCAGCGCGGCCTGCACCGCCGGGTCCGCGCGGAAGGCGGCGGCCTTGGCCTTGAGCGCCAGGTAGTTGCGCATGTTCCCGGCGGCGGAGGCCCAGACGCCGTTGATGTCCTCGGTGCGCGGGGGCTTGAAGTCGAAGTGCCGCGGGCCGGCGTAGTCGGACGACTCCAGCAGGTCGACCAGCCAGAACGCCTGGCGCAGGTCGCCGGCGCCGAAGCGCAGGTCCTGGTCGAACTTGATGCCGGACTGGCCGTTCAGGTCGATGTGGAACAGCTTGCCGTGCCACAGCGCCTGGGCGATGCCGTGCGGGAAGTTCAGCCCCGCCATCTGCTCGTGGCCGACCTCGGGGTTCAGGCCGACCCGGTCGGCGTGCTCCAGCGAGTTGATGAAGGCCAGGGCGTGCCCGATGGTCGGCAGCAGGATGTCGCCGCGCGGCTCGTTGGGCTTGGGCTCGATCGCGAAGCGGATGTCGTAGCCCTGCGCCTCGACGTAGTCGCCGAGCAGGTCGAAGGCCTCCTTGAGCCGGTCCAGGGCGACCCGGACGTCCTTGGCGGCGCCGGACTCGGAGCCCTCGCGGCCGCCCCAGGCGACGTAGGTGGTGGCGCCGAGCTCGGCGGCCAGGTCGATGTTGCGGATGGTCTTGCGCAGCGCGAAGCGGCGGACGTCCCGGTCGTTGGCGGTGAAGGCGCCGTCCTTGAAGACCGGGTGGGTGAAGAGGTTGGTGGTGGCCATCGGGACGGCCATCCCGGTGGCGTCCAGGGCCTGCCGGAAGCGCTTGATGTGGCCCTCGCGGGTGCCGGCGTCGCTGCCGAAGGGGATCAGGTCGTCGTCGTGGAAGGTCACCCCGTACGCGCCCAGCTCGGCCAGCCGGTGCACCGACTCGACCGGGTCCAGGGCCGGGCGGGTGGCGTCGCCGAAGGGGTCGCGGCCCTGCCAGCCGACGGTCCAGAGGCCGAAGGTGAAGCGGTCGGCGGGGGTGGGGGTGAGGGTGGTCGGGTCAGTCATTTTTCGGCTCCAGAGCACGAGGGGCTATTCGTCATCGCAATAAACAAATTAGTATCAGACGACCGGGAGGGGAAGACCCCGGGCCGGACCAAGGAGGAACCGTGCAGGTCGTGATCGGGATCGACAGTTCCACGCAGTCGACCAAGGCGCTCGCCGTCGAGGTGGGGACGGGCGCGGTGCTCGGCGAGGGCCGGGCCGCGCACACCGTCAGCGGGGGCGGGGCGCGGGAGAGCGATCCGCGCGAGTGGTGGCGGGCGCTGGGCGAGGCGGTGGCCGCGACCGGCTACGCCGAGCAGGCGGCGGCGGTGTCGGTCGGCGGCCAGCAGCACGGCCTGGTGACCCTGGACGCGGCGGGCGAGCCGGTCCGCCCGGCGCTGCTGTGGAACGACGTGCGCTCGGCCCCGCAGGCCGCCGCGCTGGTCTCCGAGCTGGGCCGGACCACCTGGGCGCGGCGGGCCGGAAGCGTGCCGGGGGCCGCCTTCACCGCCGCGAAATGGGCCTGGCTGCGCGAGGTCGAGCCGGAGGCCGCGGCCCGCACCGCCGCCGTGCGGCTGCCGCACGACTACCTGACCGAGCGGCTGACCGGCGCCGCGGTGACCGACCGCGGCGACGCCTCCGGGACCGGCTGGTGGACGCCCGAGGGCTACGACCACCGGCTGCTGCAGCTGCTCGGACTCGACGCCGGGATGCTGCCGGAGGTGGTGGAGCCGGGCAAGGCGGCCGGCTACGTCGGCGCCGGCACGGCGCTCCGGGCCGGGATCCCGGTGGCGGCCGGGACCGGCGACAACATGGCGGCGGCGCTCGGCCTGGGCCTGGAGGCCGGCCGGCCGGTGCTCAGCCTGGGCACCTCGGGCACGGTCTACGCGGTCACCCGGGGCCGCCCGGCCGACCCCAGCGGCACGGTCTGCGGCTTCGCCGACGCCCTGGACGGCTGGCTGCCGCTGGCCTGCACCCTCAACTGCACCCTGGCCGTGGACCGGGTGGCCGCCCTGCTCGGCCGGGACCGGGAGGCGGTGGAGCCCGGCGGCACGGCCGTCGTGCTGCCGTACTTCGACGGCGAGCGGACCCCCGACCTCCCCTACGCGGCCGGTCTGATGCAGGGGCTGCGGCACGACACCACGCCGGGCCAGCTGCTGCAGGCCGCCTACGACGGGGCGGCGTACTCGCTGCTGGCCGCGCTGGAGCAGGTGCTCACCGCGGGCGGCGAGCGTCCGGACGGGGCCGAGGAGCTGCTGCTGATCGGCGGCGGCGCGCAGGGGGCCGCCTGGCAGCGGACCGTACTGCGGCTGTCCGGACGCCCGGTGCGGATCCCGGCGGCCCGGGAGCTGGTGGCGCTCGGGGCGGCGGCCCAGGCGGCGGCGCTGCTCACCGGGGAGCGCGCGGACGAGGTCGCCCGCCGCTGGAACACCGCGGCGGGCCCGCTGCTGGAGCCGGTGGCCAGGGATGACGAGGCTTTGCGGCGGCTGGCGGATACGCTGCAACGATCCGCGACATTGTTCGAGAAGTGAAGCTTTGAGGCCACGGGGGTCCCATGCCGAGTCCGTCCAGTGACGAGCGCCGTCCGGCGTCCCAGCAGGGGATGCGCAGACAGAACCTGGCCCTGGTGCTGGGAGCGATCGCCGAGCACGGCCCGCTCTCCCGCGCCGAGGTCTCGGTCCGTACCGGGCTGACCCGCGCGGCCGTGTCCAGCCTGGTGGTGGCGCTGCACAAGTCGGGCCTGGTGGTCGAACTCGGCCCCGCGCCCAGCGGCCGGGTCGGCCGTCCCGGCAATGCGCTGGTGCTCAGCAGCACCGGCCCGGCCGGGCTGGGGCTCGAGGTCGGGGTGGAGCACCTGGCCGTCTGCGTCGCCGACCTCAGCGGGGAGATCAGGGCCCAGGCCCGGGTCCCCGCCGCCAACCGGGGGCGGCCCGCCGACGAGGTGATGGCCGAGCTGGGCCGGATCGCCGAAGGAGTGCTGGCCGAGGCCGCCGGGCTGGGACTGCGCCCGGTCGGCGCGGTGGTGGCCGTGCCCGGCCTGATCGACGCGGCGTCAGGAGCGGTGGTGCACGCGGCCAACCTGGGCTGGCGCGGGCAGCGGCTGCCGGAGAGCCTGCTCGGGCTGCGGCTGGAGGCCGGCAACGAGGCCAACCTCGGCGCGCTGGCCGAGCTGTGGCACAGCGGCCCGGGCGGCCCCGCCGACTTCGTCCATGTCTCGGCGGAGTCCGGCATCGGCGCGGCGCTGGTGGTCGGCGGCCGGCTGTTCCAGGGCGCCAGGGGCTTCGCCGGCGAGCTCGGCCACGTCCCGGTGCACCCGGACGGGCCCGCCTGCCCCTGCGGGGCGCGCGGCTGCCTGGAGCAGTACGCGGGCGAGGGCGCGGTGCTGGCGGCGGCCGGGCTGCCGGAGGCGTCCGGCGACTGGGTGGCGCTGCTGGCCAAGCACGCGGCCGAGGGCGCGGCCCCGGTCCGGGAGGCGCTGGCGCAGGCCGGGACGGCGCTGGGCACCGCGCTGGCCGGGGCGGTGAACCTGGTCGACCCGTCGGCGGTGGTGCTCGGCGGGGCCTACGCCGAGCTGGGCGAGTGGCTGCTGCCGCGGATGCGCGGTGAGCTGGCGGCCCGGGTGACGGTACGGCCCTGGGAGCCGGAGGCGCTGACGGTGTCGAAGCTGGGCCGGCGCGGACCGCTGCTGGGGGCAGCCCTGGTGACGGTGCGTCGGGTGCTGGACAACCCGGGCCTGGACGATCCGCTGCCGGTGGAGTCCAGCGGCGTGTCATGACCGGATCAGCCTGGATGTAGTGCTACGAATGGCCTGGTTTGTCATTTGATGGTGCGAACAGACAGGCGGGTCGGCATGGCCAGTGGGCTGAGCGGCGCGGGGCTCCAGCGCGGATTCGGTGCCGAGATCAGGGACGCGGTGACCACCAGGGCCTTCGTCCTGGTGCTCGGCGTGCTGCTGCTGCAGTTCGGCTTCATCGTGTCCTACGTGGGCGCGCTGCACCATCCGTACCCGCACCGCGCCTCGATCGCCGTGGTGGCCCCGCCGCAGGTCAGCGGGCAGCTGGTGAGCCGGCTGAACGCGCTGCCCAAGCAGGTGCTGGACGCCAGGGCGCTGCCGGACGAGGCGACGGCGCGTCAGCAGATCCTGGATCAGAAGATCTACACCGCACTGGTGTTCAACGCCGCGGGCAAGCACGACACCCTGCTGGTCGCCAACGCGGCGGGCCCGGCGCTGGCCACCGCCGTGGAGAAGATCATCACTGGGGCGGAGCAGCAGCAGGGCCGCAGCTTCAGCACCGAGGACCTGGTGCCGCTGGCCGCCGGGGACGCGGAGGGGCTCTCCTCCTTCTACCTGGCGGTCGGGCTGTGCGTCGGCGGCTACCTGGTCGCCTCGATCCTCGGCATCAGCGCGGGCTCGCGCCCGGCCAACCGCAAGCGGGCGGTGATCCGGCTGGCGGTGCTGGCGCTGTACTCGGTCGCGGCCGGGATCGGCGGCGCGCTGATCGTCGGACCGATCCTGAACGCCCTGCCGGGCAGCGTCCTCGGGCTCTGGGGGATGGGCGCGCTGGTGGTCTTCGCGGTCGGCGCGATCACCATGGCGCTCGAGTGCCTGTTCGACGTGGTCGGCATCGGCCTGGCGGTGCTGCTGTTCGTGGTCCTGGGCAACCCCAGCGCGGGCGGCGTCTTCCCGCCGCCGCTGATGCCCCCGTTCTGGCGGGCCATCGGCCCCTGGCTGCCGAACGGCGCCGGCACCAGCATCGCCCGCTCCATCGCCTACTTCGACGGCACCGCGATCACCAAACCGCTGCTGGTGCTGACCGCCTGGGTCGTGGTCGGCGTCCTGGTCTCCCTGATCGCCACCGGCCGCCGCCCCCGAGGCGGTCGCCCGATCACGCAGCCCGACCCCGCCTGATCCGCCGGGAGCCGGGCCGGGGCGGCCCCCGGCGGGGCGGGTCAGGCCAGGGCGATCAGGGAGAGGCCGTAGCCGACGGCGGCGAGGCAGGCGGCGAAGCAGAGGGTGGCCAGGGCCAGGGCGGCGCCGCGGGCGGCGGTGCCGTCGGCCACGGCGGTCTCCCGGCGCGAGAGCGCCGAGATGCCGAGGCAGAACACGGCCACCACGCCGACGGTGATCAGCAGGCTGACACCGAAGGTGCTGCCCAGGGCTTGCCAGTTGATCTTCATAGGGGTACGGCTCCAGCTCGAACGGTCGGGCGGCGAACGGGTCAGGCGGCGACGGGCGCGACGGGTGCGGCGGCGTCCAGCGGGGTGACGGTGGCTCCGCCCGGCACGTCCACCACGTTCTCGGCGGTGACGGCCTGCCGGCGGGAGACCAGGTAGATCCAGGTGCTCAGGCCGATGCCGACCGCGGCCAGCAGCGCGATGCCCCAGCTGCCCCGGTCGGCGACCAGGGCGCCGGCCCCGCCGAGCACCGCGGCGGCCGGGAGGGTGAGGCCCCAGGCGTAGACCATCCGGCGGGCAGTGGACCAGTTGACCTGGCCGGTGCGCCCGGCCTTGCCCGCGCCCATGATGCCGCCGGAGCAGACCTGGGTGGTGGAGAGGCCGAAGCCCATGTGCGAGGAGGTGAGGATCACCGTGGCCGAGGCGGTCTGTGCCGCGAAGCCCTGCGGGGCCTCGATCTCGGCGATGCCCCGGCCCAGGGTCCGGATGATCCGCCAGCCGCCCAGGTAGGTGCCCAGTGCGATGGCGACGCCGGAGCTGACGATCACCCAGGTGGGCGGGTTGGCGCCGGGCGACAGCACTCCGGCGGAGACCAGGGTCAGCGTGATCACGCCCATGGTCTTCTGGGCGTCGTTGGTGCCGTGCGCCAGCGAGACCAGCGAGGCGGAGCCGATCTGCCCGACCTTGAATCCCAGGGTGTTGGCCTTCTCGCTGCCCTTGGCGGTGATCCGGTAGGCGACCTTGGTCGCCGCCCAGGCTGCGATCCCGGCCACGATCGGGGAGGCGACCGCCGGGATCAGGATCTTGGTGACCACGGTGTCGAAGTTGACCCCGTGCGTCCCGACCGCGACCAGGGTCGCGCCGATCAGGCCGCCGTAGAGGGCGTGCGAGGAACTGGAGGGGATCCCGCGCAGCCAGGTGACCAGGTTCCAGAGGATCGCGCCGATCAGCGCGGCGAAGACCACCTGGGGGCGGACCCCGGCGCTCTCGTCGATGATCCCGCCGGAGATCGTCTTGGCGACCTCCACCGACAGGAACGCCCCGGCCAGGTTGAGTACTCCGGAGATCGCGACGGCGACCTTGGGACGGAGTGCGCCGGTGGCGATGGAGGTGGCCATCGAGTTGGCGGTGTCGTGGAAGCCGTTGGTGAAGTCGAAGGCGAGGGCCGTGATGATCACGACGCACACCAGGAACGTGATGTGTTCCATTAACCAAACAATCGTCTCAGCGGAATCGTCGTGGCCGACCGTAGGGATGCTGGGTGAACGGAAAGTGAACTGACGGCCGATCTGGAGTTGCCGCAGGCGCGCAACGTGGACGAATCCACCCGGATCGCTCCGCGGAGACCGGGCTGTGGCTGGATCCTGCCGTTCAACGCGCCTTCAGGAGAGAGCTGTGTCACATTCACCGGGCGCTGCTTGGCTGAGACGGACGTGAGAATCCAGGACGTGCACTGCCCAATGTCAGGCAGGCGTGGAAGGATCGCCGGGGCAGGACGACGGGGAGCGAGGGGAATGTCGGTGCGGGGCATGGCGGGGCGCGGTTCGACGGCACAGCGGGACGACACGGCACAGCGGGGCACGGGCGGGACGGGCGCTGCGGCGCAGCGGCCACCGGGCGGGAGCGGGCTGCTCTCCACGGCCACCCGGCCCTGGCTGCGCGGGGTGCTGCGCTGCGGTCTGATGCTCGCCGCGGCCTCGCTCGCGGTGCTGCCGCTGGCCGGGACGGCCAGTGCCGCTGGGGCCCCCGACGGCTCGTCCGGCAACACCGTGCAGGCCCTCACCGCGACCGAGCAGACGCTGCAGCCGATCCTGGACCAGCTGCACGCCACCTACCAGCTGGCCGAGACGGCGACGCAGAAGTACGACGCCCTCTCCGAGCAGCTGAACCAGGCCCAGACGGACGACGACGAGCTGCAGGTCGAGGTCGACAACGCGCAGGCGAGCGTGGACGCCGGGACCGTGGTGGCCGGCCAGCTCGCCTCGGCCCAGTACCGCAACGGCGACCTCTCCCAGCTGGGCCAGCTGATCTTCGCGCAGAACCCGCAGGAGGCGCTGCACGAGGGTGAGTTGCTGAAGGCCGCGGCCACCTCGCAGGCCGTCTTCCTGAAGCAGCTGGAGGCGGACCAGCAGAGCCTGCTCCAGGCCAAGGCCGCCTCGGCGACCGCCAAGGCCAACGCGGCCGGTCTGGTCGCGGCCCAGGGCGTGGCCAGAGACGCGGTCAACAAGCAGCTGGACGCGGTGCGCAAGCAGGTCGCCACGCTCACCGGGGCGCAGCAGGACCAGCTGTCCCAGCTGGAGCAGAAGGACGCCGACGCGGCGCAGACCGCGCTGCTGGCCTCCGGGATCCTCGGCAAGGGCGGCCTCAAGCCCTCGCAGGCCGGCGCGGAGGCGGTGACCTACGCGTTCCAGCAGCTCGGCGCCAAGTACATCTGGGGCGGCATCGGCCCCAAGTCGCCCACCACCGGCTTCGACTGCTCCGGGCTGACCTCGCAGGCCTGGCTGCACGCCGGTGTGCCGATCCCGCGCACCAGCGAGGAGCAGTGGGCGCAGCTGACCCATGTGCCGCTGAACGCGCTGCGCCCCGGCGACCTGATCGTCTACTTCTCCGGCGCCAGCCACATCGCCCTCTACATCGGCGGCGGCATGGTGATCCAGGCCCCGCACACCGGGGCGTTCGTCGAGGTGACGCCGATGGCGCAGAACCCGATCCTCGGCGCGGTCCGGCCCGACCCGAACAGCCCCTCGCTCGGCTCCTACACCCCGCCGGTGATCCCCAAGGGCAGCACCGGACCGCAGCCGATCGGCCCCGGCCCCGCGCCGACGCAGACCCCGAAGCCCAGCTCGACCCCGAAGCCCACCGCGAAGCCGACGACCAAGCCGACGGTGCCCGCGAGCCCCAGCGGCTCGCCCACGGCGACGCCCACCGGCGGGACGCCGACCCCGACGCCGTCCGCGTCCAGCACGCCGTCGGCGGACCCCACGCCCAGCGCCGACCCGACCTCCGCCGGGGCGAGCCCGACGGCGGCCGAGGCCACGCCCACGGCGGGCTGAAGCTCAGCCGGTGACGGCCCCGGCGCCCGAGTCCTCCGCGAAGCGGATCACCACGGACTTGGACGTCGGGGTGTTGCTGGTGTCCGCCGTGCTGTCCAGCGGCACCAGCACATTGGTCTCCGGGTAGTAGGCCGCCGCGCAGCCCCGGGTGGTCGGGTAGTGCACCACCCGGAAGTGCGGGGCGCGCCGGGTGGTCCCGTCGGTCCACTCGCTCACCAGGTCGGTGTAGTCGCCCTCGGCCAGGCCGTGTTCGGCGGCGTCCTCGGGGTGCAGCAGCACCACCCGGCGGCCGTCGGTGATGCCGCGGTAGCGGTCGTCCAGGCCGTAGATGGTGGTGTTGTACTGGTCGTGCGAGCGCAGGGTCTGCAGCAGCAGCCGCCCGGCCGGGACCTCGGGGGCGGTGAGCGGGTTGACGGTGAAGTTGGCCTTCCCGGTCGCGGTGGGGAAGGCCCGGGTGTCGCGCGGGCCGTGCGGCAGAGCGAAGCCGCCGGGCTGCTTGATCTTCTCGTTGAAGTCCTCGAAGCCGGGGACGACCCGGGCGATCCGGTCCCGCAGGATGCCGTAGTCGTCCGCGAACTCCTCCCAGGGCACGGTGTTCCTCGGGCCCAGGGTGCGCCGGGCCAGGCCGCAGACGATCGCGGTCTCCGACAGCAGGTCGTCGGCCGGCGGCCGGAGCGCCCCGCGCGAGGCGTGCACCATCCCCATCGAGTCCTCGACGGTGACCTGCTGCGGCCCGCTGCTCCGCACGTCCCGGTCGGTCCGACCCAATGTCGGCAGGATCAACGCCCGTGCCCCGGTGACCACATGGGACCGGTTCAGCTTGGTCGACACATGGACGGTGAGCCGGCAGCGGCGCATCGCGTCCTCGGTGACGGCGGTGTCCGGGGTGGCGCTGACGAAGTTGCCGCCCATCGCGAAGAAGACCCGCACCTGGCCGTCGCGCATCCCGCGGACGGTGTCCACCACGTCCCGGCCGTGCTCGCGCGGCGGCTCGAAGCGGAACTCCTTGCCCAGGGCGTCCAGGAAGGCCGCGCCCGGCCGCTCGAAGATGCCCATGGTCCGGTCGCCCTGGACGTTGCTGTGCCCGCGCACCGGGCAGACCCCCGCGCCGGGGCGGCCGATATTGCCGCGCAGCAGCAGGAAGTTGACCACCTCGCGGATGGTCGGCACCGCGTGCTTGTGCTGGGTCAGGCCCATCGCCCAGCAGACCACGACCTTCTCCGACTCCAGGACCAGCGCGGCCAGTTCCCGGATCTGCTGCTCCGGCAGGCCGGTGGCCGCCAGTACCGCGTCCCAGTCGGTGGTCAGCGCGTCCTCGGCCCAGTCCTCGAAGCCGTGGCAGTACTGCTCGATGAAGGCCAGGTCGAGGACGGTGCCCGGTTCCTTCCGCTCGGCCTGCAGCAGCAGCTGGTTGACGGCGCGGAACAGGGCCAGGTCGCCGCCGAGGCGGATCTGCAGGAACAGGTCGGTCAGCTTGGTGCCGGTGCCGACCAGGCCGCGGGCGTTCTGCGGGTTCTTGAAGCGCTCGAGCCCGGCCTCCGGCAGCGGGTTGACGCTGACGATCTTCGCCCCGGCGCGCTTGGCGCGCTCCAGGGCGGAGAGCATCCGGGGGTGGTTGGTGCCCGGGTTCTGACCGGCCACGATGATCAGGTCGGCCTGGTAGAGGTCCTTGAGGCTGACGCTGCCCTTGCCGATGCCGATGGTCTCGGTCAGCGCCGAACCCGAGGACTCGTGGCACATGTTGGAGCAGTCCGGCAGGTTGTTGGTGCCCAGCTGACGGGCGAACAGCTGGAAGGCGAAGGCGGCCTCGTTGCTGGTCCGGCCGGAGGTGTAGAAGGCGGCGGCGTTCGGGGTGTCCAGGGCCTTGAGCTCGTCGGCCACCAGCTGCAGCGCGTCGTTCCAGCCGATCGGGGTGTAGTGGGTCGCCCCCTCCTCCAGCAGCATCGGCGTGGTCAGCCGGCCCTGCTGGCCGAGCCAGTAGCCGGAGCGCTCGGCCAGGTCGGCCACCGGGTGCCGGGCGAAGAACTCCGGGCCGACCTTGCGCAGCGTCGCCTCCTCGGCGACGGCCTTGGCGCCGTTCTCGCAGAACTCGGCGATGTGGGCGTGCTCGGGCTCGGGCCAGGCGCAGCCGGGGCAGTCGAAGCCGTCCGGCTGGTTGAGCTTCAGCAGGGTGCGGACCGAACGGCTCGCGCCCATCTGCGCACCGGCGATCTTCGCGGTGTGCAGCAGGGCCGGCAGGCCGGCCGCCGCGTGCTTGGGCGGGGCGACCTCGGGGGCGTCCTGCACGGGGTCCTGGTCGGGAGCCTGCCTGGCCATCTGCGCTCTACCTCCGGTGGTGGGTGCTTCCATCCTGTCACTGCGCGGCGGATCGGGCTCCGACCAGGTCCAGCACCGGGGTCAGCCCGTCCGGGCGCTCGGCCACCGGGAGCGACCTGACGTGGTGGAAGGCGCAGCCGAGGGCGGTCGCGCCGCCGTCGGCGGCCAGGTCGTCGCCGACCATCAGGGTCTCCTCGGGGACGCTGCCGAGCCGTTCGCAGGCGGCCAGGAAGATCCGCGGGTCGGGCTTCTGGACCTCCAGCTCGAAGGACAGGACGTAGGCGTCCACATACTGGTCGAGGCCGCCGTGGACGAAGATCGTCCGCAGGTCCCAGCCGATGTTGCTGACCACCGCGACCGGGACGCCGCGCCGCCGCAGCTCCTTGAGCACCGGCTCGGCGTCGGGGTACGGGCTGCGCCAGCAGCCGGGGGACTTGTGCCGCTGGTAGAGCTCGTCCGCCACCGGGTCCACCCGGTCCCGGCCGAGGGCCGGCAGCAGGGCGAGCCTGGTCTGCGCGGTGTACGCGGCGCGGTGGTGCTCCGCGCTGAGGTCGCGCTGCCCCCAGCCCTCGGGTGCGCGCAGCGGCGGCGGGCCGCCCGGCAGCGCCCCGCTCTCGGTCAACCGCCGGACGCAGTCCGCGCGTTGGTCCTCGGACAGGCCCAGGTCCAGGCCGTCGAACCACTCGGCCACCGACTCGATGTGGAACAGCGTGCCGGAGAAGTCGAACATCACAGCTCTGATCATGGGCCCGATTATTGTCCCGCGAGCTGGACCGATGTTGACCGAACCGGACAGCCACTGGTCCACTGGCGGGGTGAATACCGAGCTGCGCCTGGTCACCAGGGGCCATATTGACTTCGGTCGGGTCTGGTCCGCGGCCTGTCCGCTGTAGGGCCTGCCCTCGGGCTCCCCTCGCGCTGCTTCGTCGCGGAGGTGTGGGGCCCGGACTCCGCTGGGTACGACTCGGGAGAGCGGCCGTCGAGTGGCTCGCGCCACTCCCGTCGCCTTCCTCCCCCTCTCCTCCATCCTCTCCTTCCGTACCGGAGGTACCTCAGTGAGCAGCAGCCTGGACGACTGGAAGCACTGGCGCGACGACCGGGTGGTCGTGGCCCGGGCACCGCACGGCCCGCTCGCCCTCACCGGTACCTACTGGCTGGCCGATCTGCGCGAGGGCCTGCCGGGGGTGCCCGGACGCTGGGAGCTCCAGGGGAGCTGCGTGGTGCTCACCGCGGCCCGCCACGACGGTCTCGAGGTCGACCACGTCGCGCTGGACGGCTCGGTCCGGCTCTGTCCGGACACCGCGCCCAAACCCTCCCTGATCACCCACGGCGGCCGGCTGCTGCTGCTGATCCTCCGTGAGGGGGAGTACGCGGTCCGGATCTACGACCCCGCCTCCGCCGCCCGGAGCGCCTTCGCCGGGATCGACGCCCACCCCTACGACGCGGCCTGGGCGCTGCCGGCCCGCTTCACCCCGTACCCGCAGGCCCGGACCGTGCCGGTGGAGAACGCGGACGGGCGGGAGCGCGGGCTGGCGCTGGCCGGGGAGGTCGCGTTCACCCCGCCGGGCCGCAGGGAGCCGCTGACGCTGCAGGTCGGCCAGGCCGAGGACGGCTCGCTGAGCGCGGTGTTCGCGGACACGGGGAGCGGGAAGCAGGTCTTCCGGTTCCGCTTCCTCGATCTGCCGGCCCCCGACGCCGACGGTCTGACCGAGATCGACTTCAACTGGGCCCACCTTCCGCCGTGCGCCTTCGCGGACCACTTCATCTGCCCCTTCCCGCCGCCGGGGAACACCCTGCCGCTGGCCGTCGCCGCGGGCGAGAAGCGGGTGCTTCAGCACTGAGCGCGCACCACCGGGCCAGGCCCGACTTCCTCAGCAAACCGACCCTGGACGGCGAGCTGGTCGTCCTGCGCCCGCTGACCGACGCGGAGCTGCCCGCGCTGCGGCCGATGCTGGCGGACCCCGAGGTGGCCCGGCTGACCGGCACCCAGGGCGCCGCGCCGGACGAGGACCGGCTGCGGGCCTGGTACCGGACCCGGATCGGCCAGGACGACCGGCTCGACCTGGCCGTGTTCGAGCGGGCCAGTGGGGCCTGCGTCGGCGAGGCGGTGCTGAACGACTGGAACGGGCCGAACGAGAGCTGCAGCTTCCGGATCGCGCTGGTCCCGGCCGCCCACGGCCGCGGGCTCGGCACCGAGGCGACCCGGCTGATCTGCGGCTACGGCTTCGAGAAGCTGGGGCTGCACCGGATCTCGCTGGAGGTCTACGCCTTCAACCCGAGGGCCAGGCGGGCCTATGAGAAGGCCGGCTTCGTGGCGGAGGGCGTGCTGCGGGACGCCCTGCTCTGGGAGGGGGAGTGGGTGGACACCGAGGTGATGTCGATCCTGGCCCCGGAGTGGGAGCGGCACCGCGGCCGGCCGTCCGAGGGGTGACCGCGAGCTGGACGGCTGTCCCAGGGGTTGATATACATCGAGGCTCCTGGCGACGGTGGGCGACCGGACCGTCCTGATCGCAAAGGTGTGTGGTGAACAGGTGCGATTCCTGCGCGTAGGACCCTTCGGGGCGGAGCGGCCTGCCCTGCTGGCCGCCGACGACGAGACGAGGGCGTACGACCTCTCCGGCCTCACCGGGGACATCGACGGCGCCTTCCTGGAGCGGCTGCTCGACGAGGGCACCGAACGGATCGGAACCCTGCTGGCACAGGGCGCACTGCCCGTGCTCGACCTGGCCGGGCAGCGGATCGGCGCGCCGGTGGCCCGTCCGCCGAAGGTGGTCTGCATCGGCCTCAACTACCGGGACCACGCCGCCGAGGCCGGGGCGGAGATCCCGGCCGAGCCGGTCATCTTCATGAAGGCCACCAACACCGTGGTCGGACCGGACGACGAGGTGCTGGTCCCGCGCGGCAGCGGCAAGACCGACTACGAGGTCGAACTGGCCATCGTGATCGGCCGGACCGCCCGCTACCTGGCCTCCCCGGCCGACGCCGACGCGGTGATCGCCGGGTACGCGGTCAGCAACGACGTGTCGGAGCGCGAGTTCCAGCTGGAGCGCGGCGGGACCTGGGACAAGGGCAAGTCCTGCGAGACCTTCAACCCGCTCGGCCCCTGGCTGGTCACCGCGGACGAGGTCGGCGACGTGCAGCGGCTCGGCCTGCGGCTCACCGTGAACGGCGAACCGCGGCAGGACGGCAGCACCGCCGGGATGATCTTCGACGTCCGCCATGTGGTCTGGTACGTCAGCCAGTTCCTGGTGCTGGAGCCCGGCGACATCATCAACACCGGCACTCCGGCGGGGGTGGCGATGGGGCGTGCGGACAAGCCCTACCTGCAGCCCGGCGACGTGATGGAGCTGGAGATCGACGGGCTCGGCCGGCAGCGGCAGGTGCTCGGCAAGGCCTGACGGCCGGCGTCCGGTCCTGGCCCGGTCAGGCCGGGGGTCCGGCGGCGGCTCCGGTGAGCAGGGAGCCGAGCCGGGCCACCAGCCGGGCCCCGGTCTCGGCGCCCGCGCCGGTCAGCATCGACCGCAGCACCCGCTGCGACTGCGGGTCGTGCAGCGCGGACACCGCGAACATGGCCACGAACTCGTCCACCAGCCAGTCGCGCAGCTCCGCCGCCGAGCCCACCCCGGCCTCCCCGGCCGGGGAGGCCTCCCCGGGGGAATCCCGGCGGGCGTCGTCCAGCCAGGTCAGCGCGGCCGTCTCGACCACCGCGATCCAGGACCTGACCAGCAGCAGCAGCCGCGGCCCCGGGTCCTTCACCAGCAGCTGCTCCAGGATGCTGCGGTGGGCCGCCCGGCGGACCTCGTCCACGATCGCGCTGGTGCGCTCGGTCTCGGCCACCGAGCCGCCGCG
Organism: Streptacidiphilus alkalitolerans; assembly: GCF_042511045.1. Lineage (NCBI taxonomy): Bacteria > Bacillati > Actinomycetota > Actinomycetes > Kitasatosporales > Streptomycetaceae > Streptacidiphilus > Streptacidiphilus alkalitolerans. The sequence goes on from NZ_JBHEZX010000010.1 coordinate 132,330, forward strand.
GAGCAGCGCCCCGTAGCCGGCCGCGTGCTCGTCGACGAAGCCGAAGTACTGGTCCAGCACATGCCCGAGGCGTTCGGCCGGGCCGCCGTCGACCGGCGCGGTGAAGCGCGAGGACAGCTCGTCGGCCGCGGTGCGCAGCGCCGCCTCGTACAACTGCTGCTTCCCGCCCGGGAAGTAGCGGTAGACCAGCGGGCGGGAGGCGCCGGCGGCCAGTGCGACGTCGTCGAGCGAGACCTCCTCCGGCGGATGGCGGCTGAACAGCTCCAGGGCGACGGCGATCAGCTGCTCCCGGCGCTGCTCCACCGGCAGCCGCCGGTACGGTCCGCGCCGGGCCCGCGGCGCACGGGCGGCGGCCGGACCCGCGGCGGCGTCGGCAGGCAGGGGGTCGACTGCGGCGGGGACGTCCATGCGCCCCACCCTACGGCCGCCGCCGCGGGCCCTCAGCCCGCCAGCAGGCCGGAGCGGCGCCACGCGGCACGGTCCAGGCGGCTGTGGATGATGCCGGTCTCCTCCAGGAAGCCGGTCAGCCGCTCCGCCGACCAGCGCATGGTCTCCCGGCGGTGCTCGCTGGTCCGCGCCTGGCGCACCGCCTCGTCCACGTCGAGTCCGACCGCCGCGTACACCGCCGGGCTGACCAGGGCCCGGGCGACCACCACCGAGGCCTCGCCGGAGACGGTACGGGTCAGCTGCCGCTCCCAGGCCGGGCAGGTCGCCATCTGCCGCCGCAGCTCCTCGCGGGCGTAGCGGACGTGCCGGGCCTCCTCGACCACGTGGATCCTGGTGATGCCGCGGATCAGCGGCTGGATGGTCTCGTCCGGGAAGGTCTGCCGCTGGATCCGGTCCAGGATCTCCTCGACCAGCAGGGTGGCGGTGAAGGCCCCCGGGGTGGTCGCGGTGGTCTTCAGGATCCGGCCGAGGAAGCGGGTGACGCCGCCGGGACGGTAGTAGGGGGTCTCCAGCTTGGTCACCATCCGGGCGAACATCCGCGAGTGCCGGCACTCGTCGGCCATCTCGGTGAGCGCGTAGGTGACGTGCCTGCTGCGCGGGTCCAGGTCGTAGATGTGCCGGGTGAGCAGCTGCATCAGGATGATCTCGAACCAGATCCCGGCCGAGGCCAGGCTGGCGGCCTCGTGCCGGGAGAGCTCGATCCGGCGCTCCTCGGAGAGCCGCTCCCAGAGCGGCGTCCCGTAGAGGGAGACCATCCGCTCGGGCAGGAACCACTTCCCCGGCTGCAGCGGGGCGTCCCAGTCCAGCTCGGTGTCGGGGTCGTACGAGTGCTTGGCGGACGCCTCAAGCAGGCGTTCGGCCACCTGCTCACGGTCCGTCAGCAGGGCGGTCGCGGCTTCGGCGCGCATGGTCGGACTCCTTCCCGGGCGGATGTCGCGTAGTTCTCTTATAAGACTCCATGTCAACAAGACAGTCAATCCCCCCGCCGGGCGGCAGGTGTGTCACCCGGCGGGCCCCGCGCGGCAGCCCGCAGAATGGCCCCCATGACGACGGCAGTTCCGCCCCGGCCCCCCGCCGCCCGCTCGCGCCCGCGCCGCTGGGCGGCGGCCGTGGCCCGCTATGTCAGGGCCGCGCCCGGCAGCTGCCTCTGGCTGGTGATCCTCGGTCTGAACACCTTCGCCATGGTCCGGATGTCGCCGCGGATGCGCCGGTACTTCCTGTTCACCCACAGCACCAACCTGGACCAGCTGCGGCACCATCCGATCAAGGTCCTGATCACCAGCGCCTTCTGGACCGAGACCCCGAGCTTCTTCTTCTGGTTCCTGGTCTTCAACCTGTTCCTGGTCCCGCTGGAGCGCTGGCTCGGTACGCGGCGCTGGCTGCTGGTGGTGGTGGCCGCGCACGTCGGGGCGACCCTGGTCAGCGAGGGCGTGGTGAATGTGCTGATCAACACCGGGGCGCTGCCGGAGCGGGACGCCTACGCCCTGGACATCGGCGTCAGCTACGCCGTGGCCGGCGCGGTCGGCATGCTCACCTGGTTCCTGGCCCGTCCGCTGCGCTGGTACTACCTGGGCGCGGCGACCTGCTTCTTCGTGCTGCTGCTGATCAGCTCCTGGGACTTCACCAACCTCGGCCACATCACCGCCTTCCTGATCGGCGTCGGCTGCTACCCCGTCGGCCGAGGCGTCCCCGGCGGCGACCGGAGGCCCCGGTGGCCGCTGCGCGGCGGTGGCCGGGACCGCGAAAAAGCTGTCACCACTGCGCAGGGTGCGACAGGATGACGGCATGGCTGACACAGTGACTTCCGATGTCCCCCGTACGCCCCGGCAGCTCGCCGACTCCTATGTCGAGGCGCTCACCGCACTGAACCCCGGCGTGGCGGCGAGTCTCGGCGTCAACCCCGAGGACGACCGCCAGCCCGACCTGTCCCCGGCCGGCTTCGCGGCCGAGGCCGAGCTGGCCCGCCGGGTGCTGGCCGACCTCGCGGCGCTGCCCGCCGAAGCCCTGCGGGAAAGCGCCGAGGCCAACTGCGCCCGGCTGCTCAAGGAGCGCCTGGACGCCGAACTGGCGGTCCACGACGCGGGCGACCACTTCCGCTCGCTCAGCAACATCGCCTCCCCGGTGCACGAGGTGCGGGCGATCTTCACCCTGATGCGGACCGAGACCGAGCAGGACTGGGCCGTGGTCGCCGGACGGCTGCGGAACGTCGAGGGCGCGCTCCGGGGCTACCGGGCCACCCTGCAGCAGGGCCTGGACCGGGGGCTGCACTCGGGACCGCGCCAGGTCGAGACCGTGATCGGCCAGCTCGGCGACTGGCTGGGCCCGGAGCAGGGACCCAGCTGGTTCGGCGACTTCGTGGCCGCCGGCCCGGATGCCCTGCGGGCCGGCCTGGACGCCGCCGCGGCCGAGGCCACCGCCGCCACCGCGGAGTTCCGGGACTGGCTCCGCACGGAGTACGCCCCGGCCGCGGCCGGCGCCTCCGACATCGCCGGACGCGAGCTCTACCTCCGCTCCGCCCGCTACTGCAACGGCGCCGACCTCGACCTGGACGAGGCCTACGGCTGGGCCTGGACCGAGTTCCACCGGCTGTACGCGGCCCAGCTCGCCGAGGCCGCGCGGGTGCTGCCCGGGGCCACCCCGCTGGAGGCGGTCGCCCACCTGGACCGGCACGGGCACGCCGTCGAGGGCGTCGAGGAGGTCCGCCGCTGGCTGCAGCAGCTGATGGACGGGGCCATCGAGGCCCTGGACGGCACCCACTTCGACCTGGAGGGCCCGCTGCGCCAGGTCGAGGCGATGATCGCGCCGTCCGGCAGCGCCGCCGCCCCCTACTACACCCGTCCCAGCCTGGACTTCTCCCGCCCAGGGCGGACCTGGCTGCCGACCCTGGGCCGGGAGGACTTCCCGACCTGGGAACTCGTCAGCATCTGGTACCACGAGGGCGTCCCGGGACACCACCTGCACCTGGCCCAGCGGATGCGCTCGGCCGAGCACCTGTCCCGCTACCAGATGACCCTGGGCGGGGTCAGCGCCGACACCGAGGGCTGGGCCCTCTACGCCGAGCGGCTGATGGACGAGCTGGGCTACTTCACCGACCCGGGCCACCGGCTCGGCTTCCTGGAGGGGCAGATGCTGCGCACCATCCGGGTGATCATCGACATTGGCATGCACCTGGAGATGGAGATCCCGGCCGACTCCCCGTTCCGCCCCGGCGAGCACTGGACCCCGGAGCTGGCCACGGAGTTCTTCGCCGCCTACAGCGGCAGCCCGGCCGAGATGCGGGAGAGCGAGATCGTCCGCTACCTGGGCTGGCCCGGGCAGGCCATCGGCTACAAGCTCGGCGAGCGGGCCTGGCTGCGCGGACGCGAGGAGGCCCAGCGCCGGCACGGCGACGGGTTCGACCTCAAGGCGTGGCACATGAAGGCGCTGTCGCAGGGCCCGTTCGGCCTGGACGACCTCACCGAGCAGCTCGCCTCGCTCTGATCGCCCGTCAGATCGTTGACCTGATCGTTCCGGTCCGGGCGCAACGGGGCACTTCGCCCCCGGCGGTCGTCTAACGTGGCATCCACGCAGAGCCCGCCAGGGGGAGGCCCTATGACCGCGACCGACCGTCAACTCACGTCCGTGCTGCACTCGGTGGTGGTGTACGCGGCCGGGGCGCTGTGCCGCCGCCGCGCCGTGCTGACACTGCCGCCGGGTCCGGCCGGACCGCTGCGGGTCCGGCTGGACGGGCTGCCGCTGACCGCGGACGCCCACAGCCTGCGGGGTTCGCTGCGCTCCGGCCCGGACGGGCTGCGGATCCTGGACGTGCGCCGGGTGGTGCGGGCCGAGCTGTCGGCGGTCGAGGACCTGTCGCCGCTGCGTCGGGACTGCGACGCCGCCGAGGAGGAGCTGTACGCGGCCGGGGCGGCGCGGGCCGCGCTGGCGGCCCAGGTGGAGCACATCGCCGCGCTGCGGGCGGTCCCGCCCACCCCGCGCCGGGGCGACCCGCCGCGCCGCGCGCCCGCCGCCGCGCTGCTGGCGCTGGCCGACTTCGTGGACTCCCGGCTGGCCGAGCTGCAGCAGCGGCTGCTGGCCGCCGAGGACGCGCTGCGCGAGGCCGAGCAGCGGGCCGAGATCGCCAGGCGGCGGCTGCGGGCCGCCTCGGCCGGGCAGCCGGTCGAGCAGGTCGCCGGGACCACCTCGGTGCTGCTGACCCTCGATCAGACCGCGCCGCTGACCACCGGGGCGGAGGTCGAGCTGGAGCTGGAGTACGGCGTGCCGGGGGCGACCTGGACGCCCACCTACCAGCTGCGGCTGGACGGGATCGACGGCGACCGGCCGACCGGCCGGCTGTTCATGCGCGCCTGCGTGGCCCAGCGCAGCGGTGAGGACTGGACCGGGGTGCGGATCGGGCTCTCCACCGCGGACCTGCGGCGGCGCACCGACCTGCCCGAACTGCGCTCGCTGCGGATCGGGCGCAAGCAGGACGAGCCCGCGCCGCAGCTCTGGCGGGAGCCCCCGGCCGGGCTCGCCGAGCTGTTCGACGGCTACGACGACTTCCTCGGCCCGGCGGTCCGGCAGCAGGAGATGTCCGCGCTGTCGCGGAGGGCGGTGGGCGCCGCGGGCGGGTTCGGGGGCGGTCCGGTGCCGCCGCCGGTGCCCTTCCCGCCCGCGGTGTCCATGCCGATGGCGCCGACGCCGGTGGCGTCCATGCCTCCGCCGCCCCCGGCGCCGGGCGGTGGCGGCTACGGCGCGATGGCGCCGCAGGCCGCCGAGCCGGACCGGTCCCGGTCCCTGCCGAAGACGGCCAAGGCGGTCCGGGCCTCCTCCGCGCCCGCCGCCGCGGAACCAGCCGCGCCCGCCGCTCCGCCGCAGCCGCCGGCACCGGACCCGGCCCTGCGCGACTACGCGCAGCTGGCCCTGGCCGGGGCCGGCCCGGAGGAGCCGCGGGAGGAGCGCGGACGGCTCCGCCCCGCCGCGCCGCCGCCCGGTGCGCTCGCCGCCGAGCAGCGCCGGCAGGCGGAGGCCGTCACCCGGCTGCCGCTGCCGCCGCACTGCCGGCCGGTGCGGGCCTCGGCCGGCTCCTTCGACCACCGCTACGACGCCGGCGCCCCGGTCGACGTGCCGTCCGACGGGGCCTGGCACACCGTCCCGGTGCTGGAGTTCCCGGTCGAGGCGGTGCCCGAGCACATCTGCGTCCCGGCCGTGGACCCCCGGGTCTACGCCGCCGTCCGGCTGGGCAACACCAGCACCCACGCCCTGCTCGCCGGGGCGGCCGAGGTGAGCGTGGACGGCGCCCACCTGATGACGGTCCAGCTGCCCACGCTGGCGCCCGGGGAGCACCGCCGGGTCGGCATCGGCGTGGTGGAGAGCATCCAGGTCGCCAGGCGGGTGCAGTCCAGGGAGTCCAGCGCCGGCCTGCGCGGCGGCACCACGGTGATCACCCAGGGGATCGAGATCGACCTCGCCAACCGGCTCGGCCGCCCGGTCACGGTGGAGGTCCGCGAACGCGTCCCGGTCAGCGACGACCGGGACGTCAGGGTCGAGGAGCAGCCCGCCACCCCGCCGTGGACCGCGGTCCCGCCGGAGCAGGACGAGACGCACCGGCGCGGCATGCGGGTGTGGCGGGTCACCCTGGCCCCGCACGCCCGGCAGCGGCTGAACGGCGGGTACGAGATCCGCGTCCCGGTGGCCAAGGCACTCTTCGACGGAAACCGGAGGCTCTGAACGTGCCGTCTGATGTCATCCCCTGTCCGGTGACCGCCGTCACCCTGCTGGAGGACCGGGCCGAGCTGGAACGCGCGGTGCGGCTCGACCTCGCCCCCGGCGCGCACCGGGTCCGGCTGGGCCCGGTCACCCCGCTCGCGGTGGACCGCTCGCTGCGGGCCGAGCTCGACGGCGTCGAGGGGGCGTCGGTGGTGGACGCCCGCCTGGTCCGGCTCTACACCCCGCCGCCGGTCGGCGCCCCGGGCGAGGACGCCTCCGCGCTCCGCCGCCGGGTCCACGAACTGGGCGAGGCGGTCCGCCGCGCCGAGGCGGACCGGGACCGCACCGCGAGCCGGGTCGCCATCCTGGACCAGCTGCTGGCCGAGCTGCACCGCGACATCGCCGAGGGCACCGGCGCAGGGGAGGCCGACCCCGAGCGCTGGACCGCCGACCTGGACCGGGCCTACCAGGAGCACACCCGCCACACCGAGGCGCTGCGCCTGATCGGCCGTCAACTGCTGCGAGAAGGCGAGCAGTTGCGGCAGGCGGAGCAGGCGCTGCTGGAGGCGGAGGAGCAGCCGCTGGTGCTCTCCGCCTTCGTGGACCTGGTGATCGAGGCGTCCGCCCCGGTCGCGGCGGCCGGGCTGACGCTGCGTCACCTCACCCCCTGCGCGCTCTGGCGGCCCGCCTACCGGGCCGAGCTGTCCGCCGGCGGCGGCTCGCTCACCCTGCAGTGCGACGCCGTCGCCTGGCAGCGCACCGGCGAGGACTGGACCGGCGCCGCGGTCACCCTGTCCACCGCCCGCACCACCCTGGCCGCCGAGCCGCCCGCGCTGGGCGAGGACGTGCTGCTGCTGGTCGACCGCACCCCGGAGGAGCGGCGGACCATCGAGGTGGACCTGCGCGAGGTGGAGATCCAGACCGTGGGCCCCGGCGCGGAGGACGCGGCGGAGACCGGGTTCGACGCGGCCGTGCCCGGGGTGGACGACGGCGGCGAGGCCCGGGTGCTGACCGCGCCCGCCCCGGTGACCGTGCCCTCCGACGGCCGTCCGCACCGGATCCGGCTGGGCGCCGCGACCCTGCCGGCGCGGACCGGGTACAGCGCCGCCCCGGAGCTGTCGTCGCTGGTCAGCCAGGTGGTCAGCTTCCGCAACAGCACCGGGCAGGTGCTGCTCTCGGGGCCGGTGGACCTGGTCAGGGGCAGCGGCTTCGTCGGCCGCGGCGAGCTGCGGTTCACCGCCGTGGACGCCCCGGCCGAGCTCTCCTTCGGCAGCGAGGACACCTTCCGGATCACCCGCTCCGTCGAGGAGTCCCGGGACACCGCCACCCTCACCGGGCGGACCGTGATCGCCCGCACGGTACGGCTGGCCGTCTCCCGCTTCGCGCCGCCGGGAGCGCCCCCGCTGGTGGTCGCGGTGCGCGAGCGGATCCCGGTCTCCGAGCTGTCGGCGGTGGACGTCCGCCTCGACAAGGAGCGCTGCTCGCCGCCCCCGGACGAGTCGGACGCCGAGGGCGTCCTCCGCTACGACCTCACCCTCGGCCCCGACGAGCGCCGCACGCTGACCCTCGGCTACGAGATCAGCGCGGCCCGGGCGGTGGTCATCTGACCCGGCGCCGGGCCTCCACCTCGATCTCGATCCGCATCGCGGGGTCGGCCAGGCCGCAGACCATCATCGTCGCGGCCGGCCTGACCTCCCGGAAGCAGGCGCTCAGCACCGGCCAGCAGGGCTCGAAGTCGGCCCGCTCGGGCAGCAGGTAGCGCACCCTGACCACATCGGCGAAGGAGCTGCCGGCCTGTTCCAGCGCCTCCCCGATGTTGCGCAGGGCCTGCGCGGCCTGCTCCACCACGTCCTCGGAGATGGTCATGGTGCGGTAGTCGTAGCCGGTCGTCCCGGAGACGTGGATCCAGTCCCCGTCGACGACCGCGCGGGCGTAGCCGATGGCCTCCTCGAAGCTGGAGCCGCTCAGGATCGGGTAGCGCTCAGAAGTCATGATCGTGAAAATAGCGCCCGGCCCGGCGCTCACCAGTACCGGCCCGCCACCATCTCCTCCAGCCGGGCCCGGTGCATGATCAGCCGGTCCGGGTCGGCGGGTGCGGCGGCCTCGCCGAAGTGCAGCTGCCGGTAGCCGATCCGCAGCATCACCACGGCGTGCCGCAGCGCCGCGTACAGCAGGTGGAACTCCAGGTCCCGCGGGGTGTGGCCGGTGAGCTCGGCGTAGCGGGCGCAGACCCGCCCGGGGTCCAGGAAGTCCGGCATCCCGGGCAGGCCCGAGCTCTCGGTGAGGTCCTGGAAGAAGCGGTGCAGGAAGACCAGCCAGGCCAGGTCGAGCTCGCGCGGGCCGAGCGAGGCCATCTCCCAGTCGAGCACGGCGGCCGGGTCGAAGCCCCGGTAGACGATGTTGCCGATCCGGGCGTCGCCCCAGCTCAGCACGGTCGGGCCGGGCTGCTCCGGCCACAGCTGCTCCAGCCGGTCGAAGGCCCGCTCGATCAGCGGGGAGCGCGGTCGGCCGTCCACCACCCAGGCGTAGTAGGCCCGTTGCTGCCGCACATGGCGCCGCAGCGCGCTGGTCCGCCCCGCCGCGTCCTCCGGTTCGAGGAAGGCCGCCTGCTCGGCCGGGACGGCGTGCAGCGCGGCCAGCACCTCCAGGGTGGACCGCTCCAACTGCTCCCGTTCCGCGGCGGAGGCGTCGAACAGCCAGTTCCCGCCGTAGGTGTAGGGCATCAGGTCCGGCGGGACCCTGCCGTCCACCCGCTCCATCACCAAGCCGGCCGCGCCCAGCGGTCCCGGGTCGGTCTCCAGCCGCAGCACCCGGGGCACCGGCACCGCGGTCCGCTCGGCCACCAGCCGCATCACCCGGTACTGCCGCTCCATGTCGTACTCCGGGAACACCGCGTAGGCGTCCGTGTCGGCCGCCAGCCGCAGCACGCACGGCCGGACCTCGGCCGGCCCCGGTCCGCGCAGGTCGAACAGCACGGTCTCGCTGGACATCCCGTTGCCCGACGGCACCGACAGCCCGCCGACCGTCGCGCCGGGCAGCCAGCCGTCCACCCAGGCCCCGAGGCGGCGCTCGAGCTCGGCCGGGTCGCGGGTGGTGGTGCGCGGACGCGGCGCCTCCGGCTCGGCGGTCACGGCGCCACCGCCGCGAAGTCGGCGAAGCCGCTGGGGTCGTGGCGGCCGAAGCTGCCGTGCTCGAAGATCCCGTGGCCGACCTCGCTGTCCAGGGTGAACCGGGCCGCGTGGTCGGTCACCCCGTACCCGGCCAGGCCCAGGTCGGCCGGGTCGGCCAGGTCGTACACCCGGCGCTCGCTCCAGCCGCGCCCCTGCCAGGTCCCGTGCTGCCAGCCCTGGGCCGGCGGGTAGCCGGCGCCGACCGCCAGCGGGCTGCCGATCAGGATCTCCGCGTGGATCTCCAGCTGCTTGCGGGCCGCGTCGCTGAGGTGGATCACCGCGGAGCGCGGGTCGCGGGTGCCCGGCGCGTAGGCGATGTCGACGTACGGCCAGCCCAGCTGCTGGTCGGCCCGGCCGCTGCCGTCCGGGTGCACCAGCACCGCGTCGCCGAGGGTGCGGTAGCCGTCCGGGTCCTCCTGCAGCACCACCATCACAAAGCGGTCCCGGAACCGGATCGGGCACCAGACCCAGTGGAAGCCCTCGGTGCGGTGCTCCTCGGCCGCCCGTCCCGGCTGCTCGCCGGGGATCGGCCGGACGCCCCAGCTGCGGTCCCTGGTCCCGGTCCAGCCGCCGGGGTCGACCCGGTACTCGGTCCCACCGGCCCGGACGGTGCCCGAGGGGGCGCCGGCCTGGACGAAGCGGCGGCCCTCCAGGGTCAGCCGGTCGCCGGTGCGGGCGACGTGGTGCGGCTCCCACAGGGCGGGGAAGGCGGCCTCCCAGACCAGGTCGAAGCTGAGCCCGTCCGGTTCGGCCGGATCCGGCTCGCAGACCAGCCGCAGGGTCCGCAGCGGCTCCCGCACCTCGATCCTCAGCGGTCCCACGGCCAGTTTCATCCGGTCCTCGCCCAGCGCGTCGGAGGCCCGTACCGCGTGCATCCGGTCGCCGGCGCGCAGGGTGGCGTAGGCGTCGACCACCCCCTGGTTGGGGTAGACGCCGAGGCCGGCGATCAGCAGCGCCTGCCCGCCATGGTCGAACACATGGAAGATGCACCGGTCGTAGGCGTTGCGGTCGCCGGTGGCGACGTACCGCATGGAGAGCGGGACCTGGTGCACGGGGTACTCGTCGAGCGGCACCGGACGGTGTGTCATACGGTCGTCCTCCCTCGGGATCGAACAAGAGCTGACGGTACGTCAGAAACCAGGTCCCGGAACAGACCCGGGACCGCGCCGACCGCCCCGCGTCGAGACCCTGTCCTCCCGCCCGGTGGTCCAGTAGCGTCGGATGCCTTCGGCACTGGGGGGGCGGAGATGACGGCAGGCGGGCGGCTGTGGACTCGACTGGGCGGCGACCGCAGGTCGTTGGCGCGCTACCGCAGGCCGGCCGCCGCGGCGGCGGAACTGGAGCCGGCCCTGCGGTCGCTCAGCGACCCGGAACTGCGGGCCCATGCCGAGGCCTGGCAGCGGCGCCACCGCGGCACGGTCGGGGCCGACTGCGAGGACCTGCTGCCGGAGGCCGCCGCGCTGGTCCGGGAGACCTCGCGCCGGGTCCTGGGCAAGCGGCTCGACGACGTCCAGCTGATGGGCGGTCTGGCGCTGCACGACGGCGCGATGGTGGAGATGAAGACCGGCGAGGGCAAGACCCTGGCCCTGGTGCTGCCCGCGGTCCTGGGCGCGCTCGCCGGCCGCGGCGTGCACGTGCTGACGGCCAACGACTACCTGGTCGAACGGGACGCGGCGCTGACCGCCCCGCTCTACGGCGCGCTCGGGCTGAGCTGCGGGACCGTCCTCGAAGTGGGGGACGGGAAGCGCCCTTCGGCGGCCCGCAGGGCCGCCTACGCCGCCGACGTCACCTATGCCACGCCGCTGGCCCTGGGCTACGACCTGCTGCGCGACCGGCGGGCGAACACCCCGGAGCGGACCGTCCAGCGCGGCCGGTACCTGGCCCTGGTCGACGAGGCGGACCTGCTGCTCTTCGACGACGCGCGCAAGACGGTCCATCTGACCCGCACCGACGGCGAGGCCGATCCGCGCTACGCCAAGATGACCGCGGTGGTCGGACGGCTCAAGCCGGGCCTGCACTACCGCGTCGACCAGGAGCGCAAGCTGGTCACCCTCACCGACGCCGGCACCGAGCGGATCGAGGACCTGCTCGGCACCAGCGACCTGGACCGGACCGCGGACCCCCGGCTGCTGCGGATCCTGGACGCGGTGCTGCGGGCCAGGGAGGTGTTCCGGAGGGGCGTCGACTACGTGGTGGTGGACGGCGCGGTCGGGGTGATCAGCGGCTACTCCGGCCGGGTCAGCCTGACCACCGACTTCGGCGACGGGGTGACCCAGGCCATCGCCGCCAAGGAGGGCCTGGAGGTGCCCGCCGAGACCAGGCGGCTCTGCACCCTGCATGTGCACTGGTTCCTGCGCGGCTACCAGCGGCTCGGCGCGATCACCGGCGTCGCCGCCGAGACCGAGGCCTACCGCCGGGTCTACGGCCTGGAGACGGTGCGGATACCGACCGGACGGCCGGTGCTCCGGGTGGACCGTCCGGTCCGCTTCTACCCCTCCGACCGGGCCAGGACCGAGGCGGTGGTGGCGGAGACCGCCGCCCGGCGGGCGAAGGGCCAGCCGGTACTGCTCGGCACGGCGTCCATCGCCCAGTCCGAGCAGATGTCCGCCGCGCTCACCGAGCGCGGCATCCCGCACCACCGGCTGACCCCGGAGAACCACGCCGAGGAGGCCGCGGCCGTCGCCCGGGCCGGCAGCGTCGGCGCGGTCACCGTGGTGACCCGGATGGTGGGCCGCGGGGTCGACATCCAGCTCGGCGGCGGCGCGGACGGCGGCGCCGACGCCCCCGACCCCGCCGACCACGACGCGGTGGTCCGCAGCGGCGGCCTCTATGTGCTGGCCGTGGACGCCTACGAGTCCCGGCGGCTGGAACTGCACATGCGCGGACGGGCCGGCCGCCGCGGCGACCCGGGTGAGTCGGCGGTCTTCCTCTCGGTGACCGACCCCTCGCTGAAACCGCTGTTCCCCGCCTGGCAGTTGAAGGTGCTGGGGCTCAACCCCGACCCGGCCGACAGCTCGATGGCGTTCAGCCGGGGCGTGGAACGGGCCCTCGACATCCGGACCGGGCAACTGGCCCAGCAGCTGTGCGAGAGCGTGCGCTACGACGAGGTGATGGAGCGTCAGTCCGACCGGCTGCAGCGGCAGCGGCTGGTCGTCTTCGACGGCAGCGGACGGCGGGACTGGGTCGCCCGCGCCCTCGACAGCACGGCCGACCAGGCCGTCGCCGCCGCGAAGCCGTCCGGCGGCGCCAAGGCGCTGCGCCGCGCCCTGGCCCAGGCCTACCCGGTCGGCCTCGACGTCGAGTCACTGGCCGCGCTGCCCCCCGAGCAGCTGTCCGCGGCGGTACGCGCCGATGTGCACAGCGCGTACGCCCGGCGCGAAGCCGAGGTCACCGCGCCGGTGCTGCGGGACTACGAGCGCTGGATCCCGCTGAACCTGATCGACAACTTCTGGGCCGACCACCTCAGGGCCCTGGACGACCTCAGCGCGGCCACCTCGCTGCACACCCTGACCGGCGCGGACGGCCTGGCCCACTACCAGCAGGAGGCGGAGCGGCTGTTCACCGGCCTGCTCCGGCGGATCGAGCGCCGGGCGGTGTTCCACCTCTTCCGGCAGGAGGGCCCGGAATGACCCGGCCTCAGCCCGCGTCCGAGAGCGGGTCGCAGGGCTTGGAATGCGCCACCGACGGGTCCAGCGCGTCCTCCACCATGCCCAGCACGGTGGGGGAGAAGGCCATGCCGACATGGGTGACCACGATCGGCAGCAGCGAGTGGCAGACGTCCTGGACCACCTCGTTGTGCACGGTGGCGCCGGGCCCCGCGGTGAGCGCCTGGACCGTGTACGGGGTGACCACCATGTCGTCCCTGGTAGAGATCACGGTGTAGTCCACCCCGGGCTGGGTGTCACCGCCGGCGTCCACCGTGGTGTTCACCCAGGAGCCCTTGAGCTGCTGGTGCAGCGCGGGTCCGCCGTTCAGCGCGGTGGTGGTGGCGAAGAAGCCGATCGCGTTCAGGGCCGGGCCGAGCCCGTCCAGGTCGCTGCCGTGGTTGCTGGGCGCGATGCCGATCAGCTTGGCCACCTTGTTCAGCCGCGGGTCGGCCGGGTCGGTCCCGCCGTCGAAGCGCAGGTACCAGCGGGGGAGCACCCCGCCGCCCTGGGAGTGCCCGAGCAGGTCGACCTGCCGGGCCCCGGTGGCGGCCAGCACCCGGTCCACGAACGCGGCCACCTCCCCGGCCGAGGTGGGGATGTCGCCCAGGGCCTTCAGCGGGCCGCGCCCGGTGTCGCCGTAGTTCAGCGCGAACAGGCAGTAGCCCTGCTGCTTCAGTTTGGGGCCGAAGTAGTGCCAGTTGAGCATCATGTTCGCGCCGGTACCGTTCAGCAGCACGACCGGTTGCGGATGGGCCGCGCTGGGACGGCAGCTCCAGTCGTTGGTACCGGGTGCGTCCTCGTTGTAGTGCGCGAGACCGGCCGCGACCGCGAGCGACTCCTCCCCGAGCCCCCGCCGCTGCGGGGCCGCGTTCGCCGCCGACGCCAGGACGGTGGCCGCGAGTACCGCGGCGGCGAGAACGGCCGCGATACGGGGTCGGCGGGTGCGATGCGCCATCGCTGCTCCCTGTGTTCGAACTGTCGACGAACTGTGAGTGTCCGTCAGCAGATCTTCTCACCCGGGACGCGGCGGATCCGACTCCACAGCCGCGCGTCGCTTCGAGGAAGAAGTCCCGGTCACCAGGCCAGCGGAGGATCGAGCGGGCGCAGTTCGGCCGCGATCCGGTGCACCGCCCGCAGCCGGATCCGCTCGCCCTCGGCGAAGGGGCCCGGTATCCCGCTGAGCGGGGTGCCGCGCCAGAGCCCGAACGCCCGCTGCAGCAGGTCGGCGGCGTCGGCGGGGGAGCCGGTCCTGAGCGCGTGGGCCGCGCCGACCAGCCGCTCGAAGGCGATGGCGTCGACCCGGTCCGGGGCGATGTCGAGCAGGTACCCCTCCTCGGTCCGGTACAGCCGTTCGGCCGACCCGGCGAGCAGGGCCCGCAGCCGGTCGGCCTCCCGGCGCAGCTCCTCGGCGGTCCAGCCCCACCGGTCCTCGATGTAGGTGCCCTCGCCGTAGAGGCCGTCGACCAGTTCCTCGGCGCTGACCTCCTGGCCGGCCCGCAGCGCCAGCATGGCCAGCACCGCCTGCTGCCGCGGCGATCCGGTCAGCAGCGGGCAGCCGCCGGACCAGCCCCTGGTCCGCCCCAGGAAGGCCAGGTACGGCGGTTCGGCGGTCGCCGTGGCTTCGGTCGGGCACTGCGGGGCCGCTGTCGGTCTCACGCTTCACGTTCTCCCGGTTCGGGCCGGTACCCCGGCGTCAGGCTGGAGACCGTAGGAGGAATGGCTCAACACCGGTTCAACGCCGTCCGAGAAGAAGCGGTTCACCCGGCTTCCCGCTGTGGCCGCGGGGCAGCCGGTGCTACTGTCCGGGTGCGTCGCAGCGGGAATCCCGCCTGGATTCCGCGTTCGCACGGGGAGACAGACCATGGCCAAGTCGGAGGCGGACCGAGCCGGTCCTCCACTGGAGTTCCAGCTGCTCGGCGCGGTGCGGGCACGTCTGGACGGAATGCCGCTCGAGCTCGGCTCACCGCAGCAGCTCGCGGTGCTGGCCCGACTGCTGCTGGCCGCGGGCCGCGCGGTGCCGGTGCAGGACCTGGTGGGCGGCATCTGGGGCGAGACCTCGCCGCCGCGCGCGGTCGGCACGGTGCGCACCTATGTGTCGCGGCTGCGCGGGCTGCTCGACCCGGCCCGGGCCAAGCGCGGACGGGACACCGTGCTGCTCTCGGTCGGCGACGGCTACGCGCTGCGGATACCCGACGGCGCCCTCGACCTCGACCTGCTGGAGCAGCTGCGGACCCGCGCCGCCAAGGAGTACAGCGCGGGCGACCCGGCCGCCGCCGGAGCGCTGCTCGACCGGGCGCTGGCGCTGTGGAGCGGCGAGCCGCTGGCCGGGGTCCCCGGCGAGTACGCGACCAGGGAACGGGACCGGATCGCGGCGCTCCGGTTCGACCTGGTGGAGGAGCGGGCCGCGGCCGACCTGGCGCAGGGGCTGCACGGCCAGGCCGTCGCCCTGCTGGGCCCGCTGGTCGCCGAGCAGCCGCTGCGGGAGCGGCCGAGGGCGCAGCTCATGCTGGCGCTCTACCGCGGCGGCAGGCAGGCCGAGGCGCTCGGCGTCTACGCCGACACCCGCCGGCTGCTGGTCGCCGAGCTGGGCGTCGAGCCGGGGCCGGAACTGGCCGCCCTGCACCGGCGGATCCTCGCCGCCGACCCGGATCTGGACCCGGCCCCGCAGCCAGGCCCCCGCAGCGATGCGCCGCCGATCCCGCGCCCGTCCCAACTGCCCTCGGACATACCCGACTTCATCGGCCGCGCGGACATCGTGCGGTACCTGCTCCGGGTGCTGACCGCCCGCGAGGGCTCGGCCGTGGGCGTGTACGCGCTCTCCGGCCTCGGCGGCGTCGGCAAGACCACCCTCGCCGTCCATGTCGCGCACCGGGCCAGGGAGGCCTTCCCGGACGGCCAGCTGTACGCGGACCTGAACGGCACCCAGGCCGTCCCGGCCGACCCCTTCGACGTGCTGGCCCAGTTCCTGACCTCGCTCGGGGTGGCGCCGGACCAGCTGCCCGAGCAGCTCGACCAGCGCAGCGCGCTACTGCGCTCGCTGCTGGCGGACCGGTCGGTGCTGATGCTGCTGGACAACGCCAGGGACGCGGCCCAGGTCCGTCCGCTGCTGCCGGGCACCCCCGGCAACGCGGTGCTGGTCACCAGCCGGATCCGGCCGGCCGAACTGCCCGGCGTCCAGTTGCTCGGCGTCTCCACCCTGGGGCAGGACGAGGCGGTGTCGCTGCTGGCCGCGGTCGCCGGTCCGGCCAGGATCGCCGACGAGGAGCCGGCCGCACGCGCCCTGGTCAACGCCTGCGCCCTGCTGCCGCTCGCGGTGCGGATCGTCGCCGCCCGGCTGGCGGCCCGTCCGTCCTGGACCGTGGGATCACTGCTGGCCCGGCTGGAGGACCAGCGCCGCCGACTGGACGAGCTGCGCGTCGGCAGCCTCGCCGTGGAGGCCACCTTCCAGCTCGGCTACCAGCAGTTGACGGAGCATCAGGCCAGGGCCTTCCGGCTGCTGGCGCTGCCCGAGGGCCCGTCCCTGCCGATCGGCGGCGCCGCCGCGGTGCTCGCCGGGGCCGAGCCGGAGGTGGAGGACCTGGCCGAGTCGCTGGTCGACGCGGGGCTGCTGGAGGCGGACGGGGCCGGCCGCTACCGCTACCACGACCTGCTCCGGCTGTTCGCCCGCTCCCGCGCCGAGGCGCAGGACCCGGCGGAACTGCGGGCACAGATCCCGCTGCGGCTGCTCGAGCACCTGCTCGGCCGGGTCTGCGACGCCTGGCGCACCCTGATGCGGGACGAGGCCCTCAGCTGGCGGCTGCACCCCGGGGAGGCCCCCGGCGCCGACTTCGCCGACGAGGACTCCGCCTGGGCCTGGCTGCGGGCCGAACTGCACCTGGTCCCGGCCGTCGCCGAACAGGTGCTGCGGCAGGCCCCGGAACCGTCCCTGCGCGCGGTCGTGGACCTGCTGATCGGCTGGATCTGGCTGTTCGAGAACGAGGCCTCGGCCCAGGGCTTCGGCCCGGTGCTGGCCCTGGCCCTCGACACCGCCCGCACCCTCGACGACGCCCGCAGCACCGGACGGCTGTGCTACCTCACCGGCCTGCTCGCCGCGCTCGCCGGACGCACCACCGAGGCCGAGGAGCACCTCCGGGCCGCCCTGGAACTGCTGGAGGCGGACGACAACCTGGAGATCCGCTACACCGCCGCCAGCGAACTGGCGCTGGCGCTCAACTCCTCAGGACGCCCCGAACAGGCCCTGCCCTACCTGGAGCTCGCCCGCGGCCTCAGCGCGGAACTCGGCCACCTGGCCGACGAGGCCCGGCTGCTGGGCAACATCGCCCGGGCCCACCTGACCGCGGGCCGCGCCGCCGACGCGGTACGCGCCGCCGAGGCCGCGATCGCCACCGCCCAGGTCTCCGGCAACCTCGGCTGCCTGGCGGACGCCGTCTACCAGTTGGGCATCGCCCGGCAGGGCTCCGGCGAACCGGCCGCGGCGGCCGAGCGGTTCCAGGAGGCGCTCGGCCACTTCCGGGCCCAGCAGCGCCCCTGGCTGGAGGGCCCGGCCCTGGCCCGGCTCGCCGACTGCCGCACCGAGCTGGGCAGCCCGGCCGCCGCGGTGGTCCTCGCGGAGCAGGCCCTGGAACTGGGCAGCAGCCTCGACCTGCGCTACTGCCAGGGGCTGGCCCAGGCCGCGCTCGGCCGCGCGCTGCTCGCCCTCGGCCAGGAGTACCGGGCCAGGGGCTGCCTGACCGAGGCCCGGCGGATCTTCGAGGAACTGGACTCCCCCGAGGCCGCGACCGTGCGCAGACTGCTCGACGGGGTCGAGTCGGGAAGCCGGTACCCCTCGTTGATCCGATATTGATCCGGGCCCCGCACAATGACATGTGTGCGGGAGAGTCCCCGCACCGGGTGAAGTAGAACGAGGAGATGCGTCATGAGCACGCCGGAGGAGTCCGCGGTTCCGTCCGAGCAGGACCCGACCGCTGTGGAGCCCGCCGCCGAGGACGCGGCCGGTACCACGAACGACGACACCCAGCCCGATGCATCGGACTCGGGCGGCTCCCCGATCCGCCCCGACCACGTCCGCACCCAGCCGTAACGGGAGAGGCGGCAGGGGGACGAACCGGGGGGAAACCGGGGGGACCGGTCCGGGGGGATATCGGGGGAGTGGGGGAGCGCCGGCAACGGCGTTCCCCCGCCCGCGTTGGGCCAGGGCCTACAGCACCCCGAACACCGCTGTCGCATCGTCATACCGCTTGCCCCGGAAGCTGCCGGCCTCCGCCGCGGCCTCGGCCGCCCGCAGCTCCCGGACCACCGCGGCCGGCCCCCGCTGCTCCAGGGCGTCCAGCACCCGGGCCCAGCTCCACCCGTAGCGCTCGACCAACCGCGACACCCCGTCCGTGACCACCGCGAAGCGCCGCACCTCCGCCGCGGGCACACTGCCGGTCAGCGCGCGGTCCGCCGCCTCCGGCCTGGTACTGGCCACCCAGAAGCCCTCATCGGTATTGCGCAGCCGCGACACCGAGGCCCGGTCGTAGGCAGGCAGATGAGCGGTCCGATCGTCATGGACCTCGACGATCCCTCCCCCCACCCGCTCCACCACGACCCACGAGTCGGCCAGCACCAGCCACTCCAGCAAGCCGCCCCGCTCCCGCACCACCGCCACCGTGCTGGACGGACTGTCCGGGTTCCTGAGATCACACCCCGCGTGCAGCGCAAGCGTGCTGACGATCCCCTCCCGCAGCACCTCCACCAGCCCCAGCTCCGGCCGCTCGATCAGCACCGCCGCCAACCGCCCCCCGAGCCGCCCGGCCAGCCAGGCCACATCGTGCACACACCCCGTGGGCATCCCACTGGCGGTCGCCCCGTCCAACACCACCACGAACCGCTCCGAAGCCAGCACGAAGTCCTCGTTCGCACTCACCTCCGGACTGGCCTCGCACACATAACCGACCTGCACGGGTCTCCTTGCAAAACGAAGGCCCAGGTTCACGGGAACTCCCGCTGACCTGGGCCTTTGTGGCACTCCGTACGAAGTGCCCCCGGTAGGATTCGAACCTACGCACCCGCCTCCGGAGGGCGGTGCTCTATCCCCTGAGCTACGGGGGCCTGCTGTGCAACATGCAGAACACTACCAGCCTCCACCTGCTGCTTGTGCACAGGTTTTGGTCCCCGGAACGAGTGGAAACCGTGAAAGCGGGGACGGGGTGTCACCCCGACGCCTACCCTCAGTGACATGTCGGGCGTGTTCGGACGGGTCCTGGTTGTCGATGACAGCGAGGTGATCCGTCAGCTGATCAGGGTCAATCTGGAACTCGAGGGGTTCGAGGTGGTGACCGCCGCCGACGGCGCCGAGTGCCTCGACGTCGTCCACTCGGTTCAACCCGATGTGATCACCCTCGACGTCGTGATGCCACGGCTCGACGGTCTGAAGACCGCGGCCCGGCTCCGGGCCGACCCGCGGACCAGCCGCATCCCGATAGCGATCGTCAGCGCCTGCACCCAGCTGGATCTTGAGCGCGGCGAGTCCGTCGGGGTGGACGCCTACCTCGGCAAGCCGTTCGAGCCGATGGACCTGATCGACCTGGTGCGCCAACTGGCAGCCGCCCCGTTCAGCCCTGAGCGAACAGCGCAGCCGCCAACCGCCGGACACGACCGTCTCAGCCCCTAAACGCGATGGCGGACGTACCCCCCGTCTCGCCTAGGCTTGCCCCTGTGACACCCGCAGAGCTTTCCCAGGCAGTCCAGTCCGCTGTTCGTGCCGCCGTCGAGGCGGGCGAGCTGAACGTCGCCGCGCCCGCAGCGGTGACCGTCGAGCGGCCCAAGAACAGGGACCACGGCGACTACGCCACCAATGTGGCCCTCCAACTGGCGAAGGCGGCCGGACAGCCGCCCCGACAGGTGGCCGAGCTGGTCGCCGGTCGCCTGCGAGAGCTGCCCGGGGTCGCCAAGGTCGACATCGCCGGGCCCGGCTTCATGAACATCACCCTGGGCGACGCCACCCGGGGCGAGGTGGCCCGCAGCATCCTCGCCGCCGGCCCGGTCTACGGGCACAACGACTCCTTCGCCGGGGCCCGGGTCAACCTGGAGTTCGTCTCCGCCAACCCCACCGGCCCGATCCACATCGGCGGCGTCCGCTGGGCCGCGCTCGGCGACTCGCTCGGCCGGATCCTGCGCGCCTCCGGCGCCGAGGTCACCACCGAGTACTACATCAACGACGCCGGCGTGCAGATGGGCAAGTTCGGCAACTCGCTCCTCGCCGCCGCCAACAACCGCCCGGTCCCCGAGGACGGCTACGTCGGCGAGTACATCAGCGACATCGCCGCCCAAATCGTCGCAGAGAACAAAGACATCCTCTCCCTCCCCGAGGACGCCCAGCGCGAGCGCTTCCGCACCGAGGGCCTCCGGCTGATGGTGGCCGAGATCAAGCGGTCCATGCAGGAGTTCGGCGCGCACTTCGACGTCTGGTTCTCGGAGAAGTCGCTGCACGACTCCGGCGCGGTCGAGAAAGCGGTGGACCGGCTCCGCGAGCAGGGCCATGTCTTCGAGCTGGACGGCGCGACCTGGCTGCGCACCACCGACTTCGGCGACGACAAGGACCGGGTGCTGATCAAGGCGGACGGCGAGACGACCTACTTCGCCTCCGACGCCGCCTACTACCTCAGCAAGCGCGACCGGGGCCACGAGGTCAACGTCTACATGCTGGGCGCGGACCACCACGGCTACGTGAACCGGCTCAAGGCGATCGCCGCCTGCGCCGGCGACGACCCGACCCGCAACATCGAGGTCTTGATCGGCCAGTTCGTCAAGATGCTCAAGGACGGCCAGGAAGTCCGCATGTCCAAGCGTGCGGGCAATATCATCACCATCGACGACGTCGTCGAGTGGATCGGCGTGGACGCCGCGCGGTACACCCTCTCGCGCTCGCCCTCCGACTCCACGATCACTCTCGACATCAACGTGCTCACCAGCACGTCCAACGAGAACCACGTCTACTACGTGCAGTACGCGCACTCGCGGATGTGCTCGATCCAGCGCAACGCCGCCGCGCTCGGTTTCGACAAGGGCCCGACCGAGGGCTTCAAACCGGAACTCCTGAACACCCCCGCGGAGAAGGAACTCCTCGGCGCCCTCGCCGACTTCCCTTCCGAAGTGTCCAAGGCCGGCCGCTTCCGCGAACCGCACCACATCGCCCGCTACCTGGAAGAGACCGCCGGGTCCTACCACCGGTTCAACGACCAGTGCCGGGTGCTGCCCTTCGGCGACGACGAGGTCACCGACCTGAACCGCTCCCGCCTCTGGCTGGTCGAGGCGACCCGTACCGTCATCGCCAATGGCTTGGCCCTGCTGGGCGTTTCAGCCCCCGAACGCATGTGAGGCAGGCGGGGGCCGAGACGCCCCCGCCTCCCCCGACACCGTGGAGAAGTACGCATGAGCCGCTCCGCCCACCCCGCAGGCCCGCGCCACGGGGACGTCATGCCGGAGGGTCACTTCACGGCCCCTCCCGCCGACTTGAACGTCCTCGACCCCAAGGTCTGGGCCCACACGGTCACTCGTACCCGCACCGGCTCGGTCACCGTCGGCGGCATCGACGTGCAGCAGCTGGCCGAGGAGTTCGGCACCCCCGCCTACATCCTGGACGAGCAGGACTTCCGCTCCCGCTGCCGCGCCTGGCGCGACGCCTTCGGCAGCGACGCCGACGTCTACTACGCCGGCAAGGCCTTCCTCTCCCGCGCGGTCGTCCGCTGGCTGCACGAGGAGGGCCTCAACGTCGACGTCTGCAGCGGCGGCGAACTGACCGTCGCCCTCTCCGCCGGAATGCCCGCCGACCGGATCGCCTTCCACGGCAACAACAAGTCGACGTCCGAACTCGAATACGCGGTGAAGTCCGGCGTCGGCCATATCGTGGTCGACTCCTACGACGAACTGGTCCGGCTCTCCTGGATCGCCGAACAGCAGAGCGTCCGTCAGAAGATCCTGATCCGGGTCACTGTCGGCGTCGAGGCGCACACCCACGAGTTCATCGCCACCGCGCACGAGGACCAGAAGTTCGGCCTCTCCCTCTCCGGCGGCCACGCCGCCGAGGCGGTCCGCCGCGCGCTCACCCTCGACGGCCTCGAACTCCGCGGCATCCACTCCCACATCGGCTCGCAGATCTTCGACATGGCCGGCTTCGAGGTCGCCGCCCGCCGCGTGGTCGGCCTGCTCGCCGAGATCAAGGCCGAGCACAACGTCGAGCTCCCCGAGATCGACCTGGGCGGCGGCCTGGGCATCGCCTACACCAGCGAGGACGACCCCGCCGAACCCGCCGACATCGCCCAGGCCCTGCAAAGCATCGTCCACCGCGAATGCAACGCAGCCGGCCTCGCGACCCCCCGCCTCTCCGTGGAACCCGGCCGCGCCATCGTCGGCCCCACCGCCTTCACCCTCTACGAGGTCGGCACCATCAAGCCGCTGGAAGGCCTGCGCACCTACGTCAGCGTGGACGGCGGTATGTCCGACAACATCCGCACCGCCCTCTACGACGCCGAGTACTCGGTCTCCCTGGTCTCCCGCGCCTCCACCGCCGAGCCCATGCTGTCCCGCGTCGTGGGCAAGCACTGCGAGTCCGGCGACATCATCGTCAGGGACGCCTTCCTGCCCGCCGACCTGGCCCCCGGCGACCTGCTCGCGGTCCCGGCCACCGGCGCCTACTGCCGCTCCATGGCCAGCAACTACAACCACGCCCTCAAGCCGCCCGTAGTCGCGGTCTCGGACAACAAAGCCCGAGTGATCGTCCGCCGCGAGACAGAGGAAGATCTCCTGCGTCTCGATATCGGATGACGAAATACACGTCTCAAAATCTGGAACGCGCGCAAATATATCCGCAGCGTCCCTGAGACTGGGAACAGCCAAAAACCCAAGCAGACTGGAGTCGGACGATGCGCACACTGAAGGTAGCGCTCCTCGGTTGTGGAGTAGTAGGCACCGAAGTGGCCCGCATCATGACGACGCACGCCGCTGACCTCGCCGCCCGGATCGGCGCCCCGGTGGAGCTCGCCGGGGTGGCCGTCCGCCGTGCCAACCGGCCCCGTCCGGGCATCGCCGACGAGCTGATCACCACCGACGCGACCGAGCTGGTGAAACGCGACGACATCGACGTCGTGATCGAGGTCATCGGCGGCATCGAGCCCGCCCGCAGCCTGATCCTCACCGCCTTCGACCACGGCGCCTCCGTGGTCAGCGCCAACAAGGCGCTGCTCGCCGCCGACGGCTCCGCACTCCACGCCGCCGCCGCCTCCGCCGGCGCCGACCTCTACTACGAGGCCGCCGTAGCCGGCGCGATCCCCCTGCTCCGCCCGCTCCGCGAGTCCCTCGCGGGCGACAAGGTGAACCGGGTGCTCGGCATCGTCAACGGCACCACCAACTTCATCCTCGACAAGATGGACAGCACCGGCGCCGGCTACTCCGAGGCCCTGGAAGAGGCCACCGCCCTCGGCTACGCCGAGGCCGACCCCACCGCCGACGTCGAGGGCTTCGACGCCGCCGCCAAGGCCGCGATCCTCGCCGGGATCGCCTTCCACACCCGGGTCACCGCCGCCGACGTCTTCCGCGAGGGCCTGACCGAGGTCACCGCCGCCGACATCGCCAGCGCCAAAGCCATGAACAACATCGTCAAGCTGCTCGCCATCTGCGAGCGCTCCGCCGACGGCAGCTCCGTCACCGCCCGGGTCCACCCGGCGATGATCCCCCGCACGCACCCCCTCGCCAGCGTCCGCGGCGCCTACAACGCCGTCTTCGTCGAGTCCGAAGCCGCAGGCCAGCTGATGTTCTACGGCCCCGGCGCCGGCGGCGCGCCCACCGCCAGCGCGGTCCTCGGCGACCTGGTCGCGGTCTGCCGCAACAAGCTGGCCGGCTCCACAGGACCGGGCGAATCGGCGTACGCTCAGCTCACCGTGAGCCCCATGGACGGCGTGGTCACCCGCTACCACGTCAGCCTCGACGTAGCCGACAAGGCAGGCGTCCTCGCCCAGGTCGCCACCGTCTTCGCCGAGCACGGCGTGTCCATCGACACCGTCCGCCAGCAGGGCCGGGAGGGCGACGCCTCACTCGTCGTAGTGACTCACCGCGCCACTGACGCCGCGCTGTCCGCTACGGTCTCCGCACTGCGCAACCTGGACAATGTCCGCGGCGTGGCCAGCATCATGCGTGTCGAAGGGGAATGACGTCATGACCAGCACTCACACCCACCAGTGGCGGGGTCTCATCAAGGAGTACGGCGACCGCCTCCCGGTCACGGCCTCGACCCCGAACATCACCCTCCTCGAAGGCGGAACGCCGCTCGTCCCGGCCCAGCTGCTCTCCGAGCGCACCGGCTGCGACGTCTACCTCAAGGTCGAGGGAGCCAACCCCACCGGCTCCTTCAAGGACCGCGGTATGACCATGGCCATCTCCAGGGCCGCCGAGGAGGGTGCCCAAGCGGTCATCTGCGCCTCCACCGGCAACACCTCCGCCTCCGCCGCCGCCTACGCGGTCCGGGCCGGCATGGTCTGCGCCGTACTGGTCCCCCAGGGCAAGATCGCCCTCGGCAAGATGGGCCAGGCCCTGATCCACGGCGCGAAGATCCTCCAGGTCGACGGCAACTTCGACGACTGCCTCACCCTGGCCCGCGACCTCTCCGACAAGTACCCGGTCGCCCTGGTCAACTCGGTCAACCCGGTCCGCATCGAGGGCCAGAAGACCGCCGCCTTCGAGATCGTCGACGCCCTCGGCGACGCCCCCGACATCCACGTCCTCCCAGTAGGCAACGCCGGCAACATCACCGCTTACTGGAAGGGCTACCAGGAATACGCCAACGACAAACTGGCAACCCGCACCCCCCGAATGTGGGGCTTCCAAGCCTCCGGCAGCGCCCCCATCGTCAACGGCGCCCCCGTCCTGGAACCGAAGACCATCGCCACCGCGATCCGCATCGGCAACCCCGCCTCCTGGGACTACGCCATCGCCGCCCGCGACGAGTCGAACGGCCTGATCGACAAGGTCACGGACCGCCAGATCCTGGCCGCGTACCGCCTCCTGGCCTCCAAGGAAGGCGTGTTCGTCGAACCCGCCTCCGCGGCCAGCGTGGCCGGCCTGCTGCAGGCCGTCGACCAGGGCCTGGTCGACCCCGGCCAGCGCATCGTCTGCACCGTCACCGGCAACGGCCTCAAGGACCCGGGCTGGGCCGTCGAAGGCGCCCCCCAGCCCACGATCATCCCCATCGACGCCACCGCCGCCGCCGAACGCCTGGGCCTCCTCTAGCGGCGAACGCACCGCGCCTTTCCCCACCCCCGCACGGGAGGGGGTGGGACGGGGCGGGGTGGTCGCGGCAGGGGCCGTCAAAGCGAGAAACGGATGTAGCGGCGTAACAAGGGCACCTCGACTCCACGCCATCCGTTTCGCAGCAGGTCCCAGAGCGACTACCCCGACCCGGCCCGCCCCCGACCCCGCGCACCCACCCGCGCCGCAGGCAAAGCAGAACCCCGCAGACAGAACACCCCTTCGATACCCTAAAAACCCAGCCCCAGGCGAGATCCACCCCCCAGGAGCGACAGCAACATGCCGGCCCCCTCCTTCCGCGCAGCGGCCACCCGCGTCCGGGTCCCCGCGACCAGCGCCAACCTCGGCCCGGGCTTCGACGCCTTCGGCCTCGCCCTGGGCCTGTACGACGACGTAGTCGTCCGCATCGCGGACTCCGGCCTCTACGTCGACATCGCCGGCGAAGGCGCCGACACCCTCGCCCGCGACGAGCGCCACCTCGTCGTCCGCTCCATGCGCGCCGCCTTCGACCGCCTCGGCGGTCAACCCCGGGGCCTCGAAGTCGTCTGCGCCAACCGGATACCGCACGGCCGCGGCCTCGGCTCCTCCTCGGCGGCCATCGTGGCCGGCATCACCGCCGCCCGCGCGGTCACCGTCGGCGGCACCGAGCTGATGGACCAGGCCGCCGTCCTCGCCCTGGCCTCGGAGATCGAGGGCCACCCGGACAACGTCGCCGCCTGCGTCCTGGGCGGATTCACCATCGCCTGGACCGACGAGGGCCACGAGGGCCACGACGCCCACGCCGTCACCCTCGCCCCCTCCACCCAGGTCGTCCCGATCGTCTTCGTCCCGGCCAACCCGGTCCTCACCGAGGTCGCCCGCGGTCTGCTCCCCTCCACCGTCCCCCACGCCGACGCCGCAGCGAACGTAGGCCGCGCCGCACTCCTCGTAGAGGCGATCACCCGCCGCCCGGAGCTCCTGCTCCCCGCCACCGAGGACCGGCTGCACCAGGACTACCGCACCCCCGCGATGCCCGAGAGCGCCACCCTGGTGGCCACGCTCCGCGCGCAGGGCGTCGCCGCCGTGATCTCCGGCGCCGGACCCACCGTCCTGGCCCTGACCGACGCCGGCACCGCCGACAAGCTGCTCGCCGAGGCCGACCCGTCCTGGGCCGCGCACCGCCTGGAACTGGACCTCGAAGGCGCCGCGGTCCTCCCCCTCGCCCCCTGACCACTCACCCCCTCACCACCCGACTACTCACCCTCTGAAGAGATGTGTACCGAGGGGTGAGATGGGGGACACGATTGACAGACGCGGAGTGGGGGAATGTTTGTTGGGTCCAGTAGTGTTAATCTCATGTCTGCACCAGGCGCCCTACGGGGCCCGGTGCGCCGCGTCCCGATCCTGGTCCGCTCCGTTCCGCGGAGTGACTGTTCCGGGACAGCAATTCTCCGGGAGCCCGCCACAGCGCGTACGCAGCCTGCCTGCGCAAGTGTGACCGCATCCCGAAGCCGTGTCGGTGCCTCAGTCCCGCATGTGACTCACACCCATGACACGCGACGGGGGCCCGGGAAGCGGTGTGCGTCAGCACACAGAACACCTACACCGCACGTACGCATGACCGCCATCCGGCGGACCACCGCCCCGTAGCTGCGAAAACGAGCGCAGCTCCGGACAGCACAACCGGTCGCCGAGCCAGACAGGCCGACGTCCGCTCCAGGGAAGGACCCTTCGTGAGCGACACCACCGATCTGATGGGCGTGCGCCCGGACGCTGACGCGTCGGACGCAACTACGGCCCCTGCGCCGAAGCGCCGTCGGACCACGGGCACCGGGCTCAACGCCATGGTGCTCGCAGAGCTCCAGCAGCTCGCCACCGGCCTTGGCATCAGCGGCACCGGCCGTATGCGCAAGAGCGACCTGATCGACGCCATCAAGGAGAAGAACGGCGGGGACCCGATCCTTGCCGCCTCCGAGGCGCCGGCCGCGAAGCGCGCCACCCGCAAGGCGGCCACCACCCCCGCCGCCACTGCCGCCGCCGGCTCGGCCGCGGACGCCCCGGCCGCGGACGCTGCCGCCGCCCCGGCCACGGCCGCAGCGGCCGTCGACGCCCCCCCGGCCCGGCGCACCGCCCGCTCCCGCGTGGCCGAGCAGCAGATCGAGATCCCGGTGCAGACCGCCGGTGACGCCACGGCGGAGCGCGCCCCGCGCCGCAGCCGCCGGGCCACCGCCCCGGTGACCTCGACGACCTCGGCCTCGACCTCGCTCACCGGAGCCCCCGCTCCTGCCTCCGAAGGCGCTCCGCAGGAGTCCCCGGCCGCCTCCCTCGCCACCGAGGTGCGCGAGCGCCAGCAGGACGGCGGCAGCGACTCCGGCCGTGAGGGCCGCCGTGACCGCCGCGAGCGCCGCGAGCGCCAGGACGGCAGCACTGCCAACGGAACCGCCACCACCGTGGGCACCGGCACCGGCACCGGCAGCGACGCCGACTCCGCCGACCGCTCCGAGAACCGCCGTGACCGCGGCAACGCGTCCGGCGGCCAGGGCAACGACCGCAGCGAGCGCCGCAACCGCCGCGACCGCAACAACCAGGGCCAGGACGGCCAGCAGAGCCGCCAGGGCCAGCAGGGCGGCGGCCAGCAGGGCAGCGGCGGCGGCGGAGGCCAGAGCCAGGGCCAGCGCCAGCAGGACCAGCGCCAGGACCAGCAGGGCGGCTTCCCGGACGACGACGAGTTCGGCGGCGGCCGTCGCCGCGGCCGTTACCGCGACCGCAACCGCCGCAACCGCCGGGACGGCTTCGACGCCCCGCCGGAGCAGCAGGTCAACGACGACGACGTGCTGATCCCGGTGGCCGGCATCCTGGACATCCTGGACAACTACGCCTTCGTGCGGACCTCGGGCTACCTCTCCGGTCCCAACGACGTGTACGTGTCCCTGGCCCAGGTCCGCAAGAACGGCCTGCGCAAGGGTGACGCGATCACCGGCGCGGTGCGCCAGCCCAAGGACGGCGAGCGCCGCGAGAAGTTCAACGCGCTGGTGCGCCTGGACTCGGTGAACGGCAGCGAGCCCGACAACGGCCGCAACCGCCCGGTCTTCAACACGCTGACCCCGCTGTACCCGCAGGAGCGGCTCCGGCTGGAGACCGACCCGGGCGTGCTGACGACCAGGATCATCGACCTGGTCGCCCCCATCGGCAAGGGCCAGCGCGGTCTGATCGTCGCCCAGCCGAAGACCGGCAAGACGATGATCATGCAGGCGATCGCCAACGCGATCACCCACAACAACCCCGAGTGCCACCTGATGGTCGTGCTGGTCGACGAGCGTCCGGAAGAGGTCACCGACATGACCCGCTCGGTGAAGGGCGAGGTCATCTCCTCGACCTTCGACCGTCCGGCCGAGGACCACACCACGGTCGCCGAGCTCGCCATCGAGCGTGCCAAGCGGCTGGTGGAGCTGGGCCACGACGTGGTCGTGCTGCTGGACTCGATCACCCGCCTGGGCCGCGCCTACAACCTGGCGGCCCCGACCTCCGGACGCATCCTGTCCGGTGGTGTCGACTCGACCGCGCTCTACCCGCCGAAGAAGTTCTTCGGCGCCGCGCGCAACATCGAGAACGGCGGCTCGCTGACCATCATCGCCACCGCGCTGGTCGACACCGGCTCGCGGATGGACGACGTGATCTTCGAGGAGTTCAAGGGCACCGGCAACATGGAGCTCAAGCTCGACCGCAAGCTCGCCGACAAGCGGATCTTCCCCGCGGTGGACGTGGACGCGTCCAGCACCCGCAAGGAGGAGATCCTGCTGGGCTCCGAGGAGCTGGCGATCACCTGGAAGCTCCGCCGGGTCCTGCACGCGCTGGACGGCCAGCAGGCCATCGAGCTGCTGCTGGACAAGATGAAGCAGACCAAGAGCAACGCCGAGTTCCTGATGCAGATCGCGAAGACCACGCCGGGCCAGGACTGACCCCCACCCTGACCCGCCGCAGTCGGAACACCACGCACACCGCCGCCCCGGACGCACCTGTCCGGGGCGGCGGTGCCGTGTTTCACGGCTTGTAAGGATTCGTACAGGGCGGCTCTCATACGGCTGACGTACGCTCGCGGACATGAAGGACAAGTCGGACGAAAAGCCACAGCCCAAGAAGGCAGTCAGCCGCCGCCGGCGCCTGCTGCGGATCCTGGCCTGGTCGACGGCGACTCTTGTCCTGGTCTGCGCGGGAGCCGGCGGCTACCTGTTCTGGAGGCTCAACAACAACATCAGGACCGTGGACATCAGCGGCGCCCTGGGCACGGACCGCCCGGAGGAGTCCACCGGTGCGATGAACATCCTGCTGCTGGGCTCCGACTCCCGCTCCGGCGGCAACGGCAAGCTGGCCGGCGGCGCGACCGACGGCACCGCGCGCTCGGACACCGCGATGGTGATCCATGTGAACCAGGCGCACGACCACGCCGACATCGTCAGCATCCCCAGGGACACCCTGGTCAGCAGGCCCGCCTGCGTCTCCGCCCAGGGGGGCGGCACGGTCGCCGCCTCCGACAGCGCGATGTTCAACAGCGCCTACGAGGTCGGCGGCCCGGCCTGCGCCGTGAAGACGGTCGAGCTGATGACCGGGCTGCGGATGGACCACTACGTCGAACTGGACTTCTCCGGCTTCGCCAAGCTCATCGACGCCCTGGGCGGGGTCACCGTGACCACCACCGTCGACATCAACGACACCGACAGCGGCCTGCACCTCAAGGCCGGTACCACCAAGCTCAACGGCACGGAGGCGCTGGCCTTCGTCCGCACCAGGCACGGCGTCGGCGACGGCAGCGACCTGGGCCGGATCGGGCTGCAGCAGCAGATGATGAAGTCGATACTGACGAAGATCCAGGGCATGGGCCTGCTCACCGACCCGGCCAAGATGATCGGCATCGCCGACACCGCGACCAGCGCGCTCACCACCGACAGCCAGCTGGGTTCGGTGACCGCGCTGGCCTCGCTCGCGCAGAGCATGAAGAAGATCGGCGCCGACGACATCACCGCGGTCACCATGCCCACCGTGACCGCCCCCAGCGACCCCAACCGCCTGGTCGCCCTGGACCCGCAGGCGAACGAGCTGTGGGTGGCGCTGCAGGTGGACCAGCCGGTCCCGTCCGTGGTCCTGGAACTCCAGCAGCAGAACCCGGCCTCCGCCACCCCCACCGGCACGCCCACCGCGACCACCACCTCCGCACCCGGTACGGAATAGCGGGAGGCGGTCTCCGGTTTGGGCAGATGCGGCCAGTGCTGGCAGACTGGTACGTCGGTCCCGGTTCACGGACGGCAATCCGCCCTCCGACCCGGAACCCTCCCGAACCTAGGAGCACCCCTTGAAGTCCGAGATCCACCCCACCTACGTGGTCACCCAGGTCACCTGCACCTGTGGCAACGAGTTCACCACCCGCAGCACCGAGCCGTCCGGCGTCATGCGCGCCGAGATCTGCTCCAACTGCCACCCCTTCTACACGGGCAAGCAGAAGATCATGGACACCGGTGGCCGCGTGGCCCGCTTCGAGGCCCGCTTCGGCAAGAAGCACGCCGCCAAGCACCTGTCGCGGGCCCTCGGCGCCGACCGGGCGCACTCTCCCCCGCGGAGGTGCGACCCGGTCGGCGCCGTTCGCGTTACCCATCGCATCGCGCATCCCCCCACCCCAGCTCACGCACATCGGAAGAAGGCACAGCGCCATGTTCGAGGCAGTCGAGGAGCTCCTGAGCGAGCACGCGGTCCTTGAGGAGCGGCTGGCCGACCCCGCGGTGCACGGCGACCAGGCCGAGGCCCGCAGGCTCTCCAAGCGCTACGCCGAGCTGACCCCGATCACCGCCGCGTACCGCGCCTGGCGGCAGACCGGCGAGGACATCGAGGCGGCCCGCGAGTTCGCCGAGGACGACCCGGACTTCTACGCCGAGATCAAGTCGCTGGAGCGGCAGCGGGAGCAGCTGACCGAGGACCTGCGGCTGCTGCTGGTCCCGCGCGACCCCAACGACGACAAGGACATCATCCTCGAGGTCAAGGCCGGTGAGGGCGGCGAGGAGTCGGCCCTGTTCGCCGGCGACCTGCTCCGGATGTACCTGCGCTACGCGGAGAAGGTCGGCTGGAAGACCGAGATCATCGACGCCAATGAGTCGGACCTCGGCGGCTACAAGGACGTCCAGGTCTCGGTGAAGGCCAGGGCCGGCGCCGAGCCCGGCCAGGGCGTCTGGGCCCGGATGAAGTACGAGGGCGGGGTGCACCGGGTGCAGCGGGTCCCGGCGACCGAGTCGCAGGGCCGGATCCACACCTCCGCGGCCGGTGTGCTGGTCACGCCCGAGGCGGAGGACGTGGAGATCGAGATCAACGCCAACGACCTCCGCATCGACGTCTACCGCTCCTCGGGCCCCGGCGGCCAGTCGGTGAACACCACCGACTCGGCGGTCCGGATCACCCACATCCCCACCGGCATCGTCTCCTCCTGCCAGAACCAGAAGAGCCAGCTCCAGAACAAGGAGCAGGCCATGCGCATCCTGCGGTCGCGGATCCTCGCCGCCGCGCAGGAGGAGGCGGACCAGGAGGCCAGCGACGCCCGTCGGAGCCAGGTCCGCAGCGTGGACCGCTCCGAGCGGATCCGGACCTACAACTTCCCCGAGAACCGCATCTCGGACCACCGCACCGGCTTCAAGGCGTACAACTTGGACCAGGTGCTCAGCGGCGAGCTCGACCCGATCATCCAGTCGGCCGTCGACGCCGACGCCGCCGCCAGGCTCGAAGCAGCAGCCCAGAACAACTGAACCGGGCACCCGACCGGACATCCGACCAGAGGAGGTATGCGGTGAACCTGCTGCTCGCCGAGGTGGCCCAGGCCACCCAGCGATTGGCCGCCGCAGGCGTGCCCTCACCGCGCTTCGACGCCGAGGAACTCGCCGCGTACGTCCACGAGGTCAAGCGGGGCGAGCTGCACACCGTGGCCGACAGCGAGTTCGACGCCCGCTACTGGGAGGTCATCTCCCGCCGCGAGGCCCGTGAACCGCTGCAGCACATCACCGGGCGGGCCTTCTTCCGCTACCTGGAGCTGCAGGTCGGCCCCGGGGTGTTCGTGCCGCGCCCGGAGACCGAGTCGGTGGTCGGCTGGGCGATAGACGCGCTGCGCTCCATGGACGTCGCCGAACCGCTGGTGGTGGACCTCTGCACCGGCTCCGGCGCGATCGCGCTGGCACTGGCCCAGGAGGTGCCGCGGAGCCGGGTGCACGCCGTGGAGCTGTCCGAGCAGGCGTACGCCTGGGCCCGCCGCAATGTCGACACCAGCCCGGACGCCGCCAGGATCAACCTGGTCCAGGGCGACGCCACCACCGCCTTCGACGACCAGCCGGAGCTGCACGGCCGCTTCGACCTGGTGATCAGCAACCCGCCCTACATCCCGCTGACCGAGTGGGAGTACGTCGCCCCCGAGGCCAGGGACCACGATCCGCAGCTGGCGCTGTTCTCCGGCGAGGACGGCCTGGACACCATCCGGGGGATCGAGAAGGTCGCCGCCCGGCTGCTGCGCCCCGGTGGCGTGGTGGTGATCGAGCACGCGGACACCCAGGGCGGGGTGGTCCCGTGGATCTTCCGCGAGGAGTCCGGCTGGACCGACGCCGCCGACCACCGCGACCTCAACAACCGCCCGCGCTTCGCCACGGCCCGCAGGGCCGCGCTGTGACCGTCCGAACTCCGCAGAAGACGCAGAAGATCCGCAGCTGTCCAGCCCACGGAAGGGGCCTGTACCGATGAGCCGCCGCTACGACTGTGCCGATCCGAGTGACCGTGCCGCCGGCCTGCGCGAGGCCGCCTCGGCGATCCGCCGGGGCGAACTCGTCGTGCTGCCCACCGACACCCTCTACGGCATCGGTGCGGACGCCTTCACCCCGGAAGCGGTGGCCGCGCTGCTGGCCGCCAAGGGCCGCGGCCGCAATATGCCCAGCCCGGTGCTGGTCGGCTCGCCGACCACGCTGCACGGCCTGGTCAGCGACTTCTCCGAGTCCGCCTGGGAGCTGGTCGACGCCTTCTGGCCGGGCGGGCTCACCCTGGTCACCCGGCACCAGCCCTCGCTGCGCTGGGACCTGGGCGACACCAGGGGCAGCGTCGCGGTCCGGATGCCGCTGCACCCGGTGGCCATCGAACTGCTGAACATCACCGGCCCGCTCGCGGTCTCCAGCGCCAACCTGACCGGCGGCACCTCTCCGGCCGACTGCGACGAGGCCCAGCACCAGCTGGGCGACAGCGTCTCGGTCTACCTGGACGGCGGCCGGGCCGACCACGCCGTGGCCTCGTCCATCGTCGATGTCACCGGCAAGGTCCCGGTGCTGCTCCGCGAGGGCGCGGTCACCGCCGCGCAGCTCCGCGAGGTGGTACCCGACCTGGTGGTCGGCAGTTGACCGACGTCCGCGCCGGAGTGCTGGCCCATCCCAACAGCGCCGGGCCCCATCGCGGGGCCGCGGCGGCTTCCGTCATTCCCTTGGGCAGCCTCTCCGGTCCGGGGGGCGGACGGCACGCGCGTCCGGTTCCCCGCCCGTACTACGGCGGGGCCGAGCCCCGGCACGGGGCGTTCAAGATCCTCTACGTCTGCACCGGGAACGTCTGCCGCTCGCCCATCGCCGAGCGGCTGACCCGGCACGAGCTGAGCCACCGGCTCGGCACTCGGGCCGGGGACATCCTGGTGGAGAGCGCCGGCACCTGGGGCCACGAGGGCGCGCCGATGGAGTCCAACGCCGCCGAGATCCTCGGCGAGTACGGCGCCGACCCGCGCGGCTTCGTCGGCCGGGAGCTGCTGGACGAGCACGTCATCGGCGCCGACCTGGTGCTGACCGCGACCCTGGACCACCGGGCCCAGGTGATCTCCATGGGCCATGCCGCCGGGCTGCGCACCTTCACCCTCAAGGAGTTCACCCGGCTGGTGCGGGCGATAGACGCGGCCACCCTGCCCGAGGCCGCCGAGGTACCCGGCGAGATCGCCGAGCGGGCCCGGGTCCTGGTCCGGGCCGCCGCCGCGCTGCGCGGCTGGCTGCTGGCCGCCACCCCCGAGGCCGACGAGGTGGACGACCCCTACGGCGCCCCGCTGGGGATGTTCCGCAACTGCGGCGAGGAGATCTTCGACGCGCTGGACCCGATCGTGACCGCGCTGACCGGAGTGGCCCGGGTGCCCGCCTAGCCCAGGCGTAACGATTGCTCCCGTCCTACAGTGAGTTCCCAGGGCCCTTACGGTTCCGGGCCCACACGGTGCGAGCGGGAGCGTGGGGATGTCGGAGCTGAGCGCGCGGGATCCGGAGCTCGCCGACGTCCTGGACGCCGAGCTGCGGCGCAGGAGCAGCCAGCTGGACCTGCTCGCGGGGGAGAACTTCGCTTCGCCCGCCGTCCGCGCGGTACTGGCGGGCCCGCTGGGCGACAAGTACGCCGAGGGCTATCCGGGCCACCGGCACCACACCGGCTGCGCCCAGGCCGACGCCGCCGAACTGCTCGCGGTGCGGCGGGCCAGGACGCTGTTCGGGGCCGACCACGCCAATGTCCAGCCGTACTCCGGCACCACCGCGGTGCTGGCCGCCTATGCCGCGCTGCTCCGGCCGGGTGACGCGGTACTGGCGATGTCGCTGCAGCACGGCGGCCATCTGACCCACGGCTCGGCGGCCAACTTCTCCGGCCGCTGGTTCGAGTTCACCGGCTACGGGGTGCGCGAGAGCGACGGCCTGGTGGACCTGGACCAGGTCCGCGACCTGGCCAGGGCGCTGCGCCCGAAGGCGATCATGGCCGGGGCGATCTCCTACCCGCGGGCGCTGGACTGGGCCGCCTTCCGGAGCATCGCCGACGAGGTCGGCGCGTACCTGGTGGCGGACGCCTCGCAGACGCTGGGCCTGGTGGCCGGGGGAGTACTGTCCTCTCCGGTGCCGTACGCGGACGTGGTCTGCGGGGTGACCCACAAGCTGCTCGGCGGACCCAGGGGCGGCCTGCTGCTGTGCACCGAGGAGCTCGCCGAACGGGTCGACCGGGCGGTCTTCCCGTTCACCCAGGGCGGTCCCGCGATGAACCAGATCGCCGCGAAAGCCCTGGTCCTGGGCCTGGCCGCAGGTCCCGAGTACGCCGACTACGCCCGCCGTACGGTGATCAACGCGCAGACCCTGGCCGAGGCGCTGGGACGGGAGGGGCTGCGTCCGCTGACCGGCGGGACCGACACCCACCTGGTCACCGCCGACGCCCGGCCGCTGCGGCTGACCGGGCGCGAGGTGGAGCAGCGCTGCGAGCGGGTGGGCCTGCTGCTTGGCACGTGCGCGGTGCCCTTCGACCAGGCCCCGCCCACCTCGGCCTCCGGGGTGCGGCTGGGCACGGCCGGGGTGACCACGCAGGGGATGGGGCAGGCGGAGATGAACGAGCTGGCGGTCCTGGTCGGCCGGGCGGTCCGGGCGGCCGGATCCGCCGAGGAACAGCTGGTCGCGGCGGAGGTGCGGGTCATGGCCGAGCGCTTTCCGGTGGACGAGCCGGAGAATTCATAGCCAAAGGGATGTGTAGACAAAACCGCAATGGTGGGTCTCTGCGTCCGTGTGAATAGGGTGGTGCTTTGTGATGCCGCATCAACACCACCCAGCCCACCTGACTCGGCCGCTATGCTCAGCCGAAGTCACGGGGGTGCCGACCGCAACATTGGAGGGCGCTGATGCGTGAGTTCCTGCTGACGCTGTGCGTCGTCACCGCGGTCACCTATCTGCTCACAGGACCGGTGCGCAAGTTCGCCATCATCGCGGGCGCGATGCCGCAGATCCGCGACCGGGACGTGCACAAGGAGCCGACCCCGCGCCTCGGCGGCATCGCCATGTTCGGCGGGTTGTGCGCGGGCCTGCTGGTGGCGGCCCACCTGGACAAGCTCTCCAGCATCTTCAGCAACACCGGGGACGTCCCCGCGCTGCTGGCCGGCGCCACCATCATGTGGGTCATCGGCGTGCTGGACGACAAGTGGGGCGTGGACGCCCTGGTCAAGCTGGGCGGCCAGATGGTCGCGGCCGGCGTGATGGTGTTCAAGGGCGTCACCGTGCTGTGGCTGCCGATCCCCGGCGTCGGCACCGTGGTGCTGCACCAGACCTGGGGCACCTTCATCGCGGTGGCCCTGGTGGTGATCAGCGTCAACGCGGTGAACTTCATCGACGGCCTGGACGGCCTCGCGGCCGGCATGGTCTGCATCGCGGCGCTGGCCTTCTTCGCCTACTCGTACCGGCTCTCCTACGGCTACGGCATCGCCGACGCGCTGCCGGCCACGCTGTTCAGCGCGATCCTGGTGGGGATGTGCCTGGGCTTCCTGCCGCACAACCTGCACCCGGCCAGGATCTTCATGGGCGACTCGGGGGCGCTGCTGCTCGGCCTGGTGCTCTCGGTCTCGATGATCTCGCTGACCGGCCGCGTCGACCCCAGCGTGATCACCAGCGGCTCGCAGACCGTCGCCGTGCACGCGATGGTGCCGATCTACATCCCGCTGCTGCTGCCGCTGACGGTGATCGCGATCCCGCTGGCGGACCTGGTGCTCGCGGTGGTGCGCCGCACCTGGAACGGCCAGTCCCCGTTCGCCGCGGACAAGGGCCACCTGCACCACCGGCTGCTGCAGATCGGCCACTCGCACAGCCGCGCGGTCATGATCATGTACTTCTGGGCGGCCCTGTTCGCCTTCGCCACCGTGGCCTTCTCGGTGAACCGCACGCCGCTGCTGGCCGTGAAGATCGCCATGGCGGCCTGTGTGATCGGGATCATCGTGCTGCTGCTGCCCCGCTTCAAGCCGCACGCGCCCCGGATGGCGGAGCGCTTCCTCCCTCCGCGCTACCGCCGTCCGGCCGAATCCACGGAGCCCGCTCCGGCGCCGGAAAAGGTAAGAGAACTTCTTACCCAGAGCGACCGAATCGGCGCGGAGAGCACCGGTGATCATGGGGATTCCTTTTCCCATGAGGACGAAGAGCTGCTGCGCAAGATCGGGACCGGTGCACACGCCGCCGGACGCCATTCGGGCGCAACCGGACGAAACGGCAGTTAACCCCTCCGGGTGAGGCTGATGTGGCAAGAAGCACAGGTCTAGGGTAAAGACCTCACCAAATAGCTTGTGATACCGTTCACGACATCAGGTAGAAGAGCCGAAGGACCTTATGGGAGAAGGTCGTTCGGTCGCGACCCGCCTCGCGGGTCTGTGATCCAGTGCTCTTTCTCCTCGCTTCCTTTGATCGCCTTTCCATTCCATCGCGCCGGAGTTGACGACGATGCTGTCCAACGACGCCCAGATCCTCCGCGGGTCAGCCGTGCCGGCTGTGCCCGTGGGGATCGTCGCCGCCGTGCTCAGCACAGTCTTCGCCGGCCCCAAGGGTCTGGTCGGTGCGCTGGTCGCCATCGCGGTGGTCGCCGTGTTCTTCGGCCTGGGTTTCTGGGCGCTGATGCGGTTGACCCAGAACAAGCCGCAGTTGGTGATGACGGCCGGTCTTCTGGTCTATGCGGTGCAGATGCTGCTCATCGGCGTCTTCATCGTCGTGTTCAAGAACACCACCCTGTTCAACGGCCGGGCGTTCGCCCTCACTCTGCTGGCCACCGCGCTGGCCTGGGTGGGCGGACAGATCTTCTCCACGCTGCGGAGCAAGACGCTCTACGTCGACCCGGAGCCCTCGGTTCCGGTCAAGGCGGAGTCCCGAGATGGGGCATAAGGGCCGACTAAAGACGCTTCATCCTGATCTGCTATCGTCCGGAATCGCGTCCGGTCGAAAGGGACTCTTCAGTCCCCTCCCGGAGGCGCCAGGGCCGGGTCGAGTCGACCGAGGCGGCGCCACCACCCCATGTCCCCCGTGCCGAACCGTGGCCGCACAGGCCGCACCGACACTCAAGGTTGCAGTTCTTATGCGTCACGACGAAGGAGTCACGGGTGAGTACCCCAACGATGGTCGCTGAGAGCGCGTGCCACATCACGCCCTCGGGCTGTGGTTTCCCCGCCCCGGGTCTCAACTCGTTCGACTTCAAGCCGATCTTCAGCATCGGCAGCTTCGACTTCACCAAGCCGATGCTGCTCGCGCTCATCTGCATGCTGCTGGTGGTCGGGTTCTTCTGGTCGGCGTTCGCCAAGCCGAAGCTGGTCCCGGGCAAGCTGCAGCTGGTCGGTGAGATCGGCTACACCTTCATCTCCCGCGGCATCGCGCGCGATGTGATCGGCAAGAAGGGCGACAAGTACGTCCCCTTCCTGACCTCGATCTTCTTCTTCGTGTGGATCATGAACATCATGTCCATCATCCCGCTGGCGCAGTTCCCGGTGGCGTCCCGCTTCGGGTTCCCGGTGGCCATCGCGCTGCTGGTGTGGGTGACGTACATGTACCTCACCTTCAAGACCCACGGCTTCGTCGGCGGCTGGAAGCACCTCACCGTGCTGCAGGGCCTGCCGGGTTGGCTGCTGCCGCTGATCATCGTCATCGAGTTCCTGCAGAACGTGATCCTGCGTCCGTTCACCCTCGCGGTGCGGCTCTGGGCCAACATGTTCGCCGGCCACATGCTCATCGTGATGTTCAGCGCCGCCACCTGGTACATGCTCACGCCCTCGGTCTTCGCGCTGTTCTCGGGCGGCTCGTTCGTCATGGCCGCCGGGATGACCGCCTTCGAGGTGCTGATCCAGTTCCTGCAGGCCTACATCTTCACGCTGCTGACCTCGCTGTACATCAGCGGAGCGCTCGAAGAGGGTCACTGACCCGCTCGCACCACCTCAGACTTCCGCTGGGAAGCCCCCCAGCGGTACGGCAACACACCTAAGGACAGAGACAGATGTCTAACGTTGAGCTCGCCGCCGGCGTCTCCGGCAACCTCGGCGCCGTGGCCTACGGTCTCGCCGCGATCGGCCCCGGCGTCGGTATCGGCCTGGTCTTCGGCCACTCCATCGAGGCCATGGCGCGTCAGCCCGAGGCCATGCCGATCATCCGCCAGAACATGTTCCTCGGCTTCGCCCTGTGTGAGGTTCTGGCGCTGCTCGGCCTGGTCGTCCCCTTCATCTTCAAGTAAGCCGACAGCCAGCCACACTCGACGAAAGGTTCAGACATGGTGGGCTATCTCCTGGCAGAGGGAGGAGCACAGAACCCGCTCGTTCCCGAGATCCCGGAACTGATCATCGGCCTGCTCTGCTTCTTGATCGTCTTCGGCGTCCTCGGCAAGAAGCTGCTGCCCGGTATCCAGAAGACCCTGGACGAGCGGCGCGACGCGATCGAGGGTGGACTGGAGCGGGCGGCTGAGGCGCAGGCCGAGGCCACCCGGACGCTGAAGGAGTACCAGGACCAGCTCGCGGAGGCCCGTCACGAGGCCGCTCGGATCACCGAGCACGCCC
Organism: Streptacidiphilus alkalitolerans; assembly: GCF_042511045.1. Lineage (NCBI taxonomy): Bacteria > Bacillati > Actinomycetota > Actinomycetes > Kitasatosporales > Streptomycetaceae > Streptacidiphilus > Streptacidiphilus alkalitolerans. The sequence goes on from NZ_JBHEZX010000010.1 coordinate 171,875, forward strand.
GTGAGCAGGGCGCCGTGATCATCGCGGAGATGAAGGAAGAGGGCCAGCGCCAGCGCGAGGCCATCATCACCGCGGGCCACGCCCAGATCGAGGCGGACCGCCGTCAGGTGACGAACGTGCTTCGTCAGGACGTCGGCCGGATCGCCACCGACCTGGCCGGCCGCGTCGTCGGCGAGTCCCTGGAGGACTCCGCCCGGCAGAGCCGGATCATCGACCGCTTCCTGGACGAGCTCGACGCGAAGTCGGCCGAGGCCGCGGGCGCCGCCAAGTGAGCAGCGCCACGCGTCAGTCGAACGCGGCCGCTCGCGAGCGCCTCGAGGCCCTGACCGACAGCACGTCGGTCGACCCGGCCGCGCTCAGCGCGGACCTGCTGGCCGTGACCGGCGTGCTCGACCGCGAGGTCGGACTGCGTCGGACCCTCACCGACCCGGCCACCTCGGGCCAGCGCAAGGCCGACCTGGTCACCGCGCTGCTCAGCGGCAAGGTCGGCGCGGAGACGCTCGACCTGGTGGCCGGCATGGTCCGGTCCCGCTGGGCGACGTCGCGCGACCTGGTGGACGGCGTCGAGCAGTTGGCCTCGCTCGCCCAGATCATCGGTGCGGACCGGGCCGGCGCGCTGGACGAGGTCGAGGACGAGCTGTTCCGCTTCGGACGGATCGTCGCCGGCAACCCCGCGCTGCGGGCCGCGCTCACCGACGGCGCCGCGGACTCCGCCGCCAAGGGCGAGCTGGTCCGCGGTCTGCTCGGCGGCCGGGCCAAGCCGCAGACCACGCAGTTGGTCGTCGCCCTGGTGACGCAGCCGCGTGGACGTAGCCTGGAAGGCGGCCTGGAGGAGTACTCCCGGCTGGCCGCGGGCCGGCGTGGCCGGGTGGTCGCCCTGGTGACCGTCGCGGTGCCGCTGTCGGACGCCCAGAACGAGCGGCTCGCCGCTTCGCTGGCGCGGCTGGTGGGTCGTCCGGTCCACCTGAACATCGACGTGGACCCCTCGGTCCTCGGCGGGGTCCGGGTGCAGATCGGCGACGAGATCATCGAGGGCACTGTCGAGAGCCGTATGGACGGCGCGCGACAGGGCCTGGCGGGCTGAAGCCCACCCCCACAAGGGGAGCATTGTCCGACCCTCGGTCGGTTTGTACGGTCAGTGGACATGCTGGCCGAGAGTCGAATACTTGCGGCCCTCCACGGGCGGGCCGAGGATCGCAACTAGGAGAGCAGGGAACCCAGATGGCGGAGCTCACGATCCGGCCGGAGGAGATCCGGGACGCGCTGGACAACTTCGTCCAGTCGTACCAGCCGGACGCCGCCTCGCGTGAAGAGGTCGGCACTGTCACCTACACGGCTGACGGCATCGCCCGGGTCGAGGGCCTGCCCTCGGTCATGGCGAACGAACTGCTGAAGTTCGAGGACGGAACCCTCGGCCTCGCACTGAACCTCGACACCCGCGAGATCGGTGTCGTCGTCCTCGGCGAGTACAGCGCAATCGAGGAGGGCCAGACGGTCCGCCGTACCGGCGAGGTGCTGTCGGTCCCCGTGGGCGAGGGCTACCTCGGCCGCGTGGTCGACCCGCTGGGCCAGCCGATCGACGGCCTCGGCGAGATCGAGTCCAGCGGCCGTCGCGCCCTGGAACTGCAGGCCCCCGGCGTCATGGTCCGCAAGTCGGTGCACGAGCCGCTGCAGACCGGCATCAAGGCCATCGACGCGATGACCCCGATCGGCCGCGGCCAGCGCCAGCTGATCATCGGCGACCGCCAGACCGGCAAGACCGCGGTGGCGATCGACGCGATCATCAACCAGCGCGACAACTGGCGCTCGGGCGACCCGAAGAAGCAGGTCCGCTGCATCTACGTCGCCATCGGCCAGAAGGGCTCCACCATCGCCTCCGTGCGCGGTGCGCTGGAGGAGGCGGGCGCGCTGGAGTACACCACCATCGTGGCCGCCCCGGCGTCCGACCCGGCCGGCTTCAAGTACCTTGCCCCGTACACCGGTTCGGCCATCGGCCAGGAGTGGATGTACGACGGCAAGCACGTCCTCATCGTCTTCGACGACCTGTCGAAGCAGGCCGAGGCATACCGCGCCGTGTCGCTGCTGCTGCGCCGCCCGCCGGGCCGCGAGGCCTACCCCGGCGACGTGTTCTACCTGCACTCCCGTCTGCTGGAGCGCTGCGCCAAGCTGTCGGACGAGCTGGGCGCGGGCTCGATGACCGGTCTGCCGATCATCGAGACCAAGGCCAACGACGTCTCGGCGTACATCCCCACCAACGTGATCTCGATCACCGACGGCCAGTGCTTCCTGGAGTCCGACCTGTTCAACTCGGGCATCCGCCCGGCCGTGAACGTCGGTATCTCGGTCTCCCGCGTCGGTGGCTCCGCGCAGATCAAGGCCATGAAGTCGGTGGCCGGACGCCTGCGCCTGGACCTGGCCCAGTACCGCGAGCTGGAGGCGTTCGCCGCCTTCGGTTCCGACCTGGACTCGGCCTCCAAGGCCCAGCTGGAGCGCGGCGCCCGGATGGTGGAGCTGCTCAAGCAGGGCCAGTACCAGCCCTTCCCGGTCGAGGAGCAGGTCGTCTCGATCTGGGCCGGCACCACCGGCCAGCTGGACAACGTCCCGGTCGCGGACATCCGCAAGTTCGAGCGCGAGTTCCTCGACTACCTGCGCCGCGAGCACAAGAACGTCCTGACCACCATCGTGGAGACCAGCAAGCTCGAGGACGGCACGATCACCTCGCTGACCGAGGCCATCACCTCGTTCAAGCAGGAGTTCACCACGTCCCAGGGCGCGCTCCTCGGCGACTCGGCCTGACGAGAGACGGAAAGGACGGTAACTGACCCATGGGAGCACAGCTTCGGGTCTACAAGCGCCGGATCCGCTCTGTCACCGCGACGAAGAAGATCACCAAGGCGATGGAGATGATCTCCGCGTCGCGCATCATGAAGGCGCAGCGCGCGGTGGCCGCCTCCTCCCCCTACGCGGACGAGCTCACCCGTGCGGTGACCGCGGTCGCGACGAGGTCCAACGCCAAGCACCCGGTGACGACGGAGCCGGAGAACCCGGTCCGGGCCGGGGTGCTGGTGGTCACCGCCGACCGCGGTCTGGCCGGCGGCTACTCCTCCAACGCCATCAAGCAGGCCGTCGCACTGTCGGCCCGCCTGAAGGCGGAGGGCAAGGAGGTCGTCACGTTCATGGTCGGCCGCAAGGGCGTGGGCTTCTACGCCTTCCGCGAGATGCCGGTCGCGGCCTCGTGGACCGGCTTCTCGGACAAGCCGACCTACCAGGACGCCAAGACGGTCTCGGCCGGTCTGATCGACGCCTTCGTGACGGAGACGGCGGAGGGCGGCGTGGACGAGCTGTACGTGGTCTCGACCGAGTTCGTCTCGATGCTCACGCAGAACCCGGTGGATGTGCGCCTCCTCCCGCTCAAGCTGGAGGAGACGCAGGCCGCGGCGAAGGAGCACGGCCCCTTCCCGCTGTACGACTTCGAGCCGTCGGTGGAGGGCGTCCTGGACGCCCTGCTGCCGCGGTACGTCGAGAGCAGGATCTACAACGCGCTGCTGCAGTCGGCCGCCTCGGAGCACGCCGCCCGGCGTCGTGCGATGAAGAGTGCGACCGACAACGCGGGCGACCTCATCAAGTCGCTTTCGCGACGCGCCAACTCGGCCCGACAGGCCGAGATCACCCAGGAAATCAGCGAGATCGTCGGTGGCGCTACCGCCCTGGCCGACGCGAACGCGGGGAGTGACTAGACACATGACTGCCACTGTTGAGACCGCGACGGCCACCGGCCGTGTCGCGCGGGTCATCGGGCCGGTCGTCGACGTGGAATTCTCCGTCGACGCCATGCCGGCGATGTTCAACGCCCTCAAGGTCGAGATCGACGCGCCGGACGGTACCGGCCGCAAGATCCTGACCCTCGAGGTCGCCCAGCACCTCGGCGACGGCCTGGTCCGCGCCATCTCCATGCAGCCGACCGACGGTCTGCAGCGCGGGGCCGGCGTCACCGACACCGGCGACGCGATCTCGGTTCCGGTTGGCGACATCACCAAGGGCAAGGTCTTCAACGCCCTCGGTGAGGTGCTGAACGCGGACCGCGAGGAGTTCGAGGCCTCGGTCACCACCCGCTGGCCGATCCACCGGGTCGCCCCGCGCTTCGACCAGCTCGAGTCCAAGACCGAGATGTTCGAGACCGGCATCAAGGTCATCGACCTGCTCACCCCGTACGTGCAGGGTGGGAAGATCGGCCTGTTCGGCGGCGCCGGCGTGGGCAAGACCGTCCTGATCCAGGAGATGATCTACCGCGTCGCCGAGAACTTCGGTGGTGTGTCGGTCTTCGCCGGTGTCGGTGAGCGTACCCGCGAGGGCAACGACCTCATCGAGGAGATGAAGGACTCGGGCGTCCTCGACAAGACCGCCCTGGTCTTCGGCCAGATGGACGAGCCCCCGGGCACCCGTCTCCGGGTCGCGCTCTCGGCCCTCACCATGGCGGAGTACTTCCGCGACGTGGTCGGCCAGGACGTGCTGCTGTTCATCGACAACATCTTCCGGTTCACCCAGGCCGGTTCCGAGGTGTCGACCTTGCTCGGCCGGATGCCCTCCGCGGTGGGCTACCAGCCGAACCTGGCCGACGAGATGGGCCTCCTCCAGGAGCGCATCACCTCGACCCGCGGTCACTCGATCACCTCGATGCAGGCGATCTACGTCCCCGCGGACGACCTGACCGACCCGGCCCCGGCCACCACCTTCGCCCACCTCGACGCGCTGACGGTGCTCTCCCGTCCGATCTCCGAGAAGGGCATCTACCCGGCGGTCGACCCGCTGGACTCGACGTCCCGGATCCTGGACCCCCGCTACATCGCGGCGGACCACTACGAGACGGCGGTCCGGGTCAAGGGGATCCTGCAGAAGTACAAGGACCTCCAGGACATCATCGCGATCCTCGGCATCGACGAGCTGAGCGAAGAGGACAAGGTCACCGTCTACCGCGCCCGCCGGATCGAGCGCTTCCTGTCCCAGAACACCTACGTGGCGAAGCAGTTCACCGGTGTCGAGGGCTCGACGGTCCCGCTCGAGGAGACCATCCACGCGTTCAACGCGATCGCCGACGGGAAGTACGACTCCACCCCGGAGCAGGCCTTCTTCATGTGCGGTGGCATCGACGACCTGGAGCGCAACGCCGCCGAGCTCGCCAAGAAGTAGTCCTTCCTGGATGGGCCCGGTGCTGAGGGGCGGCCCCGTACGGGACCGCCCCTCGTCCGTACCCCCACCCGATTGCACGACTGATCGAGTGGCCCGTTATTCTTTCCGCAACCCGGGCTTTACGGCACGGGCATCAAGACCGAGGAGCCCACTGTGGCTGAGCTGCACGTCGAGCTGGTCGCGGCCGACCGCAAGGTCTGGTCGGGCGAGGCCACGATCGTCCTTGCCCGTACCAAGTCCGGTGACATCGGCATCCAGGCCGGGCACACGCCCGTGCTCGGGGTGCTGGAGTCCGACCCGGTGACCATCCGCCAGGCGGACGGCACCACGGTGATCGCCGCGGTGCACGGCGGCTTCCTGTCCTTCGCGGACAACAAGCTGTCGCTGCTGGCGGAGGTCGCCGAACTCGCCGACGAGATCGACGTCGAGCGGGCCGAGCGGGCTCTGAACGCGGCCAAGGCCGATGCCGAGGCGGGCGCCGCGCGCCGGGCCTCGGTGCGGCTCCAGGCGGCTGCGTCCCGCTAGGCGCAAGCCTTCCGGGGTCGCCGTCGGCCGACCCGCACGACCGGTCCCGGGGCACGCGAGTGGCCCGGGACCGGTGTATTCGCAAGCGCTGGATCGCACGGGAGAACGAGAGTTACCCCCGGGGCGCGACGGCCGTTGAAAAGGCACATGGGCCGACGGGCGAGGGAGGTGGCAGCGCGTGGAACTCGCGGTGGTGATCGTCGTTGCGGTGCTGCTGGCCGCCCTGTGCGGGCTCGGCGCCTTCGCGGTGCGCCGACGGCTGATCCAGCGGGCCGGCGGCACCTTCGACTGCTCGGCCCGGCTCCGGATCCCAGTGCCGGTCGTCCCGGTCGGCGACCCGCCGCCGGTGGACCCGGACGCCCCGCTGCCCTCCGGCTCCGCGCCCGCCCCGGCCTCGGCCGACAACGGCGGCCAGGGCTGGGTGTTCGGCATCGGCCGCTACAACCACGACTCGGTGGAGTGGTTCCGGGTCTTCAGCTACGCCCCCCGGCCGCGCAAGGTGCTCAAGCGCTCCCGGATCGAGGTACTGCACCGGCGCACCCCGCAGGGGCAGGAGGAGCTGGCGCTGCTCTCCAACGCGGTCGTGCTGACCTGTCTGCACGCCGGCGAGCCGGTGGAGCTGGCGATGAGCGAGGACGCCCTGACCGGCTTCCTGGCCTGGCTCGAGGCCGCCCCGCCCGGACAGCGGGTCAACGTCGCCTGAGAGGGCCTAGGCTCGGCCGTATGGTCAACCTCACGCGCATCTACACCCGGACCGGCGACGACGGCACCACCGCTCTCGGCGACATGAGCCGGACCCGGAAGACCGACCCGCGGCTCGCCGCCTACGCGGACAGCAACGAGGCCAACGCGGCGATCGGTGTGGCCATCGCCTGCGGCGGGCTCACCGACGAACTGGCCACCGTGCTGACCCGGATCCAGAACGACCTCTTCGACGTGGGCGCCGACCTGGCCACCCCGGTGGTGCCGGAGCCGGAGTACCCCCCGCTGCGGGTGCTGCAGTCCTACGTGGACCGTCTTGAGCAGGACTGCGACCGCTTCCTCGAGGACCTGGAGAAGCTCCGCAGCTTCATCCTCCCCGGCGGCACCCCCGGCGCCGCCTACCTGCACGTGGCCTGCACTGTGGTCCGCCGGGCCGAGCGCAGCACCTGGGCGGCGATCGAGGCGCACGGGGACAGCGTCAACCCGCTCACCGCGACCTATCTCAACCGGCTCTCCGACCTGCTCTTCATCCTGGCCAGGACGGCCAACAAGGAGGTCGGCGACGTGCTGTGGGTGCCGGGGGAGAACCGCTGAGGCAGCGTCACCCGTACGATGCCAAGAATGACGGAACGGTTGCGGGTGGTGGGCGGCGCGAGGCTCGCGGGGCGGGTGCGCGTGCCGGGCGCGAAGAACAGCGCGTTGAAGCTGATGGCGGCCTCGCTGCTGGCCGAGGGGCGGACCCGGCTGGGGAACCTGCCGCGGATCCTCGACGTGGAGATCATGGCGGAGCTGCTGCGGCGGATGGGCTGCACGGTGACGCTGGAGTGGTCCGCCCTGCCGGGGCACCACAGCGGCACGGCGGTCATCGACGTCCCGGCCGAGCCGGGGCACGAGGCCGACTACGACCTGGTGCGGATGATGCGGGCCTCCATCGCGGTGCTGGGCCCGCTGCTGGCCCGCTGCGGGCAGGTGCGGGTGGCCCGTCCGGGCGGGGACGCGATCGGCTCGCGCGGCCTGGACATGCACATCGACGGGCTGACCAAGCTGGGCGCGGTGATCACCAATGAGCACGGCTTCCTGGTCGCCTCGGCGCCCGGCGGGCTGGTCGGGACCTCGGTGGAGCTGGACTTCCCCAGCGTCGGCGCGACCGAGAACATCCTGATGGCGGCGGTGCTGGCGGAGGGCGCCACGGTGATCGACAACGCCGCCCGGGAGCCGGAGATCGTCGACCTGTGCCTGATGCTGGAGGCGATGGGCGCGAAGATCGGCGGGGCCGGCAGCTCCACCATCGAGGTGCAGGGCGTGCCGAAGCTGTCGCCGGTGGCCTACGAGACGGTCCCGGACCGGATCGTGGCCGGGACCTTCGCGGTGGCGGCGGCGATGACCCAGGGGGACATCACCGTCGAGCACGCCAGGGCCGAGCACCTGCGGATCGCCCTGGACAAGATCACCGCCTGCGGGGCCGAGGTCAGCCTGGTCCCGGACGGCTTCCGGGTGGTGATGGACCGCCGGCCGAAGGCGGTGGACGTGGTGACCCTGCCCTACCCGGGCTTCGCCACCGACCTGCAGCCGCAGTTCGCCGCGCTGAACGCGGTCGCCGAGGGCGTCTCGATGATCACCGAGAACATCTTCGAGGCCCGCTTCGTCTTCCTGCAGGAGCTGGCCCGGCTCGGCGGCCAGGTCCGCACGGACGGGCACCACGCGGTGCTGCGGGGGGTTCCCCGGCTCTCCGGCGCCCCCGTCCGGGCGACCGACGTACGGGCCGGGATGGGCCTGGTGCTGGCCGGCCTGGTGGCCGAGGGCGTGACCCTGGTCTCCGAGATCCACCACATCGACCGCGGCTACGCCGGCCTGGTGGAGCAGCTGAACGCGCTGGGCGCGGAGGTCGGCCGGGAGCCCGACCCGGACGTCGTGCTGCTGCCCTAGGGTCCGGCCGCCGCCCTACGGCGGCCGGTGCGGCCCGGCCCGGTCAGGGCGCCGCGCCGGTGTCGCGCAGCAGTCTGCGGGCGCTGGGGGCGGCGTCCGGCCAGACCATCAGCCGCCGGCCCTGGGTGGTGTCGACCAGGGTCCAGCGGATCCCGGCCGCGTCCAGCCGTGCGGTCAGCCGCCCGGTCTCGGCGTCGTCGGCCGGTGCGGCGACGGCGACCAGCAGCCCGTACTCGTCCGGCGCACCCCGCCGGGGCGTACGCGGGACCAGCGAGCGCCCCTTGCGCGGGCTCCAGGTCCAGCGCAGCAGCAGCACCAGGATGCCCAGGACCGCGAAGGGGAGGGCCAGTTGGATGACCGGATAGATTCTGCCCACGATGCTGCCCCTTTGTTCTCCCCAGCATTATCGAGCGTGAGCTTCGCCACTGGAAGACGGCTTCCCGTCGCCCTGGAGGCACCTGCGACGTTAGATTCTCAAACAGGACAGCGCCGTCCCTCCACACAGATGCAAGGGGTACCACCGTGGCCAAGCAGATCGCCGTCGTCGGAGCCGGCCTGATGGGCTCCGGTATCGCCCAGGTCTCCGCGCAGGCGGGGTACCAGGTGGTGCTGCGCGATGTGACGGACGCTGCGCTGGAGCGCGGGCTCGCCGGGATCCGCTCCTCCTACGAGCGCTTCACCGCCAAGGGGAAGCTCACCGCCGCGGAGGCCGAGGCCGCGCTGGCCCGGATCACCACCAGCACCGACCTGGACGCGGTGGCCGACGCCGACCTGGTGGTGGAGGCGGTGTTCGAGCAACTGGAGGTCAAGCAGGAGCTGTTCCGGGCGCTGGACCGGATCGTCCGCCCGGGCGCGGTGCTGGCGACCAACACCTCGGCCATCCCGATCACCAGGATCGCCGCGGTGACGGAGCGTCCGGAGTCCGTGGTGGGGGTGCACTTCTTCTCGCCGGTGCCGATGATGCAGCTCTGCGAGCTGGTGCGCGGCTACAAGACCAGTGACGAGACCCTGGCCGCCGCGCGGGAGTTCGCCGAGGGCGTCGGCAAGACCTGTGTGGTGGTGAACCGCGACGTCGCCGGCTTCGTCACCACCCGGCTGATCTCGGCGCTGGTGGTGGAGGCGGTGAAGCTCTACGAGTCCGGCGTGGCCTCGGCGGAGGACATCGACACCGCCTGCCGGCTCGGCTTCGGCCACGCGATGGGCCCGCTCGCCACCGCCGACCTGACCGGGGTGGACATCCTGCTGCACGCCGCCAGGAACATCTACGACGAGACCCAGGACGAGAAGTTCGCGCCGCCGGAGATCATGGCGCGCATGGTCACCGCGGGGGACCTCGGCCGCAAGAGCGGTCAGGGTTTCTACAGTTACGAAAAATAGTGCGAACCGAGAAGGAAAATGCTCACCCGAAGGGGTGAATTCACCTCGGATGTCGCCGTGGCCAGCAACCCGGACACCTGCTTCCGCGTCAGATGAGAGAAGCATCGGTTCAACAGCTATTCCATTGGGAGCGCGCATGCGGATCAGGGGTGACCAGACCCAGCTCGCCATCGAGGGACGCCTCGATGTGCGCACCGCGGCCGATGCCCGCTCCGTCCTGCACCGGGCCGTCGACTACGGGGACGGCGACCTGGTGCTCGACCTGTCGCTGCTGGACTCCTGGGACGCCACCGGCCTCGGTGTGATCATGGGCACCCACCGCCGGGCCGGGCGCGGCGGCCGGCGGCTGGTGCTGCGCGGCGTCCCGGCCCAGCTGCAGCGGCTGCTGGTGGCGACCCGGCTGCACCGCATCCTCGCAATCGAGGGCTATGTCCCCGAAGCGGCGGTTTCCGCGCCTTCGTAAGATGACTTTCCCATAACGGTATGGCCGCCCCCTCTCGCCTCGGACCACCGCGTGCGGAAGAGTATGCAAAGCTCCGGGGGCGAAAGAGGATAATGAATCTACCCACTCTGGGCGAAGGTGACGGGGACGGCTCGGCCGACCGCCCCTCGTACAACACCGAGTCGCCTGCACCCACTCGAATATCCCCGTCCGATTCCACCGTGAACCTGCCGGTGCTCCCGCGCGGCACGGCGTCGACCGAACTCGTCAGAGTGGCGCCCGCACCCGTGGAGCTCCCGCAGGTCGAGACCGCCGCGGACGGCAGCGCCCGTACCGGGACCGTGTTCACCGGGGAACTCCAGCTCGCGGTCAACGCCCCCGACGGCAGTACCGCGGCCGACTGCCCGCCCGGACTCCGTCCCCAGGTCACCGCCGTGCCCGCGGACCCGACCGTCCGGCCCCGGGTCGCCAGCGGCCTGCTGGAGCGGGACGCGCTCTGCGAGCGGCTGCGCGGACTGCTGCTGCAGGGGCGCTCGGTCCGGCTGATCGGCCCGCAGGGCTCCGGCCGCTCGGCCATCCTGGACGCCGTCGCCACCGCCTGCTCCGGGCTCGCCCCGGCCGGGGTGGTCCGGCTCACCGGCTACGCCCGTACCTCCGGCGACCTGCTGCAGGACCTGTTCAGCGCCACCCACCAGGCGCCCGGCTACCGCCCGGGCCGGGTGCAGCTGCCCGAGCTGCTGCGCGAGCTCTGCGCCATCGTCGTCATCGACGACGTGGAGTTCAGCGGCGAGACGCTGGAGGAACTGCTCGCGGTCGCCCCGGAGAGCTCCTTCCTGATCACCTCCACCACCGCGACCGCCACGCCGCTGAGCGCCAACTCGAAGGTCGGCGCCCGGCTGGAGGACACCCGGCTGCCCGGGCTCTCCCGGCAGTCCTCGCTGGCCCTGCTGGCCCGCCTGGCCGGGCGCTCGCTGGACGAGACCGAGCGGGCCTGGGCGGTGGACCTCTGGTTCGAGTCCGAGGGCCTGCCGCTGCGCTTCGTCCAGGCCGCCGCGCTGCTGCGGCACCGCGAGTCGGCGATCGAGGCCATGGCGGCGGGAGTGCCCGGCCCGGAGTGGGCCGGGCCCGCGGCGATCGAGGCCGCGCCGTTCCAGCCGACCGTCCCCCGGGGCGACCTGTCACCGGCCCGGCAGCAGCCCACCCCGGGCGGCTTCGAGGCCTATCTGAGCCAGCACGGCAGGGACGACGAGGCGCCGCTGGTCGACCCGGTGCCGCTGCCCTCGGTGGCCGAGAGCGCGGCCCCCGCGGTCCGGATCTCCCGCGGCCTCAGCCAGGGCGCACGGCGCACCCTGGGCCTCGCCACCGCCCTCGGCGGCGAGATCCCGAGCGCCCCGCACCTGCCCGCGCTGATCGACGTCGGCCACGGCGAGGAAGCGCTGGAGGAACTGGTCGCGGCCGGTCTGGCCACCCCGGTCGGCACCCGGCACCACCGCCTGGTCGGCGGAGTCGCGCAACTGCTCGCCGACGAGTGGCCCGGCGCCGACAGCGCCCACAACGCGGCCCAGCACTTCGCCTGGTGGACCGGCCACGCCTCGGTGACGGAGGAGCAGATCGCGGCCGAGGCCGAGGTCCTGCTCGCGGTGATGCACGCGGACCGCGAGCACGGCCGGCACCACCAGGTGGTGCTGCTGGCCCGCGCCTGCGCCCCCGCCTTCGCGCTGGGGCTGCGCTGGGGCGCCTGGGAGCGGTCGCTGCGGTTCGGCCTTGAGTCCGCGCGGGCGACCGCCGCCGTGGCCGAGGAGGCCTGGTTCCACCACGAGTTGGGTGTGCTCGCGCTCTGCGTGGGCGCGCACGACCGCTCCCGCGCCGAACTGGAGGCCTCGGTCGCGCTGCGCGGCGCGCTCGGCGACAGCCGCGGCACCGCGAGCGGGCGCCGGGCGCTGCGGCAGCTGGACCACGTCGGCACGCTGCTCCCCGGGCGCACCGTGGTCCTGGCCGGGCGGAACGGCCCCGGCATCGGCGGGCTGCGCCGGGTGTTGCCCTTCCGCCGGACCGACGAGCCGGGGGCGACCCGGCGTCAGATCGTGCTCGCGGTGGTCGGTGTGGTGCTGATGGGAGTGCTCGGCGCGGCGGTCGCGCTGGGCGTGGGCGCGTTCGGCAAGGTCGGCGCCGGCACCGGGATGACCGTGGCGCCCGCGGTGGGCGACACCGGTGCGGCCGACCCCGGCAGCAGCAGCGACCCGGTGCCCACGGCCACGGACAGCGGGGCGGCGGCCCCGGCCGGCAGCCCGTCCTCGACGGCGAGCCCGTCCGGCCCCGGCGGCGGTTCGGCCGATCCGGGCGGACAGCAGTCCGACCCCGGAGGGCAGGGCACCGGGCCGACCAGCCCGAGCCTCAGCCCCAGCGCGACGATCACTATGCCGCCGACCCACGGCGGGACGCCGAGCAAGACGCCCAAGCCGACCCACACGAATTCGACCCCGCCGCCGACCAGTGTGTCGCCGACGCCGACCGATACGCCGACTCCGACGCCCTCGGACAGCAGCAGCAGCGGCCCGGTCACCGGCTCGGCCTCGGCGCCGCTGCCGTCGCAGTCGGGATCCCCGGTGTCCCCGATCGTCTGATCGGGGACACCGGGGATCCGGTGCCGCTCAGAACAGTTTGAGCTTGTCGTCCTCGATCCCGCGCAGCCCGTCGTAGTCGAGCACGACGCAGCTGATGCCGCGGTCCAGGGCCAGTACCCGTGCCTGCGGCTTGATCTGCTGCGCCGCGAAGACCCCCTTCACCGGGGCCAGCAGCGAGTCGCGGTTCAGCAGTTCGAGGTAGCGGGTGAGCTGCTCCACCCCGTCGATGTCGCCGCGGCGCTTGATCTCCACCGCGACGGTGGTGCCGGAGTCGTCCCGGCAGAGGATGTCCACCGGGCCGATCGCGGTGGGGTACTCCCGCCGGATAAGGGTCCAGCCGGCGCCGAGCACCTCCATCCGGTCGGCGAGCAGCTCCTGGAGGTGCGCTTCCACGCCATCTTTGATCAGTCCGGGATCGATCCCGAGTTCGTGCGAGGAGTCGAGCATGACCTCCTCCAGGGTGATGATGAGCTTCTCTCCGGCCTTGTTCTCGACCGTCCACTGCCCGTCGCCCTCCTTGAGGGTGCAGGGCGGAGACATCCAGTTGAGAGGCTTGTAGGCGCGGTCATCGGAGTGAATGGCGACGGAACCGTCGGATTTCACCAGGATGAGCCGCGGGGCGGACGGCAGGTGGGCGGTGAGCCGGCCTGCGTAGTCGACTGAGCAGCGGGCAATTACGAGACGCACGGCCGACCACGCTAGCCCACGAGGGCCATTCGGAGCGATTCGGAAGAGGAACGCGCTGCCAGGGGTCCGATTGGGTAGAGGGAGCGTTTGCTTGGTGAAAGGGTCGCGGAGCGCAGGCCGCCACCTGCCGTGATGGCTTGTTCCGTACACGGCATTCTGGTGCTCCTGTGTCTACTGGCCTACGGTGAGTCACGAGGTGTTGCGGAGGGGGGTTCCGGATGCAAATGACCGGTTCCTCCCGGGTCGATCGACCTGATCTGGGTCGTATCGAGGCGGAATGTATGGTTCCGCCCCAACTAGGCATATTCCCTGGGACGCTGTTCCCTACGCGTGCCCCCGACAGGGAGCGATGCAGCACCCTTCGCACAGAGCAGCACCACCTCAGTGGGCCGCCCGGCCCGCGAGGCATGCGAGAGGAGAACCCATGTCGCTCGACGTCTCACCGGCCCTGCTCGAAAAGGCCGAGCGAGGCGAGGTCGACGAGAGGGAATTCGTCGACTGCGTCCGTAGTTCACTGCCCTATGCCTGGGCCCTGATCAGCTCGTTGGTCGCCCAGCAGAAGGTCGACGGCAGCGAGTTCGCCGACAACCAGGTACCGCCTCCCTCGGAGCAGGCCCGTGGCCAGTTGCTCCGCGCGATGGCGAGTGATGCGATCCGGGGATCGTTGGAGCGGCACTTCGGTGTCCGCCTGGCGTTCCAGAACTGCCACCGGGTGGCGGTGTTCCCGCCCGGCCCCGGTTCCGAGGCCAGGTATGCGCTGTTCACCTCGGTCCGGGCCCAACTCCTGAATCAGTCCGAGGAACTGAGGGACTGCTGAGGTACTGCGTACACCCGCCGACGGTCCCCCCTGCGTCGGCGGGGCAGCGCGGTTCAGGCCAGCAGCGGCAGCACCTCGGCCCCCAGCCGCTGCACATTGCGCAGGGTCGACTCCCGGTCGCCGGAGCCCTCCACCAGCAGCGCGAAGCGCCGCACCCCGGTCCGCTCGGCCGTCGCCGCGATCCGGTCGGCGCAGAGCCTGGGCGTACCGACCGCGTGCAGGTCGCAGAGCAGCTCGGTGTACTCGTGCGGATCCCGCATCCGGCGCTCCCTGCCGTCCACCGTGCGGTGCGCGGACAGGCCGTAGTTGAACCAGCCCGGCATGGACTTCAGCAGCACCCGGCGGGCCTCGGCGGCGCTGTCCTCGATCTGGGCCAGGCCCGCGGCCACGTGCTCCGCCTCGATCCGGTCGATCTGCTCCGGCGTACGTCCGGCCTCGCGCGCCGCCGTGCGGTAGAGGGCGACCATGGCCGCCTTGTCCTCGTCGCCCGAGTGCATCCCCAGCAGCATCGGCACCCCGCGCTCGGCGGCCAGCCGGACGCTGTTCGGCGAGGTGCAGGCGACCACCACCGGCGGCCCCCCGGTGCCGCCGGCGGCCCCGGCCCCGGCCCCGGTGCCCGACGAGTACTCAGGTCCCTTGCTGCCGCCGGGGGAAGGCAGTGGCAGCGGGTGCTCGGTGGCCCTGGGCACCACGGCGACCTCGGGGAAGCGGTAGCGGGGGCCGTCGGCGCCGACCCTGGACGAGCGCAGCCAGCGCAGCAGCAGGTCGAGCGCCTCGGGGAATCCGCTCTCGTAGGCCTCCACCCCGGTGCCGAACACGTCCAGGTCCACCCAGGGGCCGCCGCGGCCGACGCCGAGGGTGAACCGCCCGCCGGAGGTGAGGTGCAGCAGGGCGGCCTGCTCGCCCAGCGCCACCGGGTGCTGGGTCGGCAGCACGCTGACGGCGGTGCCGACCCCGATCCGGCTGGTCCGCCCGAGCAGCAGCGCGGCCAGGGTGGCGGCGGAGGGGCAGACGCCGTACGGGACGAAGTGGTGCTCGGCGAGCCAGACGCTGTCGAGGCCGGCCTGCTCGGCGGCCACCGCGGCGGACACGGCCCGGTCCAGCGCCTCCGCGTGGCCCTGGCCCGGGAACTGGGCGGAGAGCAGGAAGGCGCCGGTGCGGATCGGGCCGGGGCCGCCGCCGACCGCCGCCGGCGCGGGTCTGGTCGCCGTACCGGGCGCGGTGCGCTGCCGGGGCACCCGCAGGCTGCCGACGATGCCGCCACCGGGGCGGTTCCTTCTCGCTGCGATCCTCGTCCTGGCCGACATCGGAATCAACTCCTAGGTCCCGCGGGGGAACAGGTCCCGCATCTCCCTCTGGAGTAACTCATGTCATGTGCCGCTGGCACGCGAATTCGGCCCCGGCCGCCCGATTAGAGGGGGAATTGGGGTCACTCTCTGGAGATTCAAGGGATCTTGTGCTAAAGCGAGTTCGAGGCAGCTGAACCGTTATCCTGGTGTGTGTCCAGCATCCTCGTCCGCCCAGGGAGAACCGTGTCGCCGCGCCGCAGTCGCCCCCGGGGGAGTGCTCCGAATTCCTCGAACGCCGAGCCGGAACCGCGGGCGGGCGGCGGGCTGGGCTGGGGCGGCGAGCAGACCGAGAGCTACCGCGGCGAGGACTGGAAGGTCCGCCCGGTGGCCGGCGACAGCGGCAAGTTCTACCGCTGCCCCGGCTGCGACCAGGAGATCCCGCCCGGCGTCGGCCACCTGGTGGCCTGGCCGGTGGACGAGATGGGCGCGGTCGGCGGGGTGGACGACCGCCGGCACTGGCACCGGGCCTGCTGGAAGGCCCGTGAGCGGCGCGGCCGGACGATCCAGCGCGGACGCAACGCACCGCGCTACTGAGGCTGCTGAGCCCCCACCAGGGCGTCGCCCAGCGGCGTCCGCGAGTAGAGCACCGAGCGGCCCGAGCGGGCCCGGTGCAGCAGTCCGGCCCGGCGCAGCACCGCCAGGTGGTCGCCGACCGCGCCCACGGCCAGCCCCAGGCTCCCGGCCAGCTGGCTGGTGCTGGCGGGGCTCTCCAGCGCGGCCAGCAGCCGGGCCCTGGACGGTCCGAGCAGGTCCGCGAGGGAGTCCTCGGCGCCGGAGGACGGCGCCGCGGCCTCCCAGAGCGCGGAGATGCCCCGGGCCGGGTAGATGACGGTCCTGGGCCAGGGGTCCTCCTGGTGGGTGGCCACCCTGGGCCAGACGAAGACCGAGGGGATCAGCAGCAGCCCCTCGCCGCCGAGGCCGACCGTGTGCGTGCCGCTCAGCCGGCGCAGCACCTCGACCCCGCCGTCCCGCCAGCGCACCTGCGGGTGCAGCCCGTCCAGCGCGGCGGCCCAGCCCGACCGTCCGAGCAGCCCGGCCCGGTGCACGACGTCCCGCTCGCAGATGGCCCGCAGCTGCGGCCAGTCGCGGGCCAGCAGGGTGTGCCAGGCCAGGTCCAGGGCCTCGGCGACCCGGGCGACCACCTCCGGGCCCTGCAGTACCTCGAGCACCCGGGGATCGGTGACCGGCTGGGCCGCGAGCACCCGGGCGATCTCGCGCCGGGCCTGCGCCAACGGGGTGGCCCGGATCGCGGCCAGGTCGTCGGCCCAGCTCTGGGCCAGGCCGGCCGGCGGCTGGGCCACGAAGTCCGCGCCGAAGGCCGGGGTGTGCAGGGCCAGCGCGGCGTCCAGGTCGGTGCCGCGCCGCAACTCCTGGAACGCGGGCAGCAGCCGGTCCGCCCAGCCGGACGGGAGCTGACGCCGGGTCGGCCGCTCCAGCAGCCGCAGCGCGTTGCACAGCTCGAAGGCGGGGGACAGCGCGAAGCGGCTGTGCAGCAGGTCGTCGGTATTGACCTCGAAGCGCAGCATGCCCCGACCTTACGTCCTGGGACGAAACAGTGGTGCCCGCGGCGGCCCTCGGAGCAGAGTCCCGCCATGACCACCACGCTGGCGCTTCCGCCCCGCACCACCTACCGGGAGGTGCTCTCCGAGCCGCGCTTCCGGCTGCTGTTCCTGACCAGGACGCTGGGGATCGTCGCCGACTCGCTGCGGATCACCACCCTGTCCGTGCTGGTCTTCGCGACCACCGGATCGCCGCTGCTGAGCGCGCTGGCCTTCGGCGCCGGGTTCCTGCCGCAGCTGGCCGGCTCGCTGCTGCTGGGCGGGCTCGCCGACCGGATCCGCCCGCGCCGGCTGATCTCGGCCGGCTACGCGCTGTCCTGCGCGGTGGCGGTGCTGCTCGGACTGGCCCCGCTGCCGGTCCCGGCGGTGCTGCTGCTGGTCGCCGTGCTGGCGCTGCTGACCCCGGTGTTCTCCGGGGCCTCGGCCCGGCTGGTGGCCGAGGCGCTGACCGGCGACGCCTATGTGCTGGGCCGCTCGCTGTCCAACATGGCCTCGTCCGGGGCGCAGCTGGCAGGGCTGGCCGGGGGCGGGATCGCGGTCACCCTGCTCGGGCCGCGGCAGGCGCTGCTGGTCAGCGCCGCCGCCTATCTGATCGCCGCGGTGGCGGTACGGGCCCGGCTCGGCGACCTGCCGCTGCCGCCCACCGCCCCCGGCACGGCGCCGGCCAGGAGCTGGACCGTGCAGCGGGCGCTGCTCGGCGCGCCCCGGGTGCGCGGGCTGCTGCTGGCCCAGTGGCTGCCCTCGGCGTTCTCGGCCGGGGCCGAGGGCCTGGTGGTCGCCTACGCCGGGCGAAGCGGCTTTCCGGCCGGGACGGCGGGGCCGCTGCTGGCCTGCCTGCCGATCGGGATGCTGGTCGGGGACCTGGCGGTGGGCCGGTTCGTCCGGCCGGCGCTGCGGGAGCGGCTGGTGGTCCCGCTGGTGCTGCTGCTGGGCCTGCCGCTGCTGGCCTTCGCCGCCTCCCCTGCGCCGGTGCTCTGCGCGCTGCTGCTGGTGGTCTCCGGGGCGGGCTTCGCCTACGGACTTGGGCTGCAGCGGGGCTTTCTGGAGGCGCTGCCCGAGGACAGCAGGGGACAGGCCTTCGGCCTGCTCTCCTCGGGCAACATGACCTTCCAGGGCGTCTGCCCGCTGCTGTTCGGGCTGCTGGCCGAGGCGGTGCCGGTGGGGGTGGCGATGAGTGCCGCCGGCGTGGGCGTGCTGCTGACGGCCGGTTACCTGCGCGGGGTCATGCGTCCCGGCGCTTGAGCAGCGACCAGCCGCCGACCAGGCAGACCAGGGCCCAGGCCAGGCAGACGAAGAAGGCGGTCACCGGGCCGTAGGGGATGTCGGAGCTGCCGACCACGCTGACCATCTGCGAGCCCGCGCTGTCGGGGAAGTAGTGCGCGACCGACTTCACCTTGGGCACGGCCGACAGGATCGGCGAGATCAGGAAGAAGAACGGCATCAGCAGGCCCAGCGACAGCACCGGCTTGCGCAGCATGAAGCCGACGCCCAGCGAGAGCAGCGCGATGAAGGTCATGTAGAGGGCCAGGCCGAGTACCGCGCGCAGCACGTGCGGATCGCCCAGCGAGGTCCCGTGGTCGCCGAGCAGGGCCTGTCCGAGGAAGAAGGTGACGAAGCTGGTCACCAGGGAAACCGGCAGCGCCAGCGCCACCACCACCGCGGCCTTGGCCAGCAGCAGGGTCCCGCGCTGCGGCACGGCGGCCAGGGTGACCCGGATCATCCCGCTGCTGTACTCGTTGCCGACCACCAGGACCGCGAACACGATCAGCGCCAACTGGCCCAGCAGTATGCCGGAGAAGGCGGTGGAGACCGGGTCGAAGGTCAGCTTGTCCTTGTCCGACATGGTGTTCCACTGGCTGTTGGCGACCAGGCAGACCACCGCGCCGAGGCCGACCGTGACCACGAACGCGATCAGCAGGGTGACCACGGTGGACCTGACCGTCTTGATCTTCGTCCATTCGGAGAGCAGCACCGCTCCCGGGCTCGCCATCTCAGTGCTCCTTCTTCTGCTCGGCGCCGGTCCTGTACTCCACCGAGTCGGCCGTCATCTGCATGAACGCCTCTTCCAGCGAGGCCCGTTGCGGGCTCAGCTCGTGCAGCGCGATGCCGCGGTCCCGGGCCAGGTCGCCGACCGCGGCCGGATCGCCGTCCACGATCTCGAAGCCGCCGTCGGACAGCGGGGTGGAGCTGATCCCGGCCCCGGCCAGCGCGTCCAGCAGCGCCTCGGGCTGGGGCGTCCTGATCCGGACGAAGCTGTGCGAGTTCTGGCTGATGAAGTCGTTCATGGAGAGGTTGGCCAGCAGCCGGCCCCGGCCGATCACCACCAGGTGATGCGCCGTCAGCGCCATCTCGCTCATCAGGTGCGAGGAGACGAAGACCGTACGCCCCTCCTGGGCCAGCGACTTCATCAGAGTGCGGACCCAGAGGATGCCCTCCGGGTCCAGCCCGTTGACCGGCTCGTCGAACAGCATGATCCTCGGGTCGCCCAGCATCGCCGCGGCGATGCCCAGCCGCTGCCCCATACCCAGCGAGAAGCCGCCGGAGCGGCGCGAGGCCACCTCGCGCAGCCCGACCAGGTCCAGCACCTCGTTCACCCGGGACACCGGGATCCGGTTGCTCTGGGCCAGCCACAGCAGGTGGTTGCGGGCGGTCCGGCCCGGGTGCACGGCCTTGGCCTCCAGCAGTGCGCCGATGTACTTCAGCGGCTCGTTGAGCTGGCGGTACTGCTTGCCGTCGATGCTGACCGAACCGCTGGTGGGCCTGTCCAGGTCGAGCATCATCCGCATGGTGGTGGACTTGCCCGCGCCGTTGGGGCCGAGGAAGCCGGTGACCACGCCCTGCGGGACCTGGAAGCTGAGCCGGTCCACGGCGACGGTGTCGCCGTACCGCTTGGTCAGCTCATGGACCTCGATCATCGACGCTCCCGGGGGTCTGGCCTGGCGCTGGTCACTGTGCGTCAGACTAGGACAAACCGCCCGGTGTCGCCCTGTGGGTACGGCCGAGCGGCGCATACGCTGCACGCATGACCGATCGAATCTCCGTACGTGAGGCCGGATCCGGCACTCCGCTGGTCCTGCTGCACGCCTTCCCCCTGTCCGCCCGGATGTGGCAGTCCCAACTGGACGAGCTACCGGGCTCGGACGGCAGCGAGGCCCGGGTCCTCGCCGTCGACCTGCGCGGCTTCGGCGGTACGGAACTCGGCAGCGACGAACCCTCGCTCGACCTGCTCGCCGACGACGTGGCCCTGCTGCTGCGCCGGGCCGGGATCGAACGCGCGGTGGTCGGCGGGCTCTCCATGGGCGGCTACGTGGCCATGGCGCTGGCGCGCCGCCACCCGGAGCTGCTGGCCGGACTGCTGCTCGCCGACACCAAGGCCACCGCCGACACCGAGCAGGCCCGGGCCAACCGCGAGCGGATCGCGGCGGCGGTGCTGGCCGCGGACAGCGTGCGACTGCTGCTGGACGAGCAGGTCCCCGCGCCGCTGCTCGGCGCGACCACGGTGGCCGAGCGGCCCAAGCTGGTGGAGAAGCTGCGCAGGGCGGTCGAGCAGGCCACCCCGCAGGGCGTCGCCTGGGCCCAGCGGGCGATGGCCGCCCGCCCCGGATCGCTGGACGTGCTGGCCGGGCTCACCGTCCCGGCCCTGGTCGTGGTCGGCGAGGAGGACACGGTCACCCCGGTGGCCGACGCCGAGGCGATGGCGGCGGTGCTGCCCGACGCGGTGCTCACCGTCATCCCCGCGGTGGGCCACCTCTCGGCGCTGGAGGCGCCGGACACCTTCAACTGGGCGGTCAGGGGCCTGCTCGCCCGGGTGCGCTGAACGACGAAGGCTCCGGGCACCCCAGCGGGGCCCGGAGCCTTCGTCGATACGTCAGCGCGACTGCTGCGCGGGCACCCCGCGGGTCAGCGAGTCGTCGTCCGGCAGGGTCGCCGCGGCGACGGCCGCACCGGTGAGGGTGGCCAGCATCTCGCGGACATTGGTCAGCTGGGCGTTGATGCTGTCCCGACGGTTCGTCAGCGCGGCGAGCTCACGCTCGGACTCGCTGCGGATCCGGTCGGCCTTGGCGTTGGCGTCCGCGACGATGTCCTCGGACTGGCGCTGGGCCGTCTCGACCGTCTGACGGGCCCGGCGCTCGGCGTCGGTACGGAGCTTCTCCGCCTCCAGGCGAAGCTGCTCCGCGCGGTGCTCGATCTCCGCGAGGCGCTTCTCGGCCTTGGCCTGACGGGCAGCCAGATCCCGCTCGGACTGCTCCCGGCGCTTGGCCAGGTTGGTCTCGAAGTCGGCGGCGGCCTGCGCGGCCTTGGCGCGGGTCTCCTCGAAGAGGGCGTCCGCCTCCTCGCGCTTGTTCTGCGCGTCCTTGGTGGCCTCGGCGCGGAGCTGGGTCGAGTCGCTCTTCGCCTTGTCGACGATGCGCTGGCCCTCGTCCTCGGCCTTGGCCTTGCGGTCCTTGGCGTAGGTCTCGGCCTCGCTGCGGACCTGCTGCGCGGCTGCCTCGGCGAGCTCGCGGTGCTGCTCGGCGGCGCGACGGGCCTCCTCACGAAGGTCCTTCGCCTCCTCCTCGGCCAGCCGCAGGATCTTCTCGACCCGCGCGCCGAGCCCGGCGTACGAGGGCTCCGCGTCGGTGACCTGGGCCTGCGCGTTCTGGGTTTCGAGGTGCAGTTCCTCGATGCGCTTCTCGAGGGCGGTGATACGGGCGAGGGCGCTGTCCCGGTCTGCGACCAGCTTGCTGATGCGCTCGTCGACCTGAGCACGCTCGTACCCGCGGCGCACGGTGTCGAAGCCGTGCGGAGAGTGTGGATCGCTCATGGGGTGGAGTTCCTGTCGTATGCCCGGTGAGGTGTGGGGTGATTAGGCGAATCCTGGCACGGATTCGGAGTGTCATCTGTTGAAAGCGCGTGAAGAGTGGAGAATGTCCGCTCAATCGGGTGGTGTGGCGTCACCATGCTTGCCCCCCAAACGGGTTGCCCCCGCTCTGGGCGCCCCGGCGCCGACGCCCGCCGGGGCCGCGCCCCGGCCTCCGCCCGGCCGGCTTGCGGTACTGCCCCCGTTGCTGCCGTTCGTCTTGCCCGAGCCGGACGCCGGTGACGGAGCCTCGAAGGACTCCAGAGCCTGCAGCACATCCTGGACCCGGGCGATCTCGGTGTTGATGTCCTTCCTGCGGTTGACGAGTTCGTCGAGTTCACGACGCCCCTCGTCGGTGATCCGCTGGGCCTCCGTCAACGCCTCGTCGGTGAGCTGCTCCGCCTCCTCGCGGGCACGGGCCAGCTCGTCCTCGGCGGCCTTGGCGGCGGCCTTGCGGGTCTGCTCCGCGGCCTCGGCGGCGGCGGCGCGAAGCTGCTCCGCCTCCGCCCTGGCGGTGGCCAGGTGCTGATCGGCCTCCGCCTCGCGGGCCTCCGCCTTCGCGGTGGACCCGCTGAGTTTCTGATCCGCCTCCTTCAGCAGCCCCTCCGCCTTGCGGACGGCTGCCAGACGGACCTTGCTCGCCTCGGTGGAAGCCTCGGACTGCGTCTCCGCAGCCTCCCGCTCCGCCGCGGCGACAAGCTCTCCGGCCTTCTCCTCGGCCTCGGCGACGAGCCTCGCGGCCCGCTCCTGCGCCTCGGCCAGGGCCTGCGAGGCCTCCCGCTGGGACTCCTCGACCTGCTCGGTCGCGGCGGCCACCAGCTTGTCGACCCGCTCGCCGGCCGCCTTCATCGCCTCGGCGGACTCCTTGCGGGCCCGCTCGTGCAGCGCGGTGGTCTCGGCGTCGGTACGGTCCCGCAGCTCCTCGGCCCGCTCGCGGATGGCGGTGGCGTCCCTGCGGGCCTCCACCAGCATCACGTCCGCGTCCGCGCGGGAGCGCTCGACCAGCGCCGCGCCCTCCGCCGCGCCCTCGGCGGCCAGCCGCTCGGCCTCCTTGCGGGCGGCCGAGACCATCGCGTCGGCCTGCTCCTCGGCGGCGGCGGTGGTGGCCAGCGCGGCGGTCTCGGCGTCGCCGGTGACCGACTCGGCCAGGGCCTCGGCCTCGTCGACCACCCGGGCCGCCTCCGCCACCGCGGCCACCCGGACCGCCTCGGCCTCGGCCCGCAGCCCGGCGCCCTCGTCCCTGGCCCGGACCAGCTCGGCCTCGGCCTCGGCCCGGATCCGCGCGGCGTCGTCCTCGGCGCCCTGCCGCAGCTGCGCGGCCTCCCGCTCGGCGTCGGCCCGCAGCTGGGTGGTCTGGTTCTCGGCCGCCTCGTACATCCCGGCCACGGACTGGCGGACCTGCGCCGCGTCGTCCTCGGCGGTGGCCACGGCCAGCGCGGCGGCCTGCTCCGCCTCCTGCCGGAGCCGTTCGGCCTCGGTCTCGGCGGCGGCCAGCAGCTCCCCGCGCTCCCGGTCGCCGCGCTCCGCCTCCTGCTCGGCCCGGGTGAGCAGCTCGGCGGCCTGCTCGCGCAGCCGCCTGGCCTCGTCCCCGGCCGCCGACCGCACGCCCCCGGCGTCCGACTCGGCCTCGGCCCGCATCCGCTCGGCCTCGGCCCGCGCGGCGCCCAGCAGCTCGCCGCGGGCCTGCTCCGCCCGCGCGTTCTCCTCGGTCGCCTCGGCGATGACGCGCTCGGCCCGCTCGTCCGCGGCGACCCTGGCCGCCTCCGCGGCGGCCAGCGTCTCGGCGGCGTCACCGCGCAGCCGCTGCGCCTCGGCGAACTCCGCCTCGACCTTCGCCGCCGACTCCGTCCGCAGCGCGGCGACCTCGGCCGCCACCGACTCCCGCAGCTCCAGCGCGAAGGCCTCCGCCGCGGCCAGCGCCTCCGCCGCCGCGGCCTCGTCGGCCTCGGCGGTGGTGCGCCGGCGCTCCAGCTCCTCGCCGGCGTCCGCGTAGTCCTGCCGCGCCTGCTCCTGCAGCGCCGCCGCCGCGGCTGCGGCCTCCTCGGTGCGCTCCCCGGCCAGCTGCTCGGCCGCCCGCAGCACCTGGTCCCGCTCCTGCGCGGCGGCGGCCAGCAGCTCGCCGCGCTCCCGCTCGGCCGCGGCCCGCAGCGCCTCGGCCGCCTCGGCGGCCTGCTCCGCGCGCTCGGCGGCGGCCCGCTCGGCCGCCTCCACGATCTCCGCGCGCTCCTGCTCGGCCGCCGTCGCGGCCTCGTCCCTGGCCTGCTCCGCGCCCACGCGCAGCCGCTCGGCCTCGGCCCTGGCCCGGGCCAGCACCGCCTCCGCCCGGCTCTGCACCTCGGTGGCCTGCTCATTGGCCCGCTCGCGCAGCTTCGCCAGCTCGACCGCCGCGCCCCCGCGCAGCTCGTCCGCGTCGGCCTTCGCCCGGACCAGCAGCTCCTCCGCGGTCTTGGCGGCCTCCTCGATCTGCGTTATGGCCTGCCGGCGGGCCTCGCCGAGCCGCTCGTTGCGCTCGCGCTCGGCCTCCGCGCGCAGTTCCTCGGCCTCGGCCCGGAGCCGGGCCGCCTCGTCCTGGTGCGCCTGGATCTGGTCCAGCGCGCTGCCCTGCGCCTGCTCGACCCCGGCCCGGCTCTCCGCCCGCAGCCGCTCCACCTCGGCCCTGGCCTCGGCCCGGATCCGCTCGGCCTCCTCGGCCGCCGCCGCCCGGGTCTCCTCCGCCTCGCGGGTGGCCCGGCCCAGCACGTCCTCGGCCGTCCTGGCCGCCTTCGCCAGGTGCACCGTCGCCGTCGCGGCGCCCTCGGTACGCCCGGACTCCTCGGCCTCCCGCCGCAGCGTCTCGGCGGCCTCCTCGGCCTGCGCCCGCAGCTGCTCGGCCTCGGCCTGCGCCTGCTCGAGCAGCGCCAGCGCCTCCGCCCTGACCTGCTCGGCCTCCCTGGTCGCGGTGGCGACCATCCGGGCCACCTCGGACTTCGCCGTGGCCGTCCGCTGCTCCCCGGCCGCCTCGGCCTCGGCCCGCACCCGGGCGGCGGCCTGCTCGGCCTCCGCCCGCAGCGACTCCGCCTCCTGCCGCAGCCGCTCGACCTCGGCCTGCTGCTCCTCCGCGGCCCGGCGCAGCGCGTCCCGCTCCGCCTCGACCTGCTGCAGCTGCTCCCCGGCCTCGCTGTGCGCGGACAGCTTCACGCGCTCGGCCGACTCGGTCGCGTCATGGGCCTGCGCCGCCGCGGCGGTCAGCAGCCGCTCGGCCTCGGCCCTGGCCCGCTGCAGCACCTGGTCGGCCTCGGCCCTGGTGGACTGGACGTCCGCCGCGACCTGCGAAGTCGCCTGCTCGGACACCGCCATCGCCTCGGCCCTGGCCGAGGCCAGCAGCCGCTCCGCCTCGGCCCTGGACTCCTCCAGGACCCGCCTGGCCTGCTCCTCGGTACCCGCCCTGGTCTGCTCCGCCCAGGACACGTTCTCGTTCACATGCCGCTCGGCGCTGCGCCGCAGCTCGGCCAGCTCGTTCTCCAGCTGCCTGCGCCGGTTCTCGGCCTCCG
The DNA here is from genome assembly GCF_042511045.1 of Streptacidiphilus alkalitolerans. Taxonomy (NCBI): domain Bacteria; kingdom Bacillati; phylum Actinomycetota; class Actinomycetes; order Kitasatosporales; family Streptomycetaceae; genus Streptacidiphilus; species Streptacidiphilus alkalitolerans. Next base: position 197,440 of record NZ_JBHEZX010000010.1, read on the forward strand.
CCTGCCATTCGGCCTGCACCCGGGCCGACCGGTCGGCGGCCTCCTGCATCACCCGCTGGGTGGCGTTCTGGGCCTCGATCCGCATCCGCTCGGCCTCGGCCCGCAGCTGCTCCGCCTGCATCTCCGCGGTCCGCAGGATCTGCTCGGCCTGCCCGGAGACGGAATCGAACGCGCGTGGCTGGGCGAGCTGCCGACGTGACTCGTGCAGCTTCGCCCGGAGAACCTCCACCTGGTAGGCGAGGTCCTCGGCGTGTGTGACGGCCTTCTCCCGCTCCGTTCGAAGCCGGTCCATCTCGGCCTCGAGCTTGGAGAGGTGATCGTCAGCCTCGTAGCCCCGCACTCCGCGGTCCCATCCGTCTCCTGGTCGGGTCGCCACCGCACGGCACTGGGCCGTCCGAGTGAGCTCCTTGATGTCGTCGTGCCTCAGGGAGACATGGTGTCAGATCCCGGGGGCAAAAAATCCCCCTCCCCCCGCACAGAGGCACCGGCGCATTTTCTCATGTCACGGGCCTGAAGCGCAGGGGGGTGGCCCCGCTTTCTGTTGTTACTCGTGAGTCGCCGCGGAGGTGACCAGCTCGGTCAGCACCCCGCCGCAGTCCTTGGGGTGCAGGAAGGTGATCCGGGACCCCATCGAACCCGTGCGCGGCTCCTCGTACAGCACCCGCACCCCCTTCTCCCGGATCGCCGCGGCGTCCCCGTCCACGTCCGCCGTGCCGAAGGCCACGTGGTGCACACCCTCGCCGTTCTTCGCCAGCCACTTGCCCACCGCGGAGTCCTCCCGGGTCGGCTCCAGCAGCTGCAGGTACGAGGCGCCGCCGTCGCCGGTGTCATTGATCTTCAGCATCGCCTCGCGCACCCCCTGCTCCTCGTTGACCTCGGTGTGGAACACCTCGAAGCCGTACGTGGCCCGGTAGAACTCCACCGTCCGGTCCAGGTCGAAACAGGCGATACCAATGTGGTCGATCCGCGTCAGCACGATTCTCCTCCAGAGGGGTTGCCTCCAGTGCACCGCAAACCACCGCCCCGCGAAACCCGCCCCCACCGTGCCCGTGATCACACCGGCGCCGGCGTGACGACGACGTTACGCATCAGTACATTGGGGCAAAACCCTGGACCGCAGTGACCGTGGCAGCGCCGCGCCCAGACCTCATCGCAGCAAAGGGGCTACGAAGAATGAGCAACGTGATCGTCGCAGGCGCACGGACCCCGATGGGCCGCCTGCTCGGCTCCCTCAAGGGCTTCTCCGGCGCGGACCTCGGCGGCATCGCCATCAAGGAGGCCCTCCGCCGCGCGGGCATCACCGGCGACCAGGTCCAGTACGTGATCATGGGCCAGGTGCTGCAGGCCGGCGCCGGCCAGATTCCGGCCCGCCAGGCCGCGGTCAAGGCCGGCATCCCGATGAACGTCCCGGCCCTCACCATCAACAAGGTCTGCCTCTCCGGGCTGGACGCCATCGCCCTGGCCGACCAGCTGATCCGCGCCGGCGAGTTCGACATCGTCGTGGCCGGCGGCCAGGAGTCCATGACCAACGCCCCCCACCTGCTGCCCAAGTCCCGCGAGGGCTACAAGTACGGCGCGGTCGAGCTCCTCGACGCGATGGCCTACGACGGCCTGACCGACTCCTTCGAGGGCATCCCCATGGGAGAGTCCACCGAGGGCCACAACGTGCGGCTCGGCATCGGCCGCACCGAGCAGGACGAGATCGCCGCGCGCTCGCACCAGCTGGCCGCCGCCGCCGCGAAGAACGGCGTCTTCGACGCCGAGATCGTCCCGGTCGAGATCCCGCAGCGGCGCGGCGAGCCCGTGGTCTTCAGCAGCGACGAGGGCATCCGCGCGGAGACCACGGTCGAGTCCCTCGCCAAGCTCCGTCCCGCCTTCACCCGCGACGGCACGATCACCGCCGGATCCTCCTCGCAGATCTCCGACGGCGCCGCCGCCGTCGTCGTCATGAGCAAGGCCAAGGCCGAAGAGCTGGGCCTCAGCTGGATCGCCGAGATCGGCGCCCACGGCAATGTCGCCGGCCCCGACAACTCGCTGCAGTCCCAGCCCTCCCACGCGATTCTCGCTGCGCTCGGCAAGGAAGGTCTGACGGTTGACGACCTCGACCTGGTCGAGATCAACGAGGCGTTCGCGGCGGTCGCGGTCCAGTCCGTCAAGGACCTCGGCATTTCGCTCGACAAGGTGAACGTCAACGGCGGGGCGATTGCCCTTGGCCACCCCATCGGCATGTCCGGCGCCCGTCTTGTCCTTTCGCTGGCCCTGGAGTTGCAGCGGCGCGGGGGTGGGGTCGGTGCGGCGGCGCTTTGCGGTGGCGGCGGTCAGGGTGACGCTCTGCTGATTCGCGTTCCTTAAGGCGTTTGCCTGCGGCGCGGGTGGTTGCATGGCAGCGGGGGCGGGCCGGGTCGGGGTAGTCGCTCTGGGGCCTGCTGCGAAACGGGTGCCAAGAGTCGAGGTGCCTTTTCTACGCCGCTCGCACCCGTTTCTCGCTTTGACGGCCCCTGCCGCGACCACCCCGCCCCGTCCCACCCCCTCCCGTGCGGGGGTGGGAAAAAGCGAGGTTGCGCTCGCCGTGGTTTCGTCCGGGGCTCGGGTTGATGGGAGATTGCCGGGATGGATATCGGAACGCTGGTCGAGCAGGCGCGGGAGGGGCGACCGCGGGCGGTCGCGCGGTTGATCTCCCTGGTGGAGGCGGCGTCGCCGCAACTCCGGGAGGTGATGGCGCTGTTGGCGCCGCTGACCGGGAACGCCTACGTGGTCGGCCTGACCGGCTCGCCGGGAGTCGGCAAGTCGACTTCGACCTCCGCCCTGGTGAAGGCCTACCGCCAGGCGGGGAAGCGGGTCGGCGTGCTGGCCGTCGACCCCTCCTCGCCGTTCTCCGGCGGCGCCCTGCTGGGGGACCGGGTACGGATGCAGGACCACGCGACGGATCCCGGCGTGTACATCCGCTCCATGGCCACCAGGGGCCACCTCGGTGGCCTCGCCTGGGCCGCGCCGCAGGCGATCCGCGTGCTGGACGCCGCGGGCTGCGAGGTGATCCTGGTGGAGACGGTCGGTGTCGGCCAGTCCGAGGTCGAGGTCGCGGCCCAGGCGGACACCACCGTGGTGCTGCTCGCCCCCGGCATGGGGGACGGGATCCAGGCCGCGAAGGCGGGGATCCTGGAGATCGGCGACGTCTACGTGGTCAACAAGGCCGACCGCGACGGCGCGGACGCCACCGCGCGGGAGCTCAACCACATGCTCGGCCTCGGCGAGGCCCGCAGCGCGGGCGCGTGGCGCCCCCCGATCGTGAAGACCGTGGCCGCCAAGGGCCAAGGCGTAGACGAACTGGTCGCGGCGCTGGAGAAGCACCGCGCCTGGATGGACGAACACGACCAGCTGACTCAGCGCAGGGTGCGCCGCGCGGCCCAGGAGATCCAGACCCTCGCGGTCACCACCCTGCGCCAACGCATCGACGCCGCAACGCTGGACGCCCTCGCCGGGCAGGTCGCCCGCGGCGAGCTCGACCCCTACACCGCCGCCGACGCCCTCATCTGAACTACGGCGAGCGCAACCTCGCTTTTCCCCACCCCCGCACGGGAGGGGGTGGGACGGGGCGGGGTGGTCGCGGCAGGGGCCGTCAAAGCGAGAAACGGGTGCGAGCGGCGTAGAAAAGGCACCTCGACTCTTGGCACCCGTTTCGCAGCAGGCCCCAGAGCGACTACCCCGACCCGGCCCGCCCCCGACCCCGCGCACCCACCCGCGCCGCAGGCAAACCAAAACCCCGCACAGTGCAACGCCTTGCGCCGCAGGCTAAACCCGGCCCCGTACGGTGCGGAGGTGTTCGGCGATGGGGGCGAGTGCCTGGTACATGGAGGCGATCTGCGAAGGCTCGAGCCTGTCGATGAAGTGTTCACGGACACTGCGGACGTGGTGGGGTGCGACCCGTCGCATCGTGTCCCAGCCGTCGTCGGTGAGCACCGCGTACAGCCCGCGCCGGTCGCCGGGGCACCCCTCGCGGGCGACGAGGCCCGCGGCCTCCATCCGGGTGATCTGGTGCGAGAGGCGGCTCTTGGACTGGAGCGTGGCGGTGGCCAGGTCGGTCATCCGCATGCGGCGCTCGGGGGCTTCGGAGAGTTCCACCAGGATGGTGTAGTCGTTGATGGCGAGCCCGAAGGGCTGGAGCCCCCGCTCCATGGCGTAGCCCAGCAGCCGGCCCACTTCGAGGTGCGCGCGCCAGAGCGCCTGCTCCTCGGGGGTGAGCCAGGGAGCGTCCTCGTCGGTGTCGTCCTGGAGGGTCGTGGCGCTGGTTTCCATGGAGGTGATGATACCCGTCAAAGTTGAAAGTTGGACAATATTACAGACCGAACTGCCGCCCGAGGTTCCCGAGGTTGCCCAGGTTCGGCTGCTGCGCCCGTCCGCCCTGGGCCGGGGGCCGGGCCCCCGGGATGCCGGGTTCGTCCGCGACCGCCCCGGTCGCGTACTCGGGCATCAGGACCTCGGTGGACTGAAGCAGGACCTGGCCCGCGCCCACGAACTCGAACTGGTGCTCCTCGCCGGAGGCCCCGCCGAGGCCGGTGAGCCGGCGGACGCCGCCGAGGACGCCGCGCATGTAGCTGTGGTCGTAGTGGTGGCAGGGGGAGGGGCAGTCGGCCCAGCCGACCAGGGCCTGCGGGTCCACCCGAACGGGGGGTTCCACGAAGTGGACCGGGCCGTTGGAGGCGGCGACGAACTTGCCGCTGCCGATCAGGGTGAGGAAGCCGGGGATGATCGACTGCTTCAGCGCGAGGGTGGAGGCGTAGGCGAGCAGATTGCCGGAGCGGACGGTGAGGTTGCCCTCTTCGAGGTCGTAGGAGTTCACGTCGTAGGCCCGGTCCGCCAGGATCATGTGCCCCTGGCCCTCGGCGACGACCCAGTCGGTGGCGTGGGTGGGGGAGTGGAAGCTGGTGGAGATGAGCTGGTCCAGCGGGCCGTAGCCGATGGGGTGGAAGGTGATGTTGCCGTAGTAGGCGACCATCTTGCCCTTCTGCAGGAACCAGCGGCCGTTGAGGGCGACGGAGAAGGCGTAGGGGTTGACGTTGTCGTCGGTCGGGAGGGTGGAGGGGTCCCAGATCACGGGGCCGGCGTTCACAGTTTCTCCTCGCTGGCCTGGACGAATACCGTTCCGTTGCCGGTCAGTTCGAGCTGGAAGGCCTCGCCGGAGCCGCGGCCGATCGCGTCGCGCCAGCCGATCGCGGTGCTGACCTTGCTCTGCACCTCGCCGCGGTGGGCCACGTAGGCCTGCGGGTCGACGTGGACCGGGTGCTGGGGGGTGATCGGGATCTCGAACACCCCGCCGTGGGCCAGGACCGCGGCGGATCCGTGGCCGGTGAGGGTGGTGGTGAACAGGCCCTGCCCGGTGGCCTGGCCGCGAATGATGCCGCGCAGGCCGCCCTGGGAGCCCATGAACATGGTCGACTGGTTGAGCGTGCCGTCGAAGACCAGCAGCCGGTCGGCCTCGACGTAGAGGGTGTCGCCGGTGAGGTGGACCAGGTGGGCGTGGTGGCCGCCGTGGCCGAACATCACGGTGCCGTGGCCCTCGATGGTCATCAGCGGGGTCTGCTCGTTGGCGATCCGGCGGCCCAGCATGGAGCCGATGCCGCCCTGACCGCCCATCAGGTCGGGGGTGAAGCTGACGTTGCCCTTGTAGGCGAGCATCGCTCCGCGCTGGCTGTAGAGGCGCTGGCCGGGGACGACGGGGGCTTCCACCATCTTGCTGTTGATCTGAGTGAACATCAGACCTCCCCGGCGACGGTGCGGCGCTCGGAGGGCTGCACGTAGACCAGGCCGTTGCCCTCGAACTCGATCTGGAAGCTCTCGCCGCCGGTCTCGCCGACCAGGGCGCGCCAGGTCACGTCGGTGCGGAAGCTCTGCTTGAGGTCGCCGGTGTGGGCGACGTACGCGCCGGGGTCGACCCGGAGCGGGAGGCCGGGGGCGACCCGGAGGATCACTGCGGGGCCGTCGGAGGTGATAGCGGCCCAGCCGGCTCCTTCGACCTTGGTGGTGAACAGGCCGTGGCCCTCGGAGGCGCCGCGGAGGCCGGTGAACTCGGTGCCGGTGCGCAGGGTGGCCTCGGTGCAGAGCAGGTTGCTCGCTTCGACGTGGAGGCGCTCGTTGTTGAGCTGGACCAGGTTGATCTCGGCCGCGCGTTCGGCGAACCAGCAGGTGCCCTTGCCCTGGACCTCCATCACGGTCATCTTCTCGCCGGTGATCCGGCGGGTGACCATGCCGCGCAGGCCCTCACCGCCGCCGGTCATCCGCTTGAAGGTCATCTGGCCGTCGTAGGCGACCATCGAGCCGTTCCGGGCCTTGACGGCGTCGCCGGCGAGGTCCACCGCGAGTACTCGTGAGCCCTGCATTCTGAACTGTGCCACGGCTACAACGTAGTGGGGGTCGAAGTGGCACGGGAAGGGGCGGGGTGATCGCCGGCCGAGGTCTCGACCTCGAGGAGTGAGGCCTCGTGGCGTTCGGCCTCGAACGCCTTCCCGCCGCCGCGGAGCCCGAACAGCCGCTTGGCCAGGAGGATGTAGAGGACCGCGAGGAGGTTCAGGGCCAGGGTGGCGATCTTGAAGCCGCTGACCTTCTCGGTCAGTTCGTAGATCTCCAGCGGCAGGAACGCGGCGGTGGCGACGACGGTGAGGTACTCGGCCCAGCGCTTGGCGGCCCAGAGCCCGAACGCCTCGACGATCTCGATCAGTGCGTAGACCACGAGGGCGGCGGCGGTGATCAGCAGGGTGGAGTGCTTGTAGCTGAAGGTCTTCTGGATGCTGCCGACGATGGGGGAGTTGTTGAGGTCGTAGTGGAAGTGCTGGGCGATCGGCTGCAGGAGGTTGAGGTCGTCGTTGAAGAACTGCTGCACCGAGGTCTGGCTGTTGCTGAACTTCCAGACGGCGATCGCGATCAGGATGATGAAGACGCCGCGGACCATGCGTTCGACGGCCAGGAAGCGGAGGATGAAGAGGTCGCGCAGGGCCTTGCCGCGGGGGACGAACGGAGCGTCCTCGGCCTTGCCGGTGCCGTGCGGCTCGCCGAGGGCGAAGTCGCCGCAGCGGAGGCAGCGCCAGGCGTCGCCGAGGGCGGTGTGGGCGTGGAGGTGCTCACGCAGCAGCGGCTCGGTGGGGGCGTAGGTGATGTGTCCGCGCCGTGAGCAGGTGCGTCTGTTCCAGTCCCACTTCATCGCTGTCCCCGTATGAGTTCGGTGTGCTTGTTAGCCGGAACAATAGCCGGGGGCGGGTCGGTGATACTGGGGTGTCCTTGTTTGTGCTGCTGAGGGGTTCGTTGTGAAGAACAGTGCGGTCCACCGTCTGCGCCTGGTGTCCATGCCGGAAGGGCTGTCCTTCCTGCTGCTGCTGGTGTGCTCGGTGCTGAAGCGGACCACCAGCTTCAATGCGGTGCCGGTGATGGGAATGGTGCACGGCATCCTTTTCACCCTGTATGTGGTGTTCGCGCTGATGGCCTGGGCGAAGCAGCGCTGGAGCCTCAAGCGGGCGGCGGGCATCTTCGTGCTCTCGGTGCTCCCCGGCGGCGGCTTCTATGCCGAGCGGGTGCTGGCCAAGGAGGAGGGCGAGGGTTATCCCGCCCCTGCCGTCGCTGTCTGAGGCTGCGGGTACGGTAAGGACGTGCCCAAGCCGCTGAGCCTGTCCTTCGACCCCATCGCCCGTGCCGACGAGTTGTGGACCCGGCGCTGGGGCGCGGTGCCGTCGATGGCGGCGATCACCTCGGTGATGCGGGCGCAGCAGATCCTGCTGGCGCAGGTGGACGCGGTGCTGAAGCCGTACGGGCTGACCTTCGCCCGGTACGAGGCGCTGGTGCTGCTGACCTTCAGCCGGGCCGGCGAGCTGCCGCTGTCGAAGATCGGCGAGCGGCTGATGGTGCATCCGACGAGTGTGACCAACACGGTGGACCGGCTGGAGCGGGCCGGCCTGGTCGCGCGGCGGCCCAACCCGCTGGACGGGCGGGGCGTGCTCGCGGCGATCACCGAGGACGGCCGGCAGGTGGTGGAGAAGGCGACCAGGGACCTGGTCGCCATGGACTTCGGCCTGGGCGGCTACGACGAGGCCGGGTGCCGGGAGCTGTTCCAGGTGCTCCGGCCGCTGCGGGTGTCCGCGGGGGACTTCGCGGAGGAGTAGGCCGGTGTGAGAGATCCACTTTTGGGCGGCTACGCTCGTTCCGTGAACAAGTCGAATCGTCTGCTGACGGCCTACCGGGTACTGGCGTACGTGACCGGTGTCGGGCTGCTGCTTCTGTGCGCCTCCTGCATCGCCTGGTACGGCTTCGGGGTGGCCCAGATCGCCGTCGCGATCGTCGGCACGATCCACGGCTGGGCGTTCATGGCCTATGTCGTCGTCGCCTTCACGCTGGGCAACAAGATGGGCTGGCCGATCGGCCGGATGGTCTTTGTGATCCTGGCCGGAACCATTCCCACCTGCTCCTTCATCGCGGAACGCAAGGTGATGGAGGAGATCCGGGCGCAGACGGCGGACGCCGGGACGGAGTCCCTGGTCCAGGTCTGAGCTGCTGGAGTGTGAGGCGCGTCTCTCTGAGGCGCGCCTCTTTTGCGCGCTAGAATTAGTAGGACATCCAAGTAGTTTTGATTGCGGGGTCGGCCGATGGACGCACGTGAACGCTGGCAGCTTCGGTATGACAAGGCGCGGAAGCGCGATGCCGACTTCACGACCCTGAGCGGCGACGAGGTCGACCCGGTCTACGGGCCCGCGGACGGCCGGGTGCCGGAGCGGATCGGCTGGCCGGGGGAGTACCCGTACACCCGCGGGCTGCACGCCACCGGGTACCGGGGGCGGGCCTGGACGATCCGTCAGTTCGCCGGCTTCGGCAACGCCCGGCAGACCAATGAGCGCTACCGGATGATCCTGGACGCGGGCGGCGGCGGCCTCTCGGTGGCCTTCGACATGCCGACGCTGATGGGGCGGGACTCGGACGACGCCAGGGCCTTGGGCGAGGTCGGGCACTGCGGGGTCGCCATCGACTCCGCGGCCGACATGGAGGTGCTGTTCGCCGGGCTGCCGCTCGGGGAGGTCACCACGTCGATGACCATCTCGGGTCCCGCGGTGCCGGTGTTCTGCATGTACCTGGTGGCCGCGGAGCGGCAGGGCGTGGACCCCGGTGTGCTCAACGGCACGCTGCAGACCGACATCTTCAAGGAGTACATCGCCCAGAAGGAGTGGCTGTTCGAGCCGGAGCCGCATCTGCGGCTGATCGGCGACCTGATGGAGTACTGCGCCGAGCACATCCCGGCGTACAAGCCGCTGTCGGTGTCCGGCTACCACATCAGGGAGGCCGGCTCGACGGCCGCGCAGGAACTGGCGTTCACCCTGGCGGACGGGTTCGCCTATGTGGAGCTGGGGCTGTCACGGGGTCTTGACGTGGATGTGTTCGCGCCCGGGCTCTCCTTCTTCTTCGACGCGCACCTGGACTTCTTCGAGGAGATCGCCAAGTTCCGTGCGGCGCGCCGGATCTGGGCCCGGTGGCTGCGGGACGTCTACGGGGCGACCAGCGAGAAGGCGCAGTGGCTGCGGTTCCACACGCAGACGGCGGGGGTGTCGCTGACCGCGCAGCAGCCCTACAACAACGTGGTGCGCACGGCGGTGGAGGCGCTGTCGGCGGTGCTCGGCGGCACCAACTCGCTGCACACCAACGCCCTGGACGAGACCCTGGCGCTGCCCTCGGAGCAGGCCGCGGAGATCGCGCTGCGGACCCAGCAGGTGCTGATGGAGGAGACCGGCGTCGCCAATGTCGCGGACCCGCTGGGCGGCTCCTGGTACGTGGAGGCGCTGACCGACCGGATCGAGGCGCAGGCCGAGGCGATCTTCCAGAGGATCCAGGACATGGGCGCGCCGGGGCACCCGGTCGGGCCGATGACCGCGGGGATCCTGCGCGGGATCGAGAACGGCTGGTTCACCGGCGAGATCGCCGAGGCCGCGTTCGCCTACCAGCAGGCGGTGGAGAAGGGCGAGAAGCGGGTGGTCGGCGTCAACTGCCACACCGGCAGCGTGACCAAGCCGCTGGAGATCCTCCGGGTCAGCCACGAGGTGGAGACCGAGCAGGTGCGCGAGCTCGCGGCACGGCGCGCGGGTCGGGACGAGGCGGCGGTGCGCGCGGGTCTCGACGCGATGCTGGCGGCGGCCAGGGACGGCAGCAACATGCTCCCGCCGATGCTGGACGCGGTCCGGGCCGAGGCCACCCTGGGCGAGATCTGCGACGTGCTGCGGACGGAGTGGGGGACGTACACCGAGCCGGCCGGGTTTTAGGACGTCAACGGGGTCAGCAGCAGGGTGGTGAAGCGGCTGATCCAGGCCGGGGAGGCGGGCTCGCCGCTGACCAGCATCCGGTGCTCGACCGCGCCGGCGATGGTGTCGAAGATGATGTCGATGTCCTCGCAGGCCGCCTCCGGGCTGGTGTCGGCGGCGAGCTCGCCCCTGGCCTGGGCGGCGGCGCGACCCAGGCGCACCAGTTCTTTTTGCGGGTCGATGATCGACTCGCGGACCCGCAGCCGCAGCGCCGGGTCGCGGCTGGCCTCGGCGAACAGGGCCAATAGCGCGGCCTGGCTCTCCGGCTGCGCCAGCAGACCGGCGAACTGGCGCACCACGGCCTCGATGTCCGCCCGCAGGCTGCCCAGGTCGGCCATGGCCAGCTCGTCGAAGAGCACCGCCACGGCGTCCACCACCAGCTCGTTCTTGGACGGCCAGCGCCGGTAGAGGGTGGTCTTGGCGACCCCGGCCCGGGTGGCGACGTCGCCCATGGTCAGCCCGCCCCACCCCAGCTCCGCGAGCGCCGCCCGGGTGGCGGCGAGGATCGCCCGATCAGCGTCGGCGCTCCGCGGGCGGCCCTTGCGGGCGGTGGGGGGCTCGGTCACAGCCGTTGACACTACAGCCGCCGCCGGGGGTCGGCAGTGTGGCGCAGGTCATGTCGGAGGGGCTGCGGGGCGAGGCCGGATCGATATACGCTACGACCTGTAGCGAAAGGCGACAACCACGCTGCCGCGCGGGTGGGGATCCGCGCAGTGCTTTGAGTACCACCAGTAGTTCCAGAGGATTCACACCGGAGCGCGCTGACGGGGGAGGATAGGCCCATGCAGCCACGGAACATGTCCATGCGCGGCGCGGTCGACCTCGCCGCGGTCAAGGCGGCGGCGGAGGCCGCCCAGAAGGCGGAGCAGACTCGCGCCGCCCGCGCCCGCCAGGCCCAGGAAGCGGGGGGCGACGGTACGGCCGTCCCTCCGGCGGGCCCTCTGGTTTTTGATGTCAGCGAGGCCGGGTTCGAGGAGCAGGTGGTCCAGCTCTCGGCCGAGGTGCCGGTGGTCCTGAACTTCTGGGCCGAGGGCTACGAGCCGGCCGAGGCGCTCAACCCGGTGCTGGTCAGACTGGCCGAGGAGTACGACGGGCGCTTTGTGCTCGCCATGGTCGACATCAGGAGCAACCAGCAGCTGGCCCGCCAGCTGCAGATCCGGGACCTGCCCACCGTGCTCGCGGTGGTCGCGGGCCAGCTGGTGCCGCTGTTCGAGGGCCCGGCCGGCGAGGCGGACGTCCGCCAGCTGCTGGACTCGCTGGTCGCGGGCGCCGAGGAGCGGTTCGGGATCGTCGGCGAGGTCGGGGTCCGCTCCGGTACGGGCGCCCCGGCGGAGGTCGCCGAGGTCGAGCCGCCGGTGGATCCGGCGCTGGCCGCCGCGCACGAGGCGCTGGACCGGGGTGACCTCGCCGGCGCCATCCAGGCGTACCGCAATGTGCTCTCCGACCGGCCCGCGGACGTCGAGGCCAAGCTGGGGCTGGCCCAGGCCGAGCTGCTGCAGCGGGTGCAGGGCGTGGACCCGCAGGCGGCGCGGACGGCGGCGGCCGAGCGGCCCGCCGACGTCGAGGCCCAGCTGACCGCGGCCGACCTCGATCTGGTCGGCGGCCACGTCGAGGACGCCTTCGCCCGGCTGGTCGACACGGTCGGCCGGACGGCCGGCGCGGACCGGGACCGGGTGCGGGTGCACCTGCTGTCACTCTTCGAGGTCATCGGCGCGGACGATCCCCGGGTCGTCAAGGCGCGTGGGGCGCTTGCGCGGCGGCTGTTCTGACGCTTGACGATTTGACGACAAAACCGCTGCGGGCGGCGTCGTTTACCAAATCTTGACGTTCGACGACGGCGGTCACCCTGGGTGGCCGCCATCGTCTGTTAACTCCATGTTTCATGGAATTTGCCCGAGTGCTGAACCTCCGCATGGTGACGGAAGGTGATATCGGCCTCGTTCGCGTGATCGAAGGTATTCACTCCCTCCTTACTCGCCGGTAATGAAGTACTTGTGCACGGGCCCCGGATGGACCAACATCGGGCTCGCTCGGTCCGTTGCCGAAGCCCCGACCGCCAGTCGGGGAGGCGGACCCGGAATCCCCACCGAGCAGGGACCGGCCGTCCGGTCCCTAAGAGGGCAGGGGGGTCTTCGCCTTCCCCGGCGGAGCCTGTCCTCTCACGGCCGAGCAGCCAGCACGGCCGGTGGTTGTCGCTCGGGGGTGATCGCCGATGCTGCCGATCAGAGACTTCGTACCCACGACCTCACGCACGCAGCCGACGCGCTCCCCTTCCCGAGGACGTAGCTCTTCTCCCCATCCCAGGCCAGGGCCCAAGCGGGGCAGGCCGGAGATGTACGTCCGAGAAGGAGGATCTCGTTAATGTCACAGACTTTCGGTAAGACCCGCTGGAAGCGGTTCGCCGTTGTCATGGTTCCCACCATTGCCGCGACTGCTGCGGTTGGTATCAGCATCGCCCAGGGCGCGCTCGCCGCGTCGTTCAGTGTCTCCGGGCAGCAGTTCGAGGTGTCGGCCGGTCACCTGCACGGTGACAACTTCCGCCAGTACGGCACTGTGTTGGACGGGACCAAGACCCCGAGCAACCCGTCCGGCAAGGACCCGGTCGCGGTGTCGGGCTTCGACAGCGCCACCATCAACCAGCTGTGCCAGTCGGTGGACTTCCCCGTTCCGGGCCTGGGGGACTTCACCCTCAGGATCGACGCGGGCGGCTCCTACGACGCGAAGACCGGCAAGGCCTCCGGCCCGGTGGTCTCCGCGACCGGACTGTTCATCTCGATGTCCGACCTGAAGGCCGACTCCGCGGTCTTCAACGGCATGAACATCGGCGTCGCCACCGGTGACGTCGGCACGGCGGCGGGCCAGACCTCGCCCGGCACGACGTTCAACGGGCCCACCAACCCGGGTGCGTTCGCCCAGACCGCTGAAAGCGCCGACCTGACCGGCGTCCAGCAGACGGCGTGGGCCACCTCGGCGGCCACCTTCACCCTGAACGGGATGCACCTGCACCTCGACTCGGGCAACACCGGCTGCTTCTGACCCCCACCCGGGTCGGCAGTAGCGAACCGCACGGCGTGGGGAGGGGCCCAGGTCCCTCCCCGCTGTGCTTCCAAGACCATCTGCACCACCTCCATCAGGGAGTTGCCACGTGACCAGCGCGACCGCCCATGCGCGGCCCGAGCCCGAGTCCCGGAACGGCTTCAGCAAGGGCCGTGAGGCGTTCCGCAACTGGCGCCGCAGCCGTCCCTTCTGGGGCGGGCTGTTCGTCCTCCTCGCGAGCATCCCGATCATCTACTTCCCCTACAACGACATGAGCGTCGGCGCGCTGCGCATCCATATGGCCACCACGGCCGGCGCGGGTGCGCTGGTCATCGGGCTGCTGCTGCTCGCGCTCGGCATCTCGGTCTGGTTCCAGCCGCTGATCCGGGTCTTCGCGGGCATCGCCGCCATCGTGCTGTCGCTGGTGTCGCTCCCGGTCTCCAACTTCGGAGGGTTCGGGCTCGGCCTGTTCCCCGGGCTGATCGGGGGCGCCCTGGTGTGCTCCTGGGCTCCGATGAAGGTCAAGGAGACCGCTGCCCCGGAGGGGGCCGCCGAGGCGTTCGAGGCGGAGGCCGACAGCGAGTTCGAAGGGCCCGAGTCCAAGCTCTCCGAGCTGATGGAGCCGGAGCAGCAGGAGACCGCGGTGGAGCAGGCCGGGAGGCACGACGGTGGCGAGTGACCCCGAGCGCCCCCGCAGCGCCGGGCGGCACGCGGCCCCTCGGATCACCGTGCGTGGCCGGATGCAGCTCCCGGTGGGCCGGGCCCTGGCGCTGACCGCTGTGCCGACCGCCCTGATCATGGGCTCGCTGGCGCCCAAGTTCGCCTTCGCGGCGGACGCCGCCAAGGCGGCGCCGGTCAGCAGCACGGTGCAGGAGGTCGTCAAGGGCTCCAACGGAGCTGACTGCACGACGCCTTCCGCGGCCCCGACGTCGGCGGCGAAGAGTTCTACGGCGAAGGCTCCGGCGGCGAAGAAGAGCACGACGGCCAAGAGCAGCACGACGGCGAAGAGCAGCACCGGGAAGACCGCCACGACGCCGGAGCAGCACACGGTGCCGACCGCGACGTCGACCCCGAGCGCCACCGCGACGCCGACCCACCGGGCCGCTCCCCCCGCGGATCCGATCAAGACGATCCTGGACGGGCTGGGCGGGCTGCTCGTCCCCAAGGCGACCCAGCCGGCGGCCACCGCGGCGCCCAAGGCCGCTGCGAGCACCCGTGCTGCTGCCGCCCCGACGGCCACACCGACCGCGACGGCCACGCCGACCCCCGACCCGACGGTGAAGGCGACCGCCACGCCGTCCGCGCCGTCGGCGTCCTCGCCGAAGTCGGCGACTCCCTCGTCCAGCGCCTCCGCCAAGGCGCAGGCGAACCGGGTGTGCGACGTCAGCAAGCTGGCCGCACCGATGGACGCCGCGGCGCCGACGGGCGGGATGCCCGCCGTCCCATGGACGCTGAAGACCTCGCGGCTGGCCCTGGGCAACACCCAGTTCTGGGGTGTGAAGACCGTCGACACCGCGGCGGGGCCGGTCCGGGTGCTGAAGTTCACCTCCCAGACGGTCCAGATCGACAACCTGGACATGTCGGCGAACCAGAACGGTCAACTGCTGCACGTCCAGGGCGGTCCGAACACCACGTCCACCATGACCGGCGGGACCGTCACCATGTACGTGACGAGCCTCTCCGGGACCCTCTCCAAGGCCGAGGGGATTCCGCTGGCGGAACTGGGCATCAAGCTGACGCTGACGCCGGACACCCTGCCCGAGTGGCTCTACAACCTGATCGGCTCGGTGCCGATCCCGTTGAACCTGGAGCTGAACGACGCCACCGCGATCCAGGCGGGGCAGTTCGGCGGCAACCTCACCATCCCGGGGATGCACCTGTACTACACGGCGCTGAGCTAGTCACCGCAGGCGCACGGAATGAGGGCCGGTCCGGTGGTTCCCGGACCGGCCCTCCGCCGTTGTGCGGCTCCCGCGATGCGGTCAGCGCCGGCTTCCGTCGGCGCGCTCGCCCAGGTGGTGGACCCGGAGCATGTTGGTGGTGCCCGACAACCCGGGGGGCGATCCGGCGGTGACGATCAGGGTGTCGCCGTCGACGTAGCGGCTGAGGTGGGCCACCGCGTCGTCGACCTGGTCGACCATCTGGTCGGTGGTGTCGACCTGCGGGGTCACGAAGGTCTCCACGCCCCAGCTGAGGGCCAGCTGGTTGCGGGTGGAGGCGTCAGGGGTGAACGCCAGCACCGGGATCGGCGAGCGGTATCGGGACAGCCGGCGAGCGGTGTCACCGGACTTGGTGAACGCCACCAGCGCCTTGGCGCCGAGGAAGTCGCCCAGCTCGCAGGCGGCACGGGCGACCGCGCCGCCCTGGGTGCGCGGCTTGCGGCCGGGGTTGAGCGGCTGCAGGCCCTGCGACAGCATCTCCTCCTCCGCCGCCTCGATGATCCGCGACATGGTCTGCACGGTCTCGACCGGGTACTTGCCGACGCTGGACTCGGCGGACAGCATCACCGCGTCCGCGCCGTCCAGGATGGCGTTGGCGCAGTCGGAGGCCTCGGCGCGGGTGGGGCGCGAGGCGGTGATCATCGACTCCATCATCTGGGTGGCGACGATGACCGGCTTGGCGTTCCGGCGGCACAGCGTGATCAGGCGCTTCTGCACCAGCGGCACCCGCTCCAGCGGGTACTCCACGGCGAGGTCGCCGCGGGCCACCATCACCGCGTCGAAGGCCAGGACGATCTCCTCCATGGCCTCGACCGCCTGCGGCTTCTCGACCTTGGCGATGACCGGCACCCGGATGCCGACCTCGTCCATGATCTTGTGCACGTCGTCGATGTCGGCGGCGTTGCGGACGAAGGAGAGGGCGACCATGTCGACGCCGAGGCGCAGCGAGAACCGCAGGTCCTCCTTGTCCTTCTCGGACAGGGCGGGGACGTTGACGGCGGCTCCGGGCAGGTTGATGCCCTTGTTGTTGGAGAGGACGCCGCCCTCGACGACGCGGGTGACCACGCGGGGGCCGTCGACGCTGACGACCTCCAGGGCGATCACGCCGTCGTTGATCAGGACCGGGTCGCCGGGCTTGACGTCGCCGGGCAGGCCCTTGTAGGTGGTACCGCAGATGTGCTGGTCACCGGGGACGTCCTCGGTGGTGATGGTGAAGGTGTCGCCGTTCTCGACGGTGACCGGGCCGTTGGCGAAGGTCGCCAGACGGATCTTCGGGCCTTGCAGGTCGGCGAGTACGCCGACGGCGCGTCCGGTCGCCTCCGAGGCGGCGCGCACATTGCGATAGCGCTCCTCGTGGTCGGCGGGGACGCCGTGACTCATGTTCAGACGGGCGACGTTCATTCCAGCTTCGATCAGAGCTTTCAACTGTTCGAAGTTGTCCGTCGCGGGACCCAGGGTGCAGACGATCTTGGCTCGGCGCATATGGCTCATTCTATCGGGTCACCTTTCATGGGCATTTTCGAACAAATCGCATGTCTATCCGAGGTCGCTGACGAGGGAGAACGTCTGCCGGGCGATCTCCAGCTCCTCGTCCGTGGGCACCACCGCCACCGCGACCCGGGAGCCCTCGCGGGACACCAGCCGGGGCTCCCGGGAGCGCGCCGAGTTCCGGGCCGGGTCCAGTTCGATGCCCAGCGCTTCGAGCCCCGCCATCGCCGCCGCGCGGACCGGGACGGCGTTCTCGCCCACACCCGCGGTGAAGACGACCGCGTCGACCCGTCCGAGCACCGCGTAGTACCCGCCGACGTACTTGCGCAGCCGGTGCACATAGATGTCGAAGGCCAGCTTCGCCTGCGGGTCGCCCTGGTCCAGCCGGCGGGTGACCTCGCGCATGTCGTTGTCGCCGCACAGGCCGGCCAGGCCGCTGCGGCGGTTCAGCAGGTCGTCGATCTCGTCCACGGACAGGCCGCCGACCCGGTGCAGGTGCAGCAGCACGGCCGGGTCCAGATCGCCCGAGCGGGTGCCCATGACCAGGCCCTCCAGCGGGGTGAGGCCCATCGAGGTGTCCACGCAGACCCCGCCGGCCACCGCGGCGGCGCTGGCGCCGTTGCCGAGGTGCAGCACGATCACATTCACTGATTCGGGTGACTTTCCCAGGAGTTGTGCCGCACGCCTGGACACGTACTGGTGGGATGTCCCGTGGAAGCCGTAGCGGCGGACCGAGTAGCGGTCCGCGGTGGCTGTGTCGATGGCGTAGCGGGCCGCGCTCTCCGGCAGCGTGGCGTGGAAGGCGGTGTCGAACACCGCCACCTGGGGCAGGTCGGGCCGCAGTTTGCGGGTGGTCTCGATGCCGGTGATGTTGGCGGGGTTGTGCAGCGGCGCGAGCGGGACCAGCTCCCTGACCGCCTGCAGCACCTCGTCCGTGATCAGGGTGGGCGCGGTGAAGCGGGTGCCGCCGTGCACCACGCGGTGGCCGACGGCCGCGAGCGCGGGGGAGTCGAGACCGGTGCCGTTCGCGGCGAGCTGCTCGGCGACCAGGTCCAGCGCCGCGGTGTGGTCCGGCACCTCGCCGCCGCCGATGCGTTCCACCAGGCCGGAGCCGAGGCGGGCGCCGTCCGCCATGTCGATCAGTTGGTACTTCACGGAGGAGGAACCGGAGTTGAGCACAAGTACACGGGTGGCACCGGTCATCGGCGCTGCTCCTCTGCTGCCGCGGGCGCGGCGGCCTGCTGCGCCTGGATCGCCGTGATGGCGACGGTGGTGACGATGTCCTGCACCAGGGCCCCGCGGGAAAGGTCGTTCACCGGCTTGCGAAGACCCTGCATCACCGGTCCGACCGCGACCGCCCCGGCCGAGCGCTGGACCGCCTTGTAGGTGTTGTTGCCGGTGTTCAGGTCGGGAAAGATCAGCACGGTCGCCTGCCCGGCCACCTTGGACCCCGGCAGCTTGGTCGCGGCCACCTTGGGCTCGACCGCGGCGTCGTACTGGATCGGCCCCTCGACCAGCAGGTCGGGGCGCAGCTCGCGGACGATCTCGGTGGCCCTGCGCACCTTGTCCACGTCCGCGCCGCTGCCCGAGGTCCCGGTGGAGTAGGAGAGCAGGGCGATCCTGGGCTCCACCCCGAATCTGGCGGCGGTCTCCGCGGACTGGATCGCGATGTCGGCGAGCTGTTCGGCGTCCGGGTCGGGGTTGACCGCGCAGTCGCCGTAGACCAGCACCCGGTCGGCCAGGCACATGAAGAACACCGAGGAGACGATCGCGGCCCCGGGCGAGGTCTTGATGATCTCGAAGGCCGGGCGGATGGTCGCGGCGGTGGAGTGCACCGCCCCGCTGACCATGCCGTCGGCCAGGCCCTCCTGGACCATCAGCGTGCCGAAGTAGCTGACGTCGGTGACCACGTCCTGGGCGGCCTCCACGGTCATGCCCTTGTGCTTGCGGATCTCGGCGTAGAGCTCGGCGAAGCGCTCCCGCAGCGGGGAGGTCGCCGGGTCGATGATCCGCGCCCTGGCGCTCTTGGAGGTCTCGGCCCGGTCCAGGCCGAGGTCGAGGCCCAGGTCGGCGACCCGCTTGCGGACCGCGTCCTCGGCGCCGAGCAGGGTGAGGTGGCAGACGTTGCGGCGCAGCAGCACCTCGGCGGCCCGCAGCACCCGCTCCTCGGTGCCCTCGGGCAGCACCACCTCGCGCAGCTGCGAGCCCCGGGCCCGTTCCAGCAGCTCGTGCTCGAACATCATCGGGGTGACCCGCTCGGAGCGGCTCAGCTCGATCCGGTCGGTCAGCTCGACGGTGTCGACATGCAGTTCGAACAGGCCGAGCGCGGTCTCGGCCTTGCGCGGGCTGGCGGCGGTGAGCTTGCCCTCCAGGGCGGAGAGCCCGGTGG
The DNA here is from genome assembly GCF_042511045.1 of Streptacidiphilus alkalitolerans. Classification (NCBI taxonomy): domain Bacteria; kingdom Bacillati; phylum Actinomycetota; class Actinomycetes; order Kitasatosporales; family Streptomycetaceae; genus Streptacidiphilus; species Streptacidiphilus alkalitolerans. The sequence goes on from NZ_JBHEZX010000010.1 coordinate 216,615, forward strand.
CGGTGGGGAAGCTGCCCTCCTGGACCAGCATCACCGGGGTGCCAGGGGCGAGCCGGGCGGCCAGCTTCATCACGTCCGCGCCGGGGGTCTGACCCATGGTCAGCAGCACCCCCGAGATCGGCGGGGAGCCCGCGGCGTGGGCGGCGAGCGAGCCGATCAGCAGGTCGGCCCGGTCGCCCGGGGTGATCACCATCGCGCCGTCGGAGAGCGCGCCGAGGAAGTTGGGCAGCATGGCGCCGCCGAAGACGAACCTGCGGACGTCCCTGGCCAGCCCGGAGGCGTCACCGAGCAGCACCTCGGCGCCGGTGGTCTCGACGACCTGGGCCACCGTCGGCGCGGACAGGGCCGGCTCGTCCGGCAGCACATAGACCGGGACGTCCAGCCGGCCGGCCAGTCGGCGGGAGACCTCCTGCTTGTCCCGTCCGGCCACCCGGTTGGCGATCATGGCGAGCATGCTGCAGCCCAGGTCGGAGTAGGCCCGGTGGGCGTTGCGCACCTCGGCGACCACGGTGTCGGCGCTGTCCCGGTGGCCGCCGACCACCGGTAGCACCAGGGCGCCGAACTCATTGGCGAGCCGGGCGTTCACCGCCAGCTCGTCCGGGATGTTGGTGCCGGCGAAGTCGGTGCCGAGCACCAGCACCGCCTGGCACTGCCGCTCCAGCGCGTGGAACCGGTCCACCAGCATGCCGACCAGCTCGTCCTGGCCGCGCTCGGCCTGCAGCGCGGCGGCCTCGTCGTAGCTGAGCCCGTACAGGTCCTCGGCGGCGAGGTCGATCCGGTAGCGACCGCGCAGCAGCTCCACCACGTGGTCGGTACGGGTGTGCATCAGCGGGCGGAACACGCCGACCCGGTCGACCTGACGGCTCAGCAGTTCCATCATGCCCAGCTCGACCGCCTGCCGGCCGTCCCCCCGGCCGATACCGGTCACATACACACTGCGCGCCACCGGGGCACTCCGTTCTTTGCCACTTCACCGAGCGCGGGAGCGGACAGCGGAAAACCAGGTCCCGTCAGGCCCGCTCAACGAGCCTACCTTCGCACTGGTGCCCGCGGCTCGCGCGCCGGGGTGGCCAGGGCCGCGGCGGATCCGCAGCCTGCTCAGCCGAGCAGCTGGCCGCGCCAGTGGTCGAACAGCTGCTCGGGGTCGCCGGAGTAGGACCACGGGACCCGGGTGGGCCGGTCGCCCAACTGGCTGAACACCTGCCCGGCCTTGTCCAGCATCCCGGCGAAGACCAGGCCGTGCACCAGCAGGTTGAGGTCGGCGACGTCCTGCGCGTACTCGATGCCGGCCCGGTGGCCGATCCACTGCCGCAGGGTGGTGTGCAGGGCCTGGACCGCCACCTCGTGGGTCCAGTGGTAGGTCAGGCCGACCGCGCCGGGACCCTCGGTCTCGACCCGCTGCCGGTAGTGCTCGGCCCGGGCGGCCTGGGTGAGCGCGGCCAGCGGCGAGCCCAGCGGCGCGAAGGCGGCACTGTCCCTGGCGAAGTTGTACATCTCGCCGTGCGAGCCGTGCCAGCGGGCGGAGAGGTGCCGCAGCACCTGGTGGTGGCCCTCGCGGCTGTAGGGGTCGCGGGCCTGCAACTCGCGCCACCAGTGCCAGACATGCGGATGACCCTGGCCGTAGAGCCGGGCCAGGGTCATCAGGGAGACCCAGGGAACCGGGTCGGAGGGATTCATGTCGGCGGCCTGCAGGCAGATCCGGGCCACCCGGTCGAGCTGCGGCCGGTCCAGGCAGTCCACGGCGGGTGGCGGTGCGCCGTTGCTCCGGTGGGACTCGGAGACGATCGCGAAGATCCGCATCACCTCGGTCTCGGCGCGGAGCGCCAGCGCGTCCGGGTTGTCCGGTTCGGCGCCCTGCCAGGCCTCCACCGTGCGGATCCGGGAGGCGGTGTCGGCGAGCAGCCGGATCCGGTGGGTGCGCCGGTCCCAGTCCCGCCCGGTGTCCCGCAGCAGGTCCCGGGCGCCCTGCCAGCGGCCCACCACCAGGTCCTGGCGGGCGGTGGCCAGGGCCCGGTCGCCGAGGGCCGGGTCGAAGCGGGCGGCGGTGTGGGTACGGCGTCGTGCTCTGGCCATGGGAGAGGACCGCATCTCGTCTGGTTCGGTAGAGCTCGGTAAGGCTCGGTGGAGCTGAGGGCGGCCGGGGCGCGGCTCGGCGGTGAGCCGCGCCCCGGGACCGTCGGTGAGTGGACGTCAGATGTCGGTGGCCAGGCCGTCGCCCGCGGCGGAGGTCACCAGCGCGCTCTCCCCGTACAGGGCGTTGACCTGGTCGGCCGATGCGGCGTCCAGGCGGGTCGCCCCGCTGCGGTAGTAGTCGCTGCCCTTGATCCAGTACCAGGCCATCGGGATCAGGCCGACGGCCAGTGCGCCGAGCCCGATCTCCAGGTCGTGCGGAGCCAGGTTCTTGACGTTCTCCACGAAGGTGTAGCCCATGAAGACCGCGCCGGCCAGCGGCCAGATGCCGATGAAGAACAGGTTGGAGAGCGACTTGGTGAGCAGCTTCCGGTAGGCGACCACCACGGCCAGGCCGGCCAGCGCGTAGTAGAACGCGATCTGCAGCCCGATGGCGTTGAAGCCGTGGAGCAGGATGTGGTTGAACTTGGTCACGTTGTTGGCGGCGATGAACATCGCCAGCGACACCACGACGACCGCGGCGATGGCGACCCACGGGGTCTGCCAGCGGCTGTGGGACCTGCCGAAGGCGGCCGGGAGGGTCTTGTCGCGGCCCATCGCGAACAGCGAGCGGGTGACCTGGATCAGCGTGGTCTCCAGGGTGGCGATGGTGGACAGCATCACGGCGACGACCATGATCTTGCCGCCGACGCCGGACCAGACGCTGTTGCCGAGGACCACCAGGACCGGGTCGCCGTTGCCGGCGATCTGCTTCTGGGTCTCCACGATGTTGATGGCGATGGTGACCATCTCGAACAGGCCGAAGACCGCGATCACGCCGATCAGGCCGCCGTAGCCGGAGTTCTTCCGGCTGTTGCTGGTCTCCTCGCTGAGGTTGGCGGTGACGTCCCAGCCCCAGAAGTAGAAGGCGGCGATCAGGGCGGCGGCGGCGAAGCCGCTGGGACCGCCGAAGTGGCCCCAGCCCCAGAGCCAGGACCAGGAGAAGACCGCGCCGTTGCCGCCGTGCACCAGCGCGGCGATGCCGAAGACCAGCAGGATGACCAGCTCGATCCCGGTCATGATCCACTGGGCGTGCGCGGTGATCCTGGCGCCCAGCGTGACCAGGGCGGCCATCGCCAGGAACCAGAGGGCGCCGACCAGGATGCACAGCGAGGTGTTGTCCGCGGCGGACGCGGAGAACAGCGTCAGCGTGTACTGCCCCGCGGGCAGTGAGCCGATCACCATGAAGATGGTGGCCGAGGCGACCACCGACCAGCCGGCCATGAAGCCCAGCGAGGGGTGCAGCGCCCGGCCGACCCAGGAGTAGCTGGCGCCGGCGTTGACGTCGATCCGGCCCAGGTAGTTGAAGGCCCAGGCGATGCCGAGCATCGGGATGGCGCACCACAGCAGCGCCGCGGGGCCGATCAGCCCGGCCGTGGCCGAGAGGGCGACGGTGGTCGCGGCCAGCGAGTACGCAGGGGCGCTGCCCGCGATGGCCATCACAACGGTGTCGAAGCCGGTGAGGACATTGGCCCGGAGGCCGCCCCGGCTCTCGGTGGACGGAGTGTCCTTGCTCAAGGTGCTCACAGTGTGGTGCCTCTCCAGAGGCCACCGCCGGAAGGCGCGACGCGGGGGGAACGCGGCAGGGAGTACCTCGCGGCGGGGGGTGCGTGCGAAAAGGGGAGCGTGAACGAAGGGGTGCGAACGAAGGGGGAGCGTGAACGGAGGCGTGCCGGTGGCCGGAGGAAGGATTGCCACCTCGGCACCACGGGGATCAGCGCGTGCCACATGGTGCCCGTCCACCTCCTCCGCTGGCAATGGTTCACCGGATTTCGTTCACTGGCCTTCCGGAACTGCGAATTTCGTGGCAAGATCGCTTTTAGGCAACTGAATCCGTTGAGATGGAGGCGTTATATGGCTGAAACATCAAGCGCCGGAGTCGGCCAAGCGCCTCTCTCCGGTACCGACCGGACCCGGCTGCGGCGGATCAGCGAGGAGGGCCGCACCGATCGGGCCGAGCTCCACGCCGTGCTCGCGGCCGGCTTCGTGTGCCACCTCGGCGTGGTGCTGGACGGGGCGCCGATGGTGGTCCCCACCGTCTACGGCGCCACCGCCGACACCCTCTACTTCCACGGCTCGGTCGCCAGCCGCAGCCTGGTCGCCGCCCCGGACGCGACCGTCTGCGTCACCGTCACCCATGTGGACGGGCTGGTGCTGGCCCGCTCGGTGTTCGAACACAGCGTCAACTACCGCTGCGCCATGGTCTACGGCGTCCCCCGGCTGGTCACCGACCCGGAGGAGAAGCTGGAGGGCCTGCGGGTGCTGACCGAGCAGACTGCCCCCGGCCAGTGGGACTACGCCCGCCGCCCCAACCGCAAGGAGCTGGCCGCGACCTCGCTGCTGGCCCTGGACCTCACCGAGGCCTCGGTCAAGATCAGCGAGGACCCGCCGGAGGACGGCGAAGGCCCGGACGCCGCCCTCGGCATCTGGGCCGGCCAGCTCCCCCTGCGACAGAACTGGGGCACCCCGGTCCCCGACCCGGTCCTGCCCGCCGGCATCCCGGTGCCGGCACACATCGTCGGACGGACCTTCTAGAGCTGCCACTCCGCGCGGAGCGCGGACAGAGCCTCGTGGAAGCCGGGGAAGGTCTTTCGGACGCAGGCGGGGTCGTCCAGGGTGACGCCGCCGGGGGTGCGCAGGGCGGTGACGCTGAAGGACATGGCGATGCGGTGGTCGCCGTGGCAGGCGATGGCGGCGGCGTGGGGTTGACCGGGGTGGATCTCGATCCAGTCGCGGCCGGTGCTGACCCGGACGCCCATCGCGCGCAGGTTCTGCTCGCAGGCGGCGAGGCGGTCGCACTCCTTCACCCGGGTGTTGTAGACGTCCTCGATCCGGACCGGTCCGTCCCCGAAGGGGGCGATCGCGGCCAGGGTGGGGACGGTGTCGGAGATGTCGCGCATGTTCACGGTGATCCCGCGCAGCCGCTCCGGGCCGGTGACGGTGACCGAGTCGGCGGACAGCGAGACCTCCGCGCCCATCTGCCGCAGCACCTCGGCGAAGCGGATGTCGCCCTGGAGCGAGTCCGAGCCCAGCCCGGGGATGGTGACGGTGCGTCCGGTCAGCGCGGCGGCGGCCAGGAAGTAGCTGGCGGTGGAGGCGTCCGGTTCGATCAGGTAGTCGGTGGCCCGGTAGGGCTGGGCCGGGACGTGGAAGGTGTCGCCGACCCTGCGGGCGTCGTTGCCGAAGCGCCGCATCATGGCCAGGGTCATCTCCACGTAGGGCACCGACACCAGGTCGGAGACGGTGATGTCGAGGCCGTCGGCGGTGAGCGGACCGGTCAGCAGCAGCGCGGTGAGGAACTGCGAGGACAGGCCCGCGTCCAGGGTCAGCGCGCCGCCCTTGATGCCGTCGGCGCGGACGGTGAGCGGGTGGTGGCCCTCGGCCTGCTCGTGCGTCAGGTCGACGCCGAGTTCGCGCAGCGCCCCGGTGAGCGGCCCGAGCGGGCGGCGCCGCATCTGCGCCGAGGCGTCGAAGCGGAAGGTGCCGCGGCCGGCCGAGACCAGGGCGGGCAGGAAGCGGGCGGTGGTCGCGCCGTCCCGGCAGAAGACGTCCGCCTCGGCGACGGCGGGCCCGGCCGGGCGGCCCTCGACGGTCCAGACGCCGGGCTGCTGGTCGATCCGGTAGCCGAGGGCGCGCAGGCCCTCGGCGAAGCCCTCGCTGTCGTCGGACAGCAGCGGACGGCGCAGCACGGTGCTGCCCTCCGCCGCGGCGGCCAGGAACAGGGCCCGCGCGGTGATGGACTTCGAGCCGGGGATCTCGACGATCGTCATGGGGCCCAGGGTATGAGGTCGGAAACGCGCGGGGGCGGCTCGTCCGGGTTCCGGACGGGCCGCCCAACCGCTGCGCGAGGCGACCGCTCAGGCTGGTGAGAGCCAGATGGTGCCGAGCGGCGGCAGGATCAGCTCGGCGCTGCTGTCGCGGCCGTTCCAGGGGGTCGGGTCGGCCTTGACCGGGTCCGGGTTGCCCACCCCGCCGCCGCCGTAGGCGGAGGCGTCGGTGTTGAGGACCTCCAGCCAGACCGAGTCGTGCACGTCCGGCCGCACCGTCGGCAGTCCGACCCGGTAGTCGGCGCGGACCACCGGGGACAGGTTGGTCACGCTGACCAACGGTCGCCGCTCCTCGTCGAAGCGGACGAAGGAGAACACATTGTCCTCGGCCGCGCCGCCGTCGATCCAGGCGAAGCCGGCCGGGTCGGTGTCCAGCCGCCACAGCGCGGGGGAGTCGGTGTAGATCCGGTTGAGGTCGCGGACCAGGTCCTGGACCCCGCGGTGGTCGGGGGCGGCCGGCCAGTCGTCGCCGAGCACCCACCACTGCGGCCCGGTGTCGTGGTTCCACTCCGCGCCCTGGGCGAACTCCTGGCCCATGAACAGCAGCTTCTTGCCCGGGTGGGCCCACATGTAGGCCAGGTAGGCCCGCATGTTGGCGCGCTGCTGCCACCAGTCGCCGGGCATCTTGGAGACCAGCGAGCCCTTGCCGTGGACCACCTCGTCGTGGGAGATCGGCAGCAGGTAGTTCTCCGAGTACGCGTACACCATCGAGAAGGTCATCTCGTTGTGGTGGTAGCGGCGGTGGATCGGGTCGTGGCTCATGTAGTCGAGCGAGTCGTGCATCCAGCCCATGTTCCACTTCAGCCCGAAGCCCAGGCCGCTGTGCTCGGTGGGCCTGGTGACGCCCGGCCAGGCGGTCGACTCCTCGGCGATGGTGACCACACCGGGGCAGCGCCGGTAGACGGTGGCGTTCATCTCCTGCAGGAAGCCGACCGCGTCCCAGTTCTCCCGGCCGCCGCCGGCGTTGGGGGTCCAGGCGTCGCCCTCGCGGGAGTAGTCCAGGTAGAGCATGGAGGCGACCGCGTCCACCCGCAGGCCGTCCACGTGGTACTCCTGGCACCAGAACACGGCGTTGGCGACCAGGAAGTTGCGGACCTCCTTGCGGCCGTAGTCGAACTCCAGGGTGCCCCAGTCGGGGTGCTCGGCCCGCAGCGGGTCGGCCGGCTCGTAGAGCGGCTGGCCGTCGAACTGGCGCAGGGCGAAGTCGTCCTTGGGGAAGTGCGCCGGCACCCAGTCGACGATCACCCCGATCCCGGCCCGGTGCAGGGCGTCGATCATGAACTTGAAGTCGTCCGGGCCGCCCAGCCGGGCGGTCGGGGCGTAGAAGCCGGAGACCTGGTAGCCCCAGGAGCCGCCGAAGGGGTGCTCCATCACCGGCATCAGCTCGACATGGGTGAAGCCGAGCTCGCTGACGTACGCGGGCAGCGACACGGCCAGCTCACGGTACGTCAGGCCGGGCCGCCAGGAGGCCAGGTGCACCTCGTAGACCGACATCGGCGCGTCGTGCTGGGTGGCGGTCGCGGCGCGGTCGGCCAGCCAGTCCTGGTCCTGCCAGGTGTGGGACGAGGTGTGCACCACCGAGGCGGTGGCCGGCGGGGCCTCGGTGGCCTGCGCCAGCGGGTCGGCCTTCTGCAGCATCCGGCCGTCGCGGGTGGCGATCTCGTACTTGTAGCGGGTGCCCTCGCCGATGCCGGGGACGAACAGCTCCCAGACGCCGCTGCCGCCCAGCGAGCGCATCGGGTGCGCGGCGCCGCTCCAGCCGTTGAAGTCGCCGATCACCCGGACGCCGGAGGCGTTGGGGGCCCAGACCGCGAAGGCGGTGCCGCTCACCCGGCCGATCGTCCGGACGTGCGAGCCGAGGACCTTCCACAGCTCCTCGTGCCGGCCCTCGCCGATCAGGTGCAGGTCGGTGTCGCCGAGCGTGGGCAGCATCCGGTAGCCGTCCTCCTGGACCAGCTCCGCGCCGTCGTAGCTGACCCTGAGCCGGTAGGCCGGGAGGTCGGTGTGCGGCAGCAGGGCGGTGAACAGGCCGTCCTGCTGGTGCGTCAGCTCGTACTGGTCGCCCGGATCGCTCGGGTCGCCGTCCGGCCCGGTCGTCTCCAGGACCACCCGCTCGGCGAAGGGGCGCAGCACCCGGACCGCGGTGCCCTGCGGCACCGGGTGGGCGCCGAGCACGCCGTGCGGGTTGTGGTGCCATCCGCCGACCAGGCGGGTGACCTCGCTCGGGGCGAGCGTGGCGTCCGCCGCGAGCTCGGCCGGGGCGGCCGGGGCCGTGGGGGCGACCGGGGCGGTGGCGGCCGGTTCGGGCTCGGGGCGGAGTGGGGGTGGGGTGACGGCCGGCCGGATCGCCCGGAAGGTGTCCGGCACCTTGGTGCCTCCGGTGCCGCCTGCCGCGGCGGCGGTTGGACGGGTCGGGTCGAGCTTGGTCACGGCCGGTGCCTCCCTGCGATGAGTGATGGACTGGTGGATGGGTCTGGTGGGGGTGGACGTTATGCGGCTGCGGTTAGCGGGTTGTTACCGTCCTGCTGCCTCGGCGAGGCGGCTGATCGCCGACATCGGGATGCCGAGCCACTCGGGCCGGTTGCGGGCCTCGTAGACCACCTCGTAGACGGCTTTGTCGGTCTCCATCGCGTGCAGCAGCACCGGGTCCGCGACCGGGTCCTCCGCGCCGGCCGCCGCGTAGCCGGCGCAGAACGCGGCCCGGTTGCGCAGCGCCCAGGTCGCGGCCAGCGCGGCCAGCCGCGGCCGGGCCGGATCGTCCTGGTCCAGCTCGGTGAGCAGATGCGCCGCGGCGTAGTCGAAGGACCGCAGCATCGCCGCCACGTCCCGGACCGCGGGCTGCGGACGGCGGCGCTCCTCCAGAGTCTTCGCCGGTTCGCCCTCGAAGTCCAGCAGCGACCAGCCGCGCGCCGTCCGCATCGACTGGCCCAGGTGCAGGTCGCCGTGGATCCGCTGGGCCCGCAGCAGCCGCCCGTCGCGGGCGGACGCGGCCAGGGCCTGGAAGATCCGCCGCAGCGCCGCGCGGTACGGGGCCAGCGCCGGGACGGCGAGCACGGCGGCGTCCAGCCGCAGCGCCATCGCGTCGGCCAGCGCCTCGATCTCGGCCCGGTCGAGCACGGTCACCGGCAGGGTCCTGGCCAGCGCAAGGTGCACCTCGGCGGTGGCCCGGCCCAGCAGGAAGGACTCGGCCGAGAAGTTCCCGCTGATGTGGTCGCTTGGCTGCCCTTCCCTGCTGCCCTGCCACTCCGGATCGGTGCGCAGCTGCTGGACGTGGGCCAGCGCGAACTCCCAGCCGTCCTTGCCGCCGTGCAGGAAGCGCTGCAGCAGGCCGAGGGTGGCCGGCTGGTCCGGGGCGTCCGGGAGGTCGCCCTCGTACCAGGCCAGCGGGGCCGGGATGCGGGCGGAGCCGGCCCGGCTGAGCGCCAGCGAGAGTTCGAGGTCGGGGTTGAGGCCCGGGTTGATCCGGCGGAACAGCTTGAGGATGGCGGTGTCGCCGAAGACCACCGAGGTGTTGCTCTGCTCCGCGGTGCCGATCCGCGCGGTCGCCCCGGGGGCGGTGAGGTCGCTCAGCTCGGGGCCGAGCAGGGAGCGGAACCGCAGCGGGCCGAGCCGGCTGTCCTGGGCGGCGTTCTCGCTGGTCATGAAGGTCAGCAGACGAAGTGTCAGGGTCGGGTCGTAGGCCGCGTCATAGGTCAGCAGGCCGTCGTGCGGTCCGCCGCCGATCCGGCCGATCACCGCCGCGCCGGGCAGTTCGGGGACGGCCGACGACCGCGCGCCCAGCAGCAGTTGGTAGAGGTCGTGGCCGGTCCCGCCGTCGCGGGTGTCCTGTTCCACCCGGAGCAGCAGGTGCAGCAGCAGCGGCTCCCCCGGGCGCGGGCCCGGGAGCAGGGTCACTGTCGCCGGGCTGATCGCGGAGATCGCACGGCCCTTGCCGGCGAACCAGCGCTGCCTCGGCAGCCACTCCAGGATCAGCGGCAGGGCGTCCTGGACCAGGGTGCCCAGGTCGGTGCCGCGGACGGCGGTCGCGGACGAAGGGGCCATGGTGCGAGGCCGGGAGGTGTCGGACATGTCTCCCTTTCCCCGGAGTTGCGGCAACCCGGCAGTGGATCGGCCCGAGGGTGGGTCGGGAGCGCTGCCGGGTACGCCAGTCTTCCGGATTCTTTGGGCGTGGGGGCTTCGGCACGCGGCGGCTGACCGGGTGTCACGCCTTTCGAGTGTGTCGGGCTGCGCTGCTCCTGGGGGATGGGCGGATGGGTTCGGTGGTCGGCTACGCCTCCGACGTGCGCAGCCGGAACCAGTAGAAACCGTGCCCGGCCAGGGTCAGCAGGTACGGCAGTTGGCCGATGGCGGGGAAGCGGACCCCGCCGATCAGCTCCACCGGATACCGGCCCTCGTACTCGCGCAGGTCCAGCTCCGTCGGCTGGGCGAAGCGCGAGAAGTTGTTCACGCACATCACGATGTCGTCCCCGCCGTCGGGCAGGGCCAGCGTGCGGACGAAGGCGAGCACCGCGGGGTTGCTGGAAGGCAGCTCCGCGTACGAGCCGAGCCCGAACGCCGGGTTGAGCTTGCGGATCTCGATCATGCGGCGGGTCCAGTGGAGCAGTGAGCTGGTGCTGCTCATCTGCGCCTCGACATTGGTCACCTGGTAGCCGTAGACCGGGTCCATAATCGTCGGCAGGTTGAGCCTGCCCGGGTCGGCCGAAGAGAAACCGGCATTCCGGTCCGGGGTCCACTGCATCGGGGTGCGGACCCCGTCGCGGTCGCCCAGCCAGATGTTGTCGCCCATGCCGATCTCGTCCCCGTAGTACAGGACCGGGGAGCCGGGCAGGGACAGCAGCAGCGCGGTGAACAGCTCGATCTGGTTGCGGTCGTTGTCGAGCAGCGGCGCCAGCCGCCGGCGGATGCCGACGTTCGCCCGCATCCGCGGGTCCTTGGCGTACTCCGCGTACATGTAGTCGCGTTCCTCGTCGGTGACCATCTCCAGGGTCAGCTCGTCGTGGTTGCGCAGGAAGATGCCCCACTGGCAGCCGGACGGGATCGCCGGGGTCTTGGCCAGGATCTCGGCCACCGGGTAGCGGGACTCGCGGCGGACGGCCATGAAGATCCGCGGCATCACCGGGAAGTGGAAGGCCATGTGGCACTCGTCACCGCCCTTCTTGAAGTCGCCGAAGTAGTCGACCACGTCCTCCGGCCACTGGTTGGCCTCGGCCAGCAGCACGGTGTCCGGGTACTCGGCGTCGATCTCGGCCCGGACCCGCTTCAGGAACTCGTGGGTGGCCGGCAGGTTCTCGCAGTTGGTCCCCTCCTCGGTGTAGAGGTAGGGCACCGCGTCCAGCCGGAAGCCGTCGATGCCGAGGTCCAGCCAGAACCGCAGCGCGGCCAGGATCTCCTCCTGGACCGCCGGGTTCTCGAAGTTCAGGTCCGGCTGGTGCGAGAAGAAGCGGTGCCAGAAGTACTGCTTGCGGACCGGGTCGAAGGTCCAGTTGGAGGTCTCGGTGTCGACGAAGATGATCCGGGCGTCCGGGTACTGCTTGTCGTCGTCGGCCCAGAGGTAGTAGTCCCCGTACGGCCCGTCGGGGTCGTTGCGGGAGGCCTGGAACCAGGGGTGCTGGTCGCTGGTGTGGTTCATCACGAAGTCGATGACCACCCGCATCCCGCGCTGGTGCGCGGAGTCGACGAACTCCACGAAGTCGGCCAGGTCGCCGAACTCGGGCAGTACCGCGGTGTAGTCGGCCACGTCGTAGCCGCCGTCGCGCAGCGGGGAGGCGAAGAACGGCGGCAGCCACAGGCAGTCCACCCCGAGCCACTGCAGGTAGTCCAGCTTGGAGGTGAGGCCGCGCAGGTCGCCGACCCCGTCCCCGTTGCTGTCCTGGAAGGAGCGCACCAGCACCTCGTAGAACACGGCGCGCTTGAACCAGTCGGGGTCGCGGTCCTTCTGCGGGGTGTCGGTGAAGGTGTCGGGTACGGGTTCGTTGACGATCACGAGGCGGCCCTCCGGACCGTGAGGATGTGGGCCGGCTGCAGGGACGGGTCGAGCCGGACGTAGTTGTCGACGCCCCAGCGGTACTGCGCACCGCTGAGCCGGTCGTGGACGTCGAGCCGGTCGTGCCAGTCGAGTCCGAGGGCGGGCAGGTCGAGCGAGACCGTGGTCTCGTGGGTGTGGTGCGGGTCCAGGTTGACCACCACCAGCACGGTGTCGTCCCCGTGCTGTTTGGAGTAGGCCAGGACCTGGTCGCTGTCGGTTCGGTGGAACCGCAGGTTGCGCAGCAGCTGCAGCGAGCGGTGCTCCCGGCGCAGCGTGTTCAGGGTGGTCAGCAGCGGGGCCAGGGTGTCGGTACGGGTCCAGTCGCGCGGCCTGAGCTGGTACTTCTCCGAGTCCAGGAACTCCTCGGAGCCGGGCCGCGCCGCCGCGTCCTCGAACAGCTCGTAGCCGGCGTAGATCCCGATGCTGGGCGACAGCGTCGCGGCCAGGATCGCCCGGATCGCGAAGCCGGCCCGGCCGCCGTGCTGCAGGTAGGCGTGCAGGATGTCCGGGGTGCTGGGGAAGAAGTTGGGCCGCATGTACGAGGCGGCCTCGCCGGACAGCTCGGTCAGGTACTCGACCAGCTCCTGCTTGCCGGTGCGCCAGGTGAAGTAGGTGTAGGACTGGTGGAAGCCGACCTTCGCCAGGGTGTGCATCATCGCCGGACGGGTGAACGCCTCGGCCAGGAACAGCACGTCGGGGTCGGTGCGGGCGATCTCGCCGAGCACCGTCTCCCAGAACACCACCGGCTTGGTGTGCGGGTTGTCCACCCGGAAGATCCGGACCCCGTGCTCCATCCAGTACCGGAGCAGCCGCAGGGTCTCGGTGACCAGGCCCTCGAAGTCCTGGTCGAAGTTGATCGGGTAGATGTCCTGGTACTTCTTCGGGGGGTTCTCGGCGTAGGCGATGGTGCCGTCGGCGCGGGTGGTGAACCACTGCGGGTGCTTCTGCACCCAGGGGTGGTCCGGCGAGCACTGCAGCGCGAAGTCCAGGGCGACCTCCAGGCCCAGCTCCCCGGCCCTGGCCACAAAGGCGTCGAAGTCCTCGATGTCGCCCAGGTCCGGGTGGACCGCGTCGTGGCCGCCCTCTGGCGAGCCGATCGCCCAGGGCGAGCCGACGTCGTCGGGTCCGGCCTCCAGGCTGTTGTTGGGGCCCTTGCGGTAGGCGCGGCCGATCGGGTGGATCGGCGGCAGGTAGACCACGTCGAAGCCCATCGCGGCCACCGCCGGAAGCCGCTCGGCGGCGGTGCGCAGGGTGCCGCTGACCGGTGGCCGCAGGCCGGCCCGGTCCACCACCGCCCCCTCGGAGCGGGGGAAGAACTCGTACCAGGAGCCGTAGAGCGCGCGTTCCCGGTCCACCTGGAGCACGCCAGGACGGGAGGCGGACACCAGTTCCCGCAGCGGGTAGCGGGACAGCGCCTGCAGCAGCGGCTCGGCCAGGGCGGCGGCCAGCCGCTGCCCGGCCGGCAGCTCCACCCGGCGCATGGTCGCGGCGGCGGCCAGCAGGCCCGCGCGCCCCTGCCGGACCGGGACGCCGGGGGCGGCGCGCTCCAGCAGCAGCGCGCCCTCCTCCAGCATCAGCTCGGTGTCGATCCCGGCCGGGACCTTGATCTCGGCGTCGTGCCGCCAGGTCCCGAACGGGTCGCTCCAGGCCTCGACGGTGTAGGTCCAGCGGCCGGGGGAGGTGGCCACCACCTCGGCGCCGAGCCGGTCGGTGCCCGGGGCCAGCTCCCGCATCGGGGTCCACGGCCCGACCCGTCCCCTGGGGTCGCGGAGCACCACATTGGCGGCCACGGCGTCATGGCCCTCGCGGAACACCGTCGCGCTGACCTCGAAGGGCTCGCCGACCACGGACTTCGCCGGGTGCAGCCCGCAGTCCACCCGCGGGCTGACGTCCAGGACCGGGATCCGGCCGATCAGCTGCTGGCGCTCGTCCGCGGCGGCCAGGGCCTCGGCCGCCGCCGCGGCCTTGGCGGTCTTCGCGGTTTTTGCTGTCTTGGCTGTCTTCTCAGAGGTCTTCTCCGAGGCCGCGGTCTTGCGCGGGCTCGGGGTGCGCCGGGCGGGTCCGGTGGCTGATCCCTTGCGGGACGGTGTGGTGTCCAACGACTGCTCCTCGCGCGTTTCCCGCATATCCCGCTCCTGACCACGATCCGGCGGTGACCTTTGATCCAGTTCCACGCCTGCCCCGAACGAGTGACCCCGAGAACCTTCCCCCGGACCTGGCTGTCAACCTGGTGAGTGCCCGTCACCGCTATCGTGTCCGCGCCTGCGCCGGAGCGCGCACCGGCGTGCGCGCGCTCCTGGGAACCGACGGGTGTCTCGATGGATCGCTGCGTACAACGACCAGGTGAGGAGGGGGACACGCGCAGCACTGCGGGTCCTGGGGGGAGATGTTCGAGGAGGTCCGCTCGACCTGGTTCGATCCTCGCACCGTCAGGGGGTTCTACGCACGGGTATCCACACGTTTCGGCCATGGTGAACATCAGTTCGGTGCATACGGCCATATGTGTGAGCCGTCCGTGCAACGGCCGTGAGACGGTGACATTTCGGTCGGATGAACACGCGCCCCCGTGCGCCGTCGTGCGCCTCCCCCGTACGGGTGAGGGGCCGTCACCCCGGGCGTACCGCCGCCCGTGAATATGCCTCGATCGGGACCGGCAGCCTTCCTGACCTCCTTCGCAGCCGGGCCGGGTCACGCTATCTTCGCTTGGGTGAAGGCAATCCGACGTTTCACGGTTCGCACCGTCCTGCCCGAACCCCTTCAAGCCCTGGGTGAGTTGGCACTCAACCTGCGCTGGTCCTGGCATCCGGAGACCCGCGACCTGTTCCGCGAGGTGGAACCGGAGACCTGGGAGGCAGCGGGCCGGGACCCGGTCCGGCTGCTCGGCCAGGTCGCCCCGCAGCGGCTGACCGCCCTCGCCGCCGACCGCAGGTTCCTGCGCAGGCTCGGCGACGCCGCCGACGACCTGCGCGACTACCTGACCGGACCGCGCTGGTACCAGGAACAGCAAGCACGTCCCGAAGCACCGAAACTGCCCGCCGCCATCGCCTACTTCTCCCCCGAGTTCGGCATCACCGCGACCCTGCCGCAGTACTCGGGCGGCCTCGGCATCCTCGCCGGGGACCACCTCAAGGCCGCCAGCGACCTCGGCGTCCCGATCATCGGGGTCGGCCTGCTCTACCGCCACGGCTACTTCCGGCAGTCCCTGTCCCGGGACGGCTGGCAGCAGGAGCGCTACCCGCTGCTCGACCCCAACGAACTCGCCGTCAGCCAGCTCCGTGAGCTCGACGGCAGCCCGAGCACCGTGTCGCTGGCCCTCCCCGGGGGCCGCCGACTGCACGCCCGCATCTGGAAGGCCCAGGTGGGGCGGGTTCCGCTGCTGATGCTCGACTCCGACACCGAGGAGAACGCCGCGTCCGAACGCGACGTCACCGACCGCCTCTACGGCGGCGGCAGCGAGCACCGGCTGCTGCAGGAGATGCTGCTCGGCATCGGCGGCGTCCGCGCCGTCCGCACCTTCTGCCGGCTCACCGGCCACCAGGCCCCCGAGGTGTTCCACACCAACGAGGGCCACGCCGGCTTCCTCGGCGTGGAACGGATCCGCGAGTTCGCGGCCGGCGACGGCGGCGAGAAGTCCGGGCAGCTGGACTTCGACACCGCGCTGGAGGCCGTCCGGGCCGGAACGGTGTTCACCACGCACACCCCGGTCCCGGCCGGAATCGACCGCTTCGACCGCGACCTGGTCCGGCGTCACTTCAGCGCCGACGCGCAGCTGGACGGCGTCCCGGCCGAGCGGGTGCTCGCCCTCGGCTCGGAGAGCTGGTCCGGCGGCGACCCCAACCTGTTCAACATGGCCGCGATGGGGCTCCGGCTGGCCCAGCGCGCCAACGGCGTCAGCACCCTGCACGGCCAGGTCAGCCGGGGGATGTTCAACGGCCTCTGGCCGGGATTCGACGCCGAGGAGGTGCCGATCACCTCCGTCACCAACGGGGTGCACGCGCCCACCTGGATCGACCCCGAGGTGGTCCGGCTCGGCGCCAGGGAGATCGGCGCAGGCCGGGCCGAAGAGGCGATGATGGTCGGTGAGTCCCGGCGCTGGCACGGCATCGAGACCATCCCCGACCAGGAGATCTGGGAACTGCGCCGACGGCTGCGGGAGCAGCTGGTGGACGAGGCCAGGAACCGGGTCCATGCCTCCTGGCGGCAGCGCGGGGCGACCGAGGCCGAGCTCGGCTGGGTCTCCGGGATACTCGACCCGGATGTGCTGACCATCGGCTTCGCCCGCCGGGTGCCCTCGTACAAGCGGCTGACGCTGATGCTGCGCGACCCGGTGCGGCTGCGCGGACTGCTGCTGCACCCGACCCGTCCGATCCAGATCGTGGTGGCCGGCAAGGCGCACCCGGCGGACGACGGCGGCAAGCGGCTGATCCAGCAGATGGTCCAGTTCGCGGACGACCCGGCGGTGCGCCACCGGATCGTCTTCCTGCCCGACTACGACATGGACATGGCCGGGGCGCTCTACCCCGGCTGCGACGTCTGGCTGAACAACCCGCTCCGCCCGCTGGAGGCCTGCGGCACCTCCGGGATGAAGTCCGCGCTCAACGGCGGGCTGAACCTCTCGGTGCTCGACGGCTGGTGGGACGAGTGGTACGACGGCTCCAACGGCTGGGCGATCCCCACCGCCGAGGGCCTCGGCAGCATGGACCCGGACGGCCCCGAGGCCGACCGCCGCGACGACATCGAGGCGGCCGGGCTGTACGACCTGATCGAGCACCAGGTCGCCCAGCGCTTCTACGACCGGGGCGCGGACGGCCTGCCGCCGCGCTGGATCGAGATGGTCAGGCACACCCTGATCAACCTCGGCCCCAAGGTGCTGGCCGGCCGGATGGTCCGCGAGTACGTGGACCGGCTCTACACCCCGGCCGCCGAGGCCGAGCGCAGCCTGGCCGGCGACGGCGACTACCGGGCCGCGCGCGAGCTGGCCGAGTGGAAGTCCAGGGTCAGGGCCGCCTGGCCCTCGGTCCGGGTCGACCACGGCGAGACCGCGGACAACCCGGACCACGCGGAGCTGGGCAGCACCCTGCCGCTCCGGGTCCATGTCGCGCTGGACGGGCTCGACCCGTCCGACGTGGACGTCCAGGTGGTCTCCGGGCGGGTCGACGACGCCGACCGGATCACCGACGCCACCGCGGTCTCGCTCAAGCCGGCCGACCGGGCCGACCTGGACGGCCGCTGGCGCTACGAGGGCCCGCTGGAACTGGGCCGCACCGGGCCCTTCGGCTACACCGTCAGGATCCTGCCCTCCCACCGGCTGCTGGCCTCCGGCGCGGAGCTCGGCCTGATCGCCGTCCCGGCCGAGTCGTCGGGGATGGACTCGGGGCTGCTCAGGTAGCAGTCGGGACACAGGCAGCGAGGGGCCCAGGACCGATCGGTCCTGGGCCCCTTCACTGTTCCTCGGCCGGCCCGTCACACCAGGCTGTCGCGCCAGGCTTCGTGGAGGCGGCTGAAGCGGCCGGTGCCGGCGATCAGGTCGGCCGGGGTGCCGTCCTCGACGATGCGGCCCTGCTCCATCACCAGCACCCGGTCGGCGATCTCCACCGTGGACAGCCGGTGGGCGATGATCACGGCGGTGCGGCCGGCCAGGACCGTGCGCATCGCCTCCTGGACCGCCCGCTCGCCGGGCACGTCCAGCGAGGAGGTGGCCTCGTCCAGGATCAGCACCGACGGGTCGGCGAGCAGGGCCCGGGCGAAGGCGACCAGCTGGCGCTGGCCCGCCGAGATACGGCCGCCGCGCTTGCGCACATCGGTGTCGTACCCCTCCGGCAGGGCGCGGATGAAGGCGTCGGCGCCGATCGCCTTCGCCGCGTCCTCGACCTCCTCCCGGGTCGCCCCGGGGCGGCCGACGGCGATGTTGTCGGCAACCGTCCCGGAGAACAGGAAGGACTCCTGAGTGACCATCACCACGCCGCGGCGCAGCTCGGCGGTGGCCAGTTCGCGCAGGTCCACGCCGTCCAGCAGGACCCGACCGCCGGTCGGGTCGTAGAACCGGGCCAGCAGCTTGGCCAGGGTGGACTTGCCGGCGCCGGTGGCGCCGACCACGGCGACGCTCTGGCCGGACGGCAGCCGCAGCGAGAACGGCGGCAGCACCTGCTTGCCGGTGCGGTAGGAGAAGCCGACCTCCTCGAACACGATCTCGCGCCCGGCGTGCGAGCCCTCCGGCTGGGCCGGCAGCGGCACCGGCCGGACCGGTTCCGGCACCGAGGGCTCGTGCGCCAGCAGGCCGGCGATCTTCTCCAGCGCGGCGGCGGCCGACTGGTAGCTGTTGACGAACATCGCCAGCTGGTCGATCGGGTCGAACAGCCGCCGCAGGTACAGCACGAAGGCCGCCAGCACACCCAGCTGCAGTTCCCGCTCCGACACCAGGTAGGCGCCCCAGAGCACCACCCCGACGATCCAGACGTTCGCGGTGGCGCGGGCCGAGAAGACGAAGCGCGCCATCGACTGCATGCTGTCCGCGTTGGACTTGGAGTACTCGGCGTTGGCGATGCCGAAGGCGGCCTCGTTGGCCTCCTCGCGGCGGAACGCCTGCACCGGGCGGATGCCGTTCATGGTCTCGGTGAAGCGGACGATGACGGTGGCCACCGCGGTCCGCGAGCGCCGGTAGATCTCCTTGGAGCGCAGCCGGTAGGCGCGCTGCAGCAGGAACACCGGCACCGCCGAGGCAATGGACACCAGCCCGAGCCGCCAGTCCAGCACCAGCAGCAGGCCGCTGATGTAGAGGATCTGCAGCGCCACCGAGAGCAGTTCCTGCAGGCCCTCGTTCAGCAGTTCGCGGACCGCGTCCACGTCGCTGGTGGCCCGGGAGATGATCCGGCCCGAGGTGTAGCGCTCGTGGAAGTCCAGGCTGAGCAGCTGGGCATGACGGAAGATCCGCTGCCGCACCTCCAGCAGGATGTCCTGGTTGATCAGCCCGGACAGCCGGATGAAGGCGCGCTGCAGCAGCGTGGCGACCGCGGCGCAGCCCAGGTACCCGGCGGTGATGGCGATCAGCGGGCCGGCGTCGTGGTCGCGCAGCGCCGGGATGCCCCGGTCGATGGCGATCGACACCAGCAGCGGGCCGACCTGCAGCGCGGCCTGCTGCAGCACGATCATCAGGATCGCCAGCACGATCCGCCGGCGGTGCGGGCCCATCAGCGAGCGCAGCAGCGCCCGGGGCGCGCCCGGCGGGACCGGGATGTCCTCGCCCTCGGGCGTCGTCGCCGCGACCGGGAGCTGCGGTTCCTCGGCCTCGGCCGGGTCCTGCTCCCGGTCCTTCAGACCGGTACCGGTACCGGCACCGGTACTGCTGCCGGTGCCGTTACTGCTGCCGCTCATGCGTTGCTCCCTTCCCTGGCGGAGCTGAGCTCGCCGGACATCAGCGTTCGGTACGCGGGGGTGGACTCCAGCAGCTCGTGGTGCGTGCCCACGGCCGCGATCCGCCCGTCCACCAGCATCGCGACCCGGTCGGCCAGCATCACCGTGCTGGGCCGGTGCGCGACCACCAGCGCGGTGGTGTCGGCGAGGACCCGCCGCAGCGCCTTCTCGACCAGCGCCTCGGTGTGCACGTCCAGCGCCGAGAGCGGGTCGTCCAGCACCAGGAACTGGGGCCGGCCGACCACCGCGCGGGCCAGCGCCAGGCGCTGCCGCTGGCCGCCGGACAGGCTCAGCCCCTGCTCGCCGACCTGGGTGTCGGGGCCCTGCGGCAGCGCCCTGACGAACAGGGCCTGCGCGGTCTCCAGCGCCCGCTCCAACTCCTCGTCGTCCGCCTCGGGCGCGCCCATCAGCACGTTCTCGCGGACCGAGGCGGAGAACAGGGTCGGCTCCTCGAAGGCCACCGAGACCAGTTCGCGCAGCCGGGCCCGGGACAGCTCGGTGATGTCGGTGCCGTCCAGGGTGATCCGGCCCGAGGTGGCGTCGTAGAGCCGGGGGAGCAGCGCCGTCAGCGTGGTCTTGCCGCTGCCGGTGTTGCCGACCAGGGCCATCGTCTCGCCGGAGCGGATGTGCAGGTCGACGCCCTGGAGCAGGTCCGGGGTGTCGCCCGGGGCGTCCGGGTAGCGGAAGCGGACGCCCTCGAAGCGGATGCCGTCGTGGCCCTCCGGACGGTCGCCGGCCGGCGCCGGCCGGTCCTCGGCGTCCGCCAGCGGGGCGTCCATCACCTCGAAGTAGCGGTCGGTCGCGGTCGCGGCCTCGTTGCTGTAGGCCAGCAGCCAGCCCAGCGACTCCACCGGCCAGCGCAGCGCCAGCGCGGTCGACAGGAAGGCCACCAGGGTGCCGGCCGTGGTCACGTCGTGCGCGACCTGGACCACGCCCAGCGCCAGCGCGCAGGCCAGGGCCAGTTCGGGCAGGCCGACGATGACCGCCCACAGGTTGGCCAGCAGCCGGGCCTTGTTCAGCTCGGTGCCGCGCAGCTCGCGGGCCTGGTCGCGGAACCGCTGCGCCATGCTCCGGTGCCGCCCGAAGGCCTTGAGGATCCGGATGCCGAGCACCGACTCCTCGACGATGGTGGCGAGGTCGCCGTTCTGGTCCTGGGCCAGCCTGGCGGCGGCGGAGTAGCGGCGCTCGAAGTAGGAGCACAGCATGATCAGCGGCACCGCGGGGACCACCGAGATCACCGCGAGCTGCCAGTCCAGCGCGAACATGATGCCGATGCCGATCAGGAACACCGTCGAGTTGACGATCAGGAAGACCAGCGGGAAGGCCAGGAACAGCCTGATGGTGAACATGTCCGAGGTGGCCCGGGAGAGCAGCTGCCCGGACGGCCAGCGGTCGTGGAAGGTCACCGGCAGCCGCTGCAGCCGGGCGTAGAGGTCGGCCCGCATGGTCCGCTCGACCGTGGACAGCGGCCGGGCCAGCATCCAGCGGCGGATGCCGAAGAACAGCGCCTCGCCGAGGCCCAGCGCCAGCAGCAGCACGGCGGGCCACCAGAGCGCGCCGGCGTCGTGGTGCGACACCGGCCCGTCGACGATCTGTCTGAGCACCAGCGGGATCAGCAGCCCCGCCAGCGACCCCACCATGGCGGCGGCGGTCGAGCCCAGCAGGTACCAGCGGATCGGCCGGGCGTAGGGCCAGATCCGCAGCAGCGAGCGCACGGTGGAACGCGGCTTCGGCTGGGCGGGGGTGTCGTCGTGAGCGGGCGTGGGCGGCTCGGTCATGGCAGGTACGTCCGGTCTGTCGGCTTCGGGGTGTCCGGAGCTGTTGATTCCGGCGATCGGCGTTTGTGACGCGTTCGGGGGCGAGGTGGAGTCAGGCATCGTCTGTGAGCGTACGGGCCACCACTGACAATCCTCATCTGGTTTTCGGGCGGCCGGGCCCCACGCGCCCGACCGGACCGTCAGTGCCTGGGCAGCTGCACCAGCATGTTGCCGGAGCCGTCCACGATGTCGAGACCGGTGATCTCCGCCGGGCTGATCGAGGTCGAGGCCGGGATGACGGCCCAGGGACCGTAGTTCGAGCCCCAGGTGCCGGCTGTCTCGCTGCGCCCGTCCTTGGCGTGCACCACCATGTGGCAGGTGATGCCGGAGGGCAGCCCGCCGAGCTTCACCTCGAACTTGGTCCCCCACGCCTCCGGGATCATCGCCGCGCTGGCCGACACATGGGTGGTCGGGTCGGTCGCGCTCCAGGTCGCCGCGGCCGCGGTACGGGGCGCGGACGGGTTGTCACGTCCCACCGCCGCGTACACCGCGACCCCGGCCACGCAGGCCGCCAGCGCCAGCCCGGCCGCGGTGAGCAGTCCGCGCCGCCGCTGCCTGCGGTGCTGCGCCGGAACCGGGACCTGTCCCGAAGCCGGTACCGGCATCAGTTCCGGCACCGGCACGGGAGCCGGGGCCGGCCCGGGGAGGGACTGCTCCCGCAGCGGGCTCAGCGACTCGGCCGCCGCCGCCGTCTCCGGCAGCTCCTCGAACGGGGTGTGCCGCAGCAGTCCCGGCAGCGGGGCCAGCTCCACCAGCTCGGCCCGGCACTGCTCACAGCCCGCCACGTGCAGTTCCATCGCCCTGCGCTCGTCGGGGTCGAGGGCCCCGAGCAGATAGGCGCCGAGCGAGACGCTCTCCTGGCACGGTGTCGTCATCGGGATGTCACCCCTCTCTCCTCCAGTACGTTGCGCAGGGCCCGCAGCCCGTAGTAGCAGCGGGATTTCACGGTGCCGAGCGGCACCCCCAGGTGCTCCGCCGTCTCCGCCACGGTACGGCGCAGGTAGTACACCTCGATCAGGACGTCCCGGTGCTCGGGCCGCAGCCCGCGCATGGCGTCCAGCATCTGCCAGCGCTCCAGCATCCGGTCGAGCTCCTGGTCGCCGCCGTCGGTGTCCTCGGCCCAGCCGCCGCTGTCGTCCTCCGGCATCGGGGACTCGGCCGGCCTGGCCTTCACCTTCCGGTAGGCCGAGACCACCAGATTGTGCGCGACCGTGTGCAGCCACGGGCCCGCCCGGTCCGGATCGAGCGAGTCCTGGTGCTGCCAGGCGCGCAGGAAGGTCTCCTGCACGATGTCCTCCGCCCGCTGGTAGTCACCGTGGACGAGCCCCAGCACCCGCCCGAGCAGCGAGCGCCCGTACCGGGAGTAGAGGGAGCGCACGAACTCCGAGTCGCGCGCCGACGAATGGTCCACACCCCTCAGTACGCACCACCCGGGCGGAAGGTTCAACCGCTGCCGCCGCCTCCTCTGCCGTGGGCGCGCAGCAGCAGCAGCGAGCGGCCGGGCAGGGTGAGCGTGCTCCCGGCCTCGTGCTGTCCGCCGGGTTCGGCCGACTGGTCCTCCAGCGAGGTGTCCAGCACCGTCCCGAAGGACTCGGCCCAGCGCGGGCCCGGCAGCACGAACCGCAGCGGGCGGTGGTGGGCGTGCAGCACCAGCAGGAAGCTGTCGTCGGCGACCTCCCGGCCGAGCGGGTCGCGCTCGGCCATCTCGTCCCCGGCCAGGAACATGCCGAGGGTGGCGCCGGGGCTGTACCAGTCGGCCTCGGTCATCTCCCGGCCGCGCGCGGTGAACCAGGTCAGGTCGGGCAGCCCGCCGGGGTGGGCCGGGCGGCCGGAGAAGAATCCGCGCTGGCGCAGCACCGGGTGCTCCCGGCGCAGCCGGATCAGCCGGGCGGTGAGGGCGTGCAGCGACTGCCAGCCGGGGTCCTCCCGGAGCAGGCTCCAGTCGATCCAGCTGGTGGGGTTGTCCTGGCAGTAGGCGTTGTTGTTGCCGCCCTGGGTGCGTCCCATCTCGTCGCCCGCCACCAGCATCGGCACCCCGGTGGACAGCAGCAGGGTCGCGGTGAGGTTGCGCAGCTGCCGCCGCCGCAGCGCGTTCACCTGCGCGGAGTCGGTCTCGCCCTCGAAGCCGCAGTTCCAGGAGTGGTTGTCATTGGTGCCGTCCCTGTTGTCCTCGCCATTGGCCTCGTTGTGCTTGTCGTTGTACGAGACCAGGTCGCGCAGGGTGAACCCGTCGTGCGCGGTGACGAAGTTGACCGAGGCGTAGGGGCGCCGCCCGCCCTGCTGGTAGAGGTCGGAGGAGCCGGCCAGCCGCGAGCCCAGTTCCCGTACGTCGGGGCGGGCCCCGCGCCAGTAGTCGCGCACGGTGTCCCGGTACTTGTCGTTCCACTCGGTCCACAGCGGCGGGAAGCCGCCGACCTGGTAGCCGCCGATGCCGATGTCCCAGGGCTCGGCGATCAGCTTCACCCGGCTCAGCACCGGGTCCTGCGACACCGCGGAGAGGAAGGGGGCGAGCATCGACACCTCGAACGGCGACCGGGCCAGCGCCGCCGCCAGGTCGAAGCGGAAGCCGTCCACGCCCATCTCGCTGACCCAGTACCGCAGCGAGTCGGTGATCAGCCGCAGCACCTGCGGCTGGTTGCTGTCCAGGGTGTTGCCGCAGCCGGTGAAGTCGGCGTACGCCCGCCGGTTGTGCGGCTGCAGCCGGTAGTAGCCGGCGTTGTCGATCCCGCGCAGCGACAGGGTGGGGCCGCCCTCGTTGCCCTCCGCGGTGTGGTTGTAGACCACGTCCAGGATCACCTCGATCCCGGCCGCGTGCAGCGCCCGCACCATCCGCTTGAACTCGGTGACCTGCTGGCCCCGGCTGCCCGAGGCGGAGTAGCCGGCGTGCGGGGCGAAGTAGCCGATGGAGTTGTAGCCCCAGTAGTTGCCGGCCCCGCGCTGCTGCAGGTGCTCCTCGTCGGCGAACTGGTGCACCGGCAGCAGCTCGACCGCGGTGACGCCGAGCCCGGTCAGATGGGCTATCGCGGCCGGGTGGGCCAGTCCGGCGTAGGTGCCGCGCAGCTGCTCCGGGATCCCGGGGTGCCGCTGGGTGAAGCCCTTGACGTGCAGCTCGTAGAGGACGGTGTCGGCCCAGGCGGTCTTCGGCCGCCGGTCGTCGGACCAGTCGTCGTCGTCGTGCACCACCACGGCCTTGGGCATGTACCGGGCCGAGTCGCGGTTGTCCCTGACCGTGTCCGCGACCTCCCGCTCCGGCCAGCCGCGGACGTGCCCGTACAGGGCGTCGTGCAGCCGGAACTCGCCGTCCACGGCCCGCGCGTAGGGGTCGAGCAGCAGCTTCGCCGGGTTCCAGCGGGCCCCGGTCCAGGGGTCCCAGCGGCCGTGCACCCGGAAGCCGTAGCGGCTGCCCGGCAGCACGCCTGGCAGGTGGCCGTGCCAGATCTGGAAGGTCTGCTCGACCAGCGGGTACCGGGTCTCCTGGCCGAGGTCGTCGAACAGGCACAGCTCGACCGCCTCCGCGCCGGCCGCCCACAGCGCGAAGTTGGTGCCGGGCCGCCCGTCCGGGCCGAGGTGGAACCGCGCCCCCAGCGGCTGCCAGCTGCCGGGCCAGACCGGTACGGCCGGCGCGGGCGCCTGCGCCGGTACCAGCTCCGGGGCGTCCAGCGTGTCCTCGGCGTGCTCGGGCAGCTGCACCTCGGCCGGTACCAGCTGCAGCCTGCCGCGTTCGGGCGCGGCGCCGTCGGGCACCGCCCGGTCGCCCGCCCCCTGCCATGCCGCCATGACGCGTACCTCCCCGCCGCGGGGAGTCCCGTTCCCCGACTGGAAGGTACGTTCCCTCCCCAGTGGCAGATGTCACGTGGTTGAGGCGATGTATCCACCTGCCGGACGTGTCCCCGTCCGAGTGTCCTCGTTGATCCTTAGCGACGAGCTAAGGAGTCACTGACGGTGGGTCAGCACAGCGGGGCATGGAAGTCGACGACACGGTGGACCGGACGGGCCCTCGCCCTCGGTGCGCTGGTCCTGGTCGCGGGCTGCGGGAGCGGCCCGCACCGGCAGCCGGTGTCCAGCGACGCCGGACCCGCGGGCCCGGCCGCGGCCTCCACCGCGCTGTCCACCGCGGTGGTCACGGTCACCCCCGGTGACGGCGCCGCGCAGGTCCCGGCCACCGGCGGGGTCGGCGTCACCGTGCGCTCCGGGCGGCTGACCCAGGTCCGGCTGAGGGACGACCGGGGCGACGCGGTGCCCGGCGCGATCACCGCCGACGGCGGGTCCTGGAAGCCGGCCGGCAAGCTGATGCCGGAGACCCGCTACACCCTGGACGCGGTCGCCGCCGACGCCCAGGGGCTGCAGGCGGCCAAGCACGCGGTGTTCACCACCTTCGTTCCCAGGAACACCTTCATCGCCTTCTACACCCCGGAGAACGGCAGCACCGTCGGGGTCGGCATGGAGGTGTCGCTCCGGTTCAGCCACCCGGTCACCGACCGGGCCGCGGTCGAGCGCGCGGTCGGGGTGACCGCGAGCCCGGCCGTCCCGGTGGTCGGGCACTGGTTCGGCGGCAGCCGGCTCGACCTCCGCCCGGAGCACTATTGGAAGCCGGGCACCAGGGTCACGCTGGCGCTGCGGCTCAAGGGGGTCGAGGGCGCCCCCGGGGTGTACGGGACCCAGGACAAGAAGGTCGTCTTCGGCATCGGCCGGGCCCAGGTCAGCACCGCCGACGCGGTCACCGACCAGCTCACCGTGCGCCGGGACGGGGTGGTGCTGCGCACCCTGCCGATCTCCGCGGGCGAACCCCAGCACGCCAGCTACCGCGGGATCATGGTGATCTCCGAGATGGACCGGGTGACCCGGATGAACTCGGAGAGCGTCGGCCTGGGCGACGAGTACGACATCCCGGCGGTGCCGCACGCGATGCGGCTGACCGACTCCGGCACCTTCGTGCACGGCGTCTACTGGCGGCCGGCCTCGGTCTTCGGCAGCCAGAACACCTCGCACGGCTGCATCGGGCTGCACGACGTCAAGGGCGGCTACAGCGACAGCACCCCGGCCGGGTGGTTCTTCGACCACTCCATGCCGGGCGACGTGGTCCAGGTGGTCGACGCGCAGGGCGGCCTGGTCGCCCCGGACAACGGGATGAGCGGCTGGAACCTGAGCTGGGCCCAGTGGGTCGCCGGCAGCGCCCTGCACTGACCCGCGGCGGAGCGGGCCCCGGTGCGGGCCCTGGCGCGGGACCTCCCACGAAAGCCGGTTAAGCTCACCACGGCCATGTGAGATGCCACACACGCACCCCCTGATGCAACGGGACAGTGCCGGACGGCGTTCATAGAGGTTGTACATCCGGGATGGGGAGAGTCGGTTGAATTCGGCACGGGCTGTTGAGGCCACCACACACATGAACACGGCCACCGCGACGGGCCGGAGGGGGCTCCGGCGGGGCGCCCGGCGCGGCCTGCTGGCCCTGGCGGTCGGCTCGGCGCTGCTGCTCACGGCCTGCGGCAGCGGTGGCGGCGCCACCCCGGTCCCGGCCCAGGGCGGCGGCGCGACGGCGTCCAGCGGCGCCTCGGCCGGCTCCGGCGACGCCACCGGCGCGGCGAACTCGGCCGCGGTGGTGACGATCCTGCCGAAGAACGACTCCACGGACGTGGACACCACCGGCGCGCTCAGGATCACCGCCGCCTCCGGCAAACTGACCACGGTCAAGGTCACCGCCGCGGACGGCACCGCCGTGGCCGGCACCCTCGCCGCCGACGGCAGCAGCTGGACCCCGTCCGGCGTGCTGCGCAGCGGCACCAAGTACACGGTGGCGACCACCGCGGTGGACAGCGAGCAGGTCCCGGTGACGGACCGGTCGACCTTCACCACGCTGACGCCCAGCGCCGTCAACATCGGCAACTTCAACGTCGACCCCGGGGCGACCTACGGCGTCGGCATGGAGGTGTCGATCAACTTCACCCACAGCGTCGGCAGCGCCTACAAGAAGGCGGTGCTGAAGGCCGTCACCGTCACCGCCTCCCCGGCGGTGGAGGTCGTCGGCCACTGGTTCGGCGACAGCAGGATCGACTTCCGTCCGAAGTCCTACTGGGCGCCGGGCACCAAGGTCACCCTGCACATGGACATGGACGGCGTCAGGACCGGTGCCGCCACCTACGGCAAGCAGTTCAAGGACGTCAGCTTCACCATCGGCCGCAGCCAGACCAGCGTCGCCGACAACACCGCGCACACCCTGAAGATCTACCGCAACGGCGCCCTCTACCGGACGCTCCCGGCCAGCCTCGGCGACTCCACGCACACCACGTACAACGGCAAGATGGTGATCACCGAGAAGGACCCGACGGTCGACATGGACTCGACCACGGTCGGCCTGGGCAACGCCTACCGGATCAAGGACGTGCCGCACGGGATGCGGCTCACCACCTCGGGCACCTTCGTGCACGGCAACTACTGGCGGCCGATCTCCACCTTCGGCAGCCAGAACACCTCGCACGGCTGCGTCGGCCTGCACGACGTCAAGGGCGGCGGCAGCTCGACCACCCCGGCGGCCTGGTTCTACAACAACTCGATCATCGGCGACGTGGTGCAGGTGGTGCACTCGCCCGACAAGATCGTCGCCCCGGACAACGGCCTGAACGGCTGGAACATGTCCTGGGCCGCCTGGACCGCCTGACCCTCCCGCCGCGCCGACGGCCCGCCACTCGAACCCCGGGTGGCGGGCCGTTAACATGCGTTCACCCCCTCCCTCGGGGGCAGCGCCGATCCCTGGAGGCACCGCATGACCGCGTTCGTCACCCTCGAAGTCGAGGACGCCGTCGGTACGATCCGACTGGCCCGCCCGCCGATGAACGCGCTGGACTCGGTGATGCAGGACCAACTCCGCGCGGTCGCGGAGGAGGCGGCCGGCCGGGCCGACGTCCGCGCCGTGGTGCTCTGGGGCGGGGAGAAGGTGTTCGCCGCGGGGGCGGACATCAAGGAGATGCAGCGCATGTCCTACACCGACATGGTCGAGCGCGGCGGCGCGCTGCAGGAGTCCTTCAACGCGGTGGCCCGGATCCCCAAGCCGGTGCTGGCCGCGGTGACCGGCTACGCCCTGGGCGGCGGCTGCGAGCTGGCGCTCTGCGCGGACATCAGGATCGCCGCCGACAACGCCAAGTTCGGCCAGCCGGAGATCCTGCTCGGGCTGATCCCCGGCGCCGGCGGCACCCAGCGGCTGTCCCGGCTGGTCGGCCCGTCCCGGGCCAAGGAGCTGATCTTCACCGGACGCCAGGTGCGGGCGGACGAGGCGCTGCGGATCGGCCTCGCCGACCAGGTGGTCCCGGCCGAGGAGGTCTACCCGACCGCCCTGGCCCTGGCGGCCAGGCTCGCCACCGGTCCTGCCTACGCGCTGCGGGCCGCGAAGGAGGCGGTGGACCGCGGTCTCGAGACCGATCTCGACACCGGCCTGGCGATCGAACGACAGCTCTTCGCAGGCATGTTCGCCACCGAGGACCGGGAGATCGGCATGCGGAGTTTTGTCGAAGAGGGCCCGGGGAAGGCTAAGTTCCGCTGACCTGCGGGTTAACGCCGCAGGTCGATCATCGGCCTGCTAGGTCAGCGGCATATGCCAGAAGCAATGATGATTCTTTACGCATTGTGCTCCCCAAGTCACCCCAGAGTCGCGATGATAAGGACATGGCGGCACGGGGCAATGTGGAGCAGCATCAGCTGACGGCGGGCGGAGGTGCCTCGGGCACCCTCGCTGAGCCGGTCCGTCCGGAGGCCCGTACAGAGGTCCGTGCGGAGGTCCGCCCGGACGACTGGCTGGAGCTCTGGCCCGACGTCCTCGCCGAGGCCGCCGTCACCGCGGAGGAGCTCGACCTCGCACTCTTCGGTCTGCTCACCGACCCGCTGACCGACGAGGTGCGGTTACCCGCGGGGCGCGACTCCTCGGTGAGGGCCCGCCGCCTCACCCGGTCCGTCCTGGAGTCCTGGGGACTGGGCGGCCTGGGCGAGGTGGCGGAGCAGCTGGTCGCCGAACTCGTGGCCAATGTGGTGCGGCACACCGGCGGCCGGTCGTTCGGCCTGCGGGTGGTCCGCCGCCAGGGCGGGGTCCGCTTCGAGGTCCGCGACCCGTCCAGGGCGCTGCCCTGCCTGATCATCGGCGACCCCGAGGACGACTCCGGCCGCGGCCTGCAGCTCGTCAACATCCTCTCCGACCGCTGGGGCGCGGACCTGATGTCCCGCGGCAAGTCGGTCTGGTTCGAACTGCGCGGTCGGGAAACTCCTGCGGGCTGATGCAGGATCGGATCATGACGACTCCGCGCCCTGCCCCGGCACCCGCTGTCCCCGCACCCCCGTTCCGGCTGGCCGGCCACGGCCTGGTGCTGCGCGACTGGACGGACCAGGACGTCCCGGCGATGACCGCCCTCTTCGACGACCCCGAGGTCGCCCGCTGGACCCCGCTGGTCGACACCGAGGCGGCCCGCCGCTACCTGGTCCGCAGTCAGGAGGCCCGGAGCGGTGGACGACGGCTGCAGCTCGCGGTCACCCTGGACGGCCGGGTGCCGCTTGGCGAGGTGGTGCTGATGCTCAGGGACGAGCAGGGCGAGGTCGAGCTCGGCTATCTGATCGGCGCGCTCTACCGCGGTCAGGGCCTCTCCGCCCGCGCGGTCCGGCTGCTCACCGGTTTCGCCTACGACTCGCTGGGCGCCCGCCGGGTGGTGCTCCGGATCGCCCCGGCCAACGCGCCGAGCATCGCCGTCGCCCGTACCACCGGGTTCGAACTCGCGGACGAGCCCCCGACGGTGATCCATGACCCGACCGGGGCGGAGATCACCCTCCGGCTCTGGGAGCACCTCGGGGCGCCTGGGATCCGGCGGCCGCAGCCGGTCTGACGGTCAGTCAACCGCCAGTGAGCGCGCCGCGATCCGTTCCAGCTTCTCGGTGAACAGCTGCCGGGCGTCCGGGTTGATCCGGGTCAGGGCGACCATCGCGGTCACGATCACATCGCACAGCTCCTCCTGGACGTCGGCCCAGGTGTGCGAGTAACCCTTGCGCGGGTTCTGCCCGGTGGCCCCGATCACCGCCTCGGCGACCTCGCCCGCCTCCTCGGTGATCTTGAGGATCTGCAGGATCGTCCGGGTCTCCTCCGGCAGTTCGCTGTTCCGGTCGAGCCAGGCGACCAGGCGGTCCACGGTGTTCCAGGCGGTCTCGTCCACGCCGGTCAGGCTACCCCGCGGATCCGGTGCACCAGCAGCGAGCCGACGATGCCGATCACCCCGGCGACCGCGTAGAGCGTGGTGTAGCCGCCGAGGTGGTCCACCACGGGCGCGGCCAGGACCGGGGCGATCACCTGCGGCAGGGCCGCCGCGATATTGATCACGCCCAGGTCCCGGCCCCGGCTGCGCGCGGCCGGGAGGACGTCGGTGAGCAGTGCGAAGTCCACCGAGGTGTAGACGCCGAAGCCGAGGCCGAGCACCAGCGAGGCCACGACCGCGCCGGTCCAGGTCTGCCAGACCGCCAGCAGCAGGGTGGCGGCGGACATGATGATCCCGGCCCAGGCCACGAACACCTTCCGTCGGCCGGTGCGGTCCGACCAGGCCCCGCCGACGACCACGGTGGCCAGCAGGGTGACCGCGTCCAGCGCGGTCAGCACCAGCACGCCGGTGTCCGCGTCGCCGGTGTAGTGCACCGCGTCGGTGAGGTAGTAGAGCAGGTACATGGTGCAGATGGCGTTGCTGAGGTTGACCAGGAAGCGGGTCAGCCAGGCCCAGCCGAAGTCGGGGAAGCGGCGCGGGTCCACCCAGAACCCGGCCAGGAAGGCGCCCCAGCCGAACGGCGGCCGGTCCGCCCGGGCCAGCGCGATGTCCCGGCGCATCAGCAGGTAGGGCAGTACGGCCAGCACCGAGAACCCGGCGCAGGCGAGATAGCCGGCCCCGGTCCCGCCGGCGACGGTGGCCACCGCGGTCCCGGCCAGCACCCCGAGGATCTGGGCCACCCCGAGCCACCCGCCGACCACCCCGCGCTGACGGGTCGGCACCTGGTCCGGGACGGCGGCGGTGAGCGCGGCGTACGCGGCGTTCAGGGTGAACTGGACCGTGCACCAGCCGACCGCCATCACCGCCACGCTGGACGCCGCGGCCAGCACCGCCAGCCCGACCGCGCCGCCGAGCACGCCGAACACCACCCAGGGCAGCCGCCGTCCGACCCGTGCGGTGGTCCGGTCGGACAGGGCGCCGAACAGCGGGTTGGCGACCACCGAGACGATCGCCCCGAGCATATTGACCAGGGCCAGGGTGGAGGTCTTGTGCGCCGGGGCCAGGTGCTCCGCCTGCAGCGCCAGCAGGATCTGCAGCGGCCCGTACCAGGCGGCCCAGACACCGAGGTTGGCGAGGGTGAGCGCGCCGGTCCACCGTCCGCCGACCCGCTCGACCGGTTGTTGACCCAGGGTCAGCGTCATGCGTGCACTGTGCTGGGCTGATCATCACCATGTCAATGGCAAGGCGAGCATCTCTCATGTTTCTGGGCGGCACCGGTCCCGCCAACCCCTCTAAGCTGGGCCGGGTCCCGTCCGCAACGTTCCTGGCAGAGGCCTCAGACATGACAGATTCAGCACGGCCGGCAGTCCCGGGGGAACCGCAGGCGGCCGAGCAGTTGCAGGCCTATCTCGCCAGCGCGCTCACCGGACTCGCCGCCGAGGCCCGCGAGCAGATCTTTGAGATCTCCGACGTGGTCGCCGCGTCCTGCCGGGAGCACGGGATCGACCTGTACGAGCCCCGGAAGATCACCGACCCGGTGCACCACCCCGACGTCCCCGACACGGAGGTCTTCCGCCTCGACCGGCAGCGGGTGGTCCGCTCCGACCTGCTGGTCTACCTGGCCGATCAGCCCAGCACCGGCGCCGGGCAGGAACTGGTCTTCGCGACCGAGGCGATGCTCCCGATCATCGTCGTCGCCAGGAGCGGGCTGAAGGTCAGCCGCATGGTCACCGGCATGCCCGGCAGCGTGCAGATGGTCCGCTACCAGGGGCCGGACGGCCTCGGCAAGGACCTGAACAGCGTTCTGGCCGAACTCCGCCCCGCCCTGCTGCGGCGCCGGAGCGTGCTGCGCGAGTACCGGGCCCCGGGCCTCGGCCCACGCATCCGGGAGCTCCGCGAGAGCCGCCGGATGTCCTACGAGGACCTGGTCCGGGCGGTGCGGATCCCGGGGTTCCTGAGCGCCGATCAGATCCGGCGCTGGGAGGAGGGCGGCGACCTGGACAACAACCTCAGCATCCTGGTCCTGCGGGAACTCGCCGCGGCCCTGGGCGTCGGCGCGGCCGACCTGCTGCCGTAGCCGCCGACTGCCGCACAAGCTGCAGACAGCGCAGGCGGGTTGAGGGCACCATGGAGGCACGTACGGCTGCTTCCGGTGGGGGGACTGGTGCTTGTGGTGAACGGTGACGGACGTCTGCTCTCCGGGCAGGGACTGCTGGACGCGCTGAACCAGCCGGACCGGATCTTCCGCGCCGGATCGTGGAGCAGTGACCAGGTGCTCGGGGCCGGCTACAGCGTCCGGCTCGGCGGCGACCTGCTGGTCATTCCGTCCACCCCGGGGAACGCGAGGTACACCGCGGTCACCGACGGGGCCAGGGTCTCCGAATTCACCCTGGCGCCGGGGGACTCCGCGCTGATCTCCACGATCGAGAGGTTCACCTTCGACTTCGACGTCACCGCGACCATCGGCGACAAGTTCGGCCTGTCGGCGCGGGGCCTGCTGATCCTGCACGGCTCGACGGTCCACCCCGGCTACGGCAGGCAGTACGACCAGGACACCTCCCGGTGGTCCGCCAAGAGCAATGAGCGGCTCTACTTCGTCGTCGCCAATGTCGGCCCGACGGAGATCCATCTCCGCGAGGGCGACCAGATCGCCTATCTGCAGTTCTTCGCCATCGAGCCGGCGGCCGAGCCGAAGTCCGTGTCCAACGTCGGATTCGACTACCTCAGCAAGCTCTTCAGGGCGGACCACGACTCGGAGGACGGCGGCCTGGCGTACTTCCGCAACGTCAAGGACCTTCGCAGCGAGACCGAGACCATCGCCGGCGACCTCCGGGCCGGCATGGAGCGGCTGCAGCGGGAGTTCGAGGCCGAACTCAGCGGCATGCGGCGCGAAGTGGCCGAGGCGCAGACCTCGGTGGACCGGGTGACCAACGGAAGCAACACGGTGGTCGTGTTCGGCGTCTTCCTGGTCGGTGTCACCCTGCTGGGATTTGTGCTGACCAGCATCGCCGACCTGGTCGAGAAGCTCCCCGAGCACCTCAGCACCGGCCGGTACACCCTCGTCGTCGCCCTGGCCGTGGCCTACGCCCTGGCCGCCGTCACCGGCGTGGTCTTCGTCGCCCAGGCCGCCCGCGCCACGGTCAGGGGCGCCGCCACGAATCGGAAGGGCAAGGAACCGGGGACACCACCGGGTTGACTGACCTGTTGCTAGTGTTCGGGCTGGACCACCGTGATCCCGGGGTCCAGCCCTGACACCTCGCGGAGCATGACCGCGGAGAAGACGATGAGGGTGGGGACGCCGATCAGCGCGGCGCACCCCCACAGCGCCGACGAGATGCCGATCGACCCCACGATCGCGCCGCCGAAGAAGAGGCCCACCGGGGTGAACAGCTCCGACCCCAACTGGTCGTAGGCGTAGGCCCTGCTGAGGATCCGCAGCGGCAGCCGCTGCTGCAGCGCGGTGTCCCAGAGGAGATTGTGCTGTTCGACGCAGAACCCGGCGGCGAGAGCGGCCAGCAGGACAATCCACAACTGCTGCCTCGTGGCCAGGGCGACGAGCGGCAGCACGCCGCCGAGGAGATAGGCCACGCATACCGGTACGGAGTGCCGGGGTTTCCAGGCGATACCGGTCAGGCCGCCGAGGACATAGCCGAGGCAGCGCGCCGAGAGCAGGAATCCCCAGGTGCTCGCGCCGCCGTAGTGCTGCTCCATGGCCACCGGCATCAGCAGGAGCCGGCCGGCGTAACTGCCCACATTGGCAAAGGTGCTCTGAAGGACGACCATCCACAACCAGGAGCGCGACCGGAATTCCGTCCATCCCTCGCGGATCTGGTCGATGAAGCCGGGGACATCCGCCGCATTCACCGGCGCTTCCGACGCCGAGGCGGCAATTCCGCGGCTGAGCTTCAGCAGGATCGGGATAGAGGCGACAAAACTCGCGGCGTCGATCAGGATGGCCCAGGCGGGGCTGGTCGCCGCGACCAGCAGTCCGGCCAGCGACGGGCCCAGCGTGACGCAGACGCTGTTGGCCAGCCGGATCTGGGCGTTGGCCCGTTGCAGCCCGTCGGCCGGTGCCACCATCGGGATCAGACCCTGGGCGGCGGGCCGGGAAAAGGCACCGGTCAGGCCGGACGCCGCCGACAGGGCCACCAGTTCCCAGACCCGGACACAATTCGTCAGAATGCTGATCGCGGTGAATATCTCCAGCACGGCACTTGTCAGCGAGGTCAGCAGCAGTACCCGGACCCGCGGCCATCTGTCCGCGGCCGTGCCGCCGAGGAGAAGAAATCCGAGGCCGACGACGGCTGCCGCCCCCAGGGTGTAACCGAGATCGGCGGCGGAACCGGTGAGATCGAGTACGGCGAAGGCAAGTCCGACCGGGAAGAATCCTCCACCGACCCTGGACACGGCATTGGACAAATAGAGGAGCCGATAATTCGTCAGGGCGGCTGCCATTACGTCAAGTTAGGCCACGGTGTTTATTCCCGTCAATGGTTTCTATCCGATTCTTTGTGGAGGCAATTCCTCCGCGGCGGGCCGAGGGCCGGGCACCGCCGCTTCGTCCGCGGTCTCCCGGCGCGGGAGCAGTAGCGGGGTGGCCAGCAGCAGGACTCCGGCGGCGGCGATGGCGGTGCGGGGGCTGGTGGCGGCGGCCAGCAGGCCCCAAGCGGCGGTCAGCGCCGCGATGGTGGCGCTGCTGCTGATCGACCACGCGGACAGGGTGCGGGCGATCCGGTCGGGTTCGGTGTGGTTGAGTCGGTAGGTGGCCAGCACCGGGTTGAACACGCCGATGCAGGTGACCAGGCCGAGTTGGACGATCACGATCAGGACGATCCCGGGGGCACCGGGCCGGACGAAGGCCAGCCCGACCGGCCAGCAGGCGCGCAGCACCCCGGAGCTGCGCAGCACCCGGCGCTGCCCGAACCGCGCCACGAGTCCGGGCGCCATCCGTGAGCCGACCAGCCCGCCGATGCAGGGGGACGCGAACACCAGGCCGTACTGCCAGGGCGCGAATCCCAGGCGGCCCAGCAGCAGGACGGCCATGAGCGGTTCGGAGGCCATGATCAGGCCGTTGACCACGATCGTATTGAGGAACAGCGGGCGCAGCGCGGGGTGGGCGAGGAGGTAGCGCCATCCTTCGAGCAGGTCGCCGGCCCGCAGTCGCGGTGTGCCGGTCCGCGGCGTGGCGGGTGGGGTGGCCGGTGTCGTGGTCGGTGCCGTGGCCGGTGCGGTGGCCGGTGCCGTGGCGGGTGCGGTCCGCGCGGGGTGCGGTTCGGCGCCGCCGATGGCACGGATGCCCAGCGCCGAGAGCAGGTAGCTGACCGCGTCGGCCAGCACGGTCGTCACCGGGCCGAACAGCCCGATCGCGGCCCCGCCGAGCGGTGGTCCGACCGTGGTCGCGGTCCATGTCGTGGACTCGAACCGGCCGTTGGCGACGAGCAGGTCCTCCGGCGGCACCAACGCCTTCAGATACGCGCCACTGGCCGCCTTGAAGGCGATGTCGGCTGCTGCCACGACGACGGAGACGACCAGGAGTTGGGCGAAGCTGAGCAGGCCGAGCGCGAACGCGCCGGGGATGCTCATCAGCGCCGCGAACCGGGTCAGGTCCATCGCCACCATGACCGGCCGCTTGCGGCGGAACTCCACCCATGGACCGAGCGGCACCGCGACCAGCGCTCCCACCGCCCGCCCCGAGGCCGCCAGCGCCGCCACCTGGGCCGGCCCGGAGTGCAGCACCAGGATCGCGATCAGCGGGAACGCGCCGAACCCGAACCCCGTGCCGTACGCGCTGACCGCATAGGCGGCCCACAGCCACCCGAACCGCCTGCCCAGCGTCCGCCGACCCGCCATCCGCCACGCACCTCTCGCCGACCCGGACAACCGCCCGCTGACCACTGGCATCCAAGCGCCTGGCGGATGCCCGGATCAAACAACCGATCACCCGGGTAGGCACAACCCCTCGTTGTGCGCATGTCCGGATCGGCCGCTCTCAGGCAGTAACAAGCAGCCGCGACATGAGGTCGACGAACTGACGCCGCTGGGCAGCGGTCAACGGTGCCAGCACGGCTTCCTGGATCTCGTCGACCATGGCGTCCAGGTCGCGAAGAGTCTCCAGGCCCTGCGGTGTCATCGTCACGATGTTGCGGCGCTTGTGGTCGGGGTCGACCCTGCGTGCGACGAGGCCGCGTGATTCCAGCGCGGTGAGCGCGGCGGTGACGTCGCTCCGGTCGATGCCGGTATCGCGGCCGAGATCGGCCTGGCTCGCGGGCCCCCACTGCTCCAGCGCGGCGAGCAGCCGGTAGTGGTACCCGCGCAGGCCGTTGCCCTTGGCTTCGAACCCGGCGGCGAGCAGGGCCGTGGTGTGCGCGTAGGCGCGACTGATGAGCCAGGTGGGACGGTCCTTGAGCCGATCCGGCGTACGGCCGGGCTGAACGGGGTGCGCAGACATGGCTTCAGGCTACCAATTGTGGGTACGGCCAACATCACCTATGTTGGTACTGCCAACACTGACCGAGCCAAGGAGATCCAACAATGAGCACCCCGCCCACCCCGCCCGCTGACCCCGGTCGCATCCTCGTGGTCGGCCGCAGCCCCGGCGTCCTGGTCGCCACGGTCGACATCCTGCGGGCCAAGGGCTACACCACTGACGCGACCAACCAGTTCGACCGTGTCCTCGACGACTACGACGTGGCCGGCCTCGACGTCCTGGTCTTCGGCGGGATGGTCCCGGCCGACACCAAGCAGTACCTGCGCGAGGAAGTCTCCAGGCGCAACCCGCGGGTGAGCATCGTCCAGGGGCTGGCCGGCATCGCCGGTGTGATCGCCGCCCAGGTCGAGGCCGCCGGCTCCGAGCAGCGGGACGACCCGGCCGGTGTGGAGATCGCCTACGACGAGGCCCGCCGGTGCGTGCAGCTGGTGTTGAAGGAATCCGCGCATGTCACCGTCGAGGCGCTGTGGGCCACATCCTTCACGCCGCCCGAGCCCAGGAGCACCTCGATGCAGGTCTTCGACGGTGCTCTCGGGGCCGGGTTCCACGTGGTCCCGCTGCCCGACCAGGTGCCGTCCGAAGCCTCCTACGCCACCGTCGCCGTCGACGACCTGGTCCGCGTGTTCACGGTCGGCGCGATGCCCGACGCGGTCACCCGGATGGCCCCTCGGTCGGCGGACGACACCCGCCTCCCCGAAGTCGACCGCGTCACCACGACCGGCGACGATCACGGACGGGGGGTTGGTCGCTGAGCGTGAGCGAGGCGATCCCGCTTTGCGGGTGATGTCGTTTCGCTGTGACGACTAGCGATCGTGCGGAACTGCGGGGCGGGTCACCGGTACGACGGTCAGGAGGGTTTCCAGGCCCTTGAAGTCGTCGGGGTTGGTGGTGAACAGAGGGAGGTCCTCGGAGACGGCGATAGCGGCAATCATCAAATCGCCCACGCGCCTTCGCGGTTTCCGCCCCGCGCCGATCACGGCAGCACAGATCCGACCGTAGATGCGTGCGGCCTCGGTGTCGAAGGGAATGGGGTCGAACTCGTTCTCGGCGCGTTGGAGGACGTCGAGTCGGCGGGCCCGCTCCGCGTATTCGTCGTAGTCGGCCTGTTCCTCGTTCCGCCGGACCTCGTGCGGTCCGGCGGACAACTCCGCCAAGGTGATCGCGCTGATGGCCATCTCAACCGGCAGTTCGGCCGGATCCACCCACCGGCGCAGGATCATGATGTTGGTGTCGAGCAGACCCCGCTCGTGCTCAACGGGCATAGGGGTCGTCCGTCTCCTGTGCGGCCGTGGCGTCCTGATCTGCCCGGAAGGCATCCAGGGAGATCTCCGGTGCGCTGCGCGACATCGCGGCGAACTCCGCCCGAGGAACGAAACGCCTGCGGCGCTTCAGCGGGATCAACTCCCCGATGCGGTGGCCGTCACGGGTCACTATGAACGACTGCCCGGCCTCGACAGCGTCCATGATCTCTCTCGACCTGCTGCGCAGGTCCCGCTGGGTGATCTCCGGCTGTGCTGTCATGCCACCAGGCTAGCGAGGTGTGCTACCAAGTGCTACACGGTGGCGCAACGCGTATGCCGGCTCTCAGCACTCGATGACGTTGACGGCCAAGCCGCCGCGACTCGTCTCTTTGTACTTGACCTTCACGGTACCGGCGTACGTCATTAGGTCGCTGACCTGCGGATTTCATTGGGATTTCGACGAGCTAGGGTAACGCCAGGGACTTCTCGGGACTTTTTGCCGAAAGCCGGTGCGATTCAGCTGTCCTGGCCTGGAGGCCCCGCTCGCCCGTCTGCGGCATGAAGTGAGCGGAGTGGCCCAGGGTGATATTGGGCGAGGCATGGCCCAGCCATTCGGAGA
Organism: Streptacidiphilus alkalitolerans; assembly: GCF_042511045.1. Lineage (NCBI taxonomy): Bacteria > Bacillati > Actinomycetota > Actinomycetes > Kitasatosporales > Streptomycetaceae > Streptacidiphilus > Streptacidiphilus alkalitolerans. Next base: position 255,434 of record NZ_JBHEZX010000010.1, read on the forward strand.
GGCTGACGACAACTCGTCCACCGGGACCACGCCGGTGCTCGTGCACAACATCGACTGCGGCCCGGCCCTGAAGGCAGCTATATCAGTGCCGGGACTCAGCTCGCTGTGGACCGATTCGAACCGGTTGACGATCGAGGCGGCCCTCGGCGGCAACCTGGTGAAGGGCTATCCGTACATCGACATCTGGGACGCCGAGACCGCCACCGCCACCAGCGTCAAGTCCATCAAGCTGCGTGCTGACAGCCATCGGCTCCCGAACTCCTACGTCACCTCGACGGGCAAGAGGTATGTCAACGACATGGTCAACTTCAGGCGGAACGGCACGCCACGTAGTGATCCAGCGCTCAGTCCTGACATGGTGAAGAACTACGTGCTCAGGCTCGCCTTCCCGGACGGTGCGACGGCCGATCAGCTCGTCGCCCTACAGAAAGTGGTGGGCTATGGCGCCCAGAACGGGATCACCGTGTTCCTGCATCCGATCATCGGGTGAACTCTGATGACCGAAGCCACCGCACTGATCGGCACGCGCGAAAGCCTGCAGCGCGACGACCGGCGAGGCAGCGGGGCGGATCCGTTGTTCGTTGAGCTGCCGCAGGGATTTGTGCTGGTACCGCTCGATGAGGACGCCTGGAGGGTGATCGGCTCTGCGCTCACCGACGATGACGAGGTGGCCGCGAGCCTGTCACGGCTCCTTGCGGTCATGCTCGGCGCGGCGGGACTGCGCCAGGATGTACCCGGCTCGGTCGCCTACCTGGAACTGGACCAGTTCCACCAGTCCGGGTGGGTCGCCCTGGACGGGACTGTCGTCGAGGCCCTCGTCACCGACTTCGACGGCAGCCAGTTGCTGACGCCGGAGACGGACTGGGCCTTCAACCGCCTGCTCCGCCGCCTGGGCGTGCGGGCGGGGGACGGCACCGACGAGTGCACGGCGGTGGGCCTGACCGAGTACCTGGGGGAGCAGGCCTGAACGCCACGACATGAATCTGACCTGGGTCACGGAGTCTCCGGCCGTCCCGGAGGCCCCCCGTCCAGGATCTGGAGCTGGTCAGGACCTGCTTCCTGGAGACCTCAGCACTCGATGACGTTGACGGCCAAGCCGCCGCGACTCGTCTCCTTGTACTTGACCTTCATGTCGGCGCCGGTTTCCTTCATGGTCTTGATGGCCTTGTCCAGGGAGACGTGGTGGCGGCCGTCGCCGCGCAGCGACATGCGGGCGGCGGTGACGGCCTTGACCGCGGCCATGCCGTTGCGTTCGATGCAGGGGATCTGGACCAGGCCGCCGACCGGGTCGCAGGTGAGGCCCAGGTTGTGCTCGATGCCGATCTCGGCGGCGTTCTCGACCTGCTCCGGGGTGCCGCCCAGCACCTCGGCGAGGCCGCCGGCGGCCATCGAGCAGGCGGAGCCGACCTCTCCCTGGCAGCCGACCTCGGCGCCGGAGATGGAGGCGTTCTCCTTGAAGAGCATGCCGATCGCCCCCGCGGTCAGCATGAAGCGGACGATGCCGTCGTCGTCCGCGCCGGTGATGAAGTTGGTGTAGTAGTGCAGGACGGCCGGGATGATGCCGGCCGCGCCGTTGGTGGGGGCGGTGACGACCCGGCCGCCGGCGGCGTTCTCCTCGTTGACGGCCATGGCGTAGAGGGTGACCCACTCCATCGCGTTGGCCGGGCTGATGCCCTCGACCCGCAGCGCCCGGGAGGCCGGGGCGGCGCGGCGGCGGACCTTGAGGCCGCCGGGCAGGATGCCCTCCTGGTTCATGCCGTTGCGGACGCACTCCTGCATGACCCGCCAGATCTCCAGCAGTCCGGCCCGGATCTCGGCCTCGGTCCGCCAGGCCTTCTCGTTCTCCAGCATCAGCGAGGAGACCGAGAGCCCGGTCTCGGCGGCCATGCGCAGCAGGTCGGCGCCGGTGCGGAAGGGGTACTTCAGCACGGTGTCGTCGGGCTTCACCCGGTCCGCGCCGAGCGCGTCCTGGTCCACCACGAAGCCGCCGCCGACCGAGTAGTAGGTCTTCTCCAACAGCGGTGCGCCCGCCGCGTCGTAGGCGCAGAGGGTCATCCCGTTCGCGTGGTACGGCAGCGACCTGCGGCGGTGCAGCACCAGCTGGCTGTCCGGGTCGAAGTCGATCTCCTGGGCGCCGAGCAGCCGCAGCCGCTTGGCCGCCTTGATCCGCTCCACGTCGAGGTCCGCCTGGAGGATGTCCACCGTCCGCGGCGAGTTGCCCTCCAAGCCGAGCAGCACCGCCTTGGGCGTCCCGTGCCCGTGTCCGGTCGCGCCGAGCGAGCCGAACAGCTCGGCCCGGACGGCGGTGGTCTGCGCCAGCACGCTCTCCGACTTCAGCCGGCGGGCGAACATCCGGGCCGCCCGCATCGGGCCGACGGTGTGCGAGCTGGACGGCCCGATGCCGATGGAGAAGAGATCGAACACGCTGATGGCCACGGTGACGCCCTTGTCTGGTGGAGGGTGCGGTGAGCAGTGGGGACGTGCGGCGGGGCACCGCGCCCACTGGTCCAGTGTGCGCGATGCCCCGTGCAAACTATTCGGAATATGCTGGTCTGCCCCTTTTGAGGGCTGCGGCTCCGAGTGCTGCAGGCCGGGTACTACAGCTCCGGGTACAGCGGGTGCTTGGCGGCGAGCGCGGTGACGCGCTCGGTCAGCGCGGTCCGGGTGGCGTCGTCGAACGAGGGCTTCAGCGCCTCCGCGATGATGTCGGCGACCTCGGTGAAGTCCTCGGCGCCGAAGCCGCGGGTGGCCAGCGCCGGGGTGCCGATGCGCAGCCCCGAGGTGACCATCGGCGGACGCGGGTCGAAGGGCACGGCGTTGCGGTTGACGGTGATGCCGACCGAGTGCAGCCGGTCCTCGGCCTGCTGGCCGTCCAGCTCGGAGCTGCGCAGGTCGACCAGCACCAGGTGCACGTCGGTGCCGCCGGAGAGGACGGACACGCCGGCCTCGGTGAGGTCCGACCGGGTGAGCCGCTCGGCCAGGATCTTGGCGCCTTCGAGGGTCCGCTGCTGGCGGTCCTTGAACTCGTCGGTCGCGGCGACCTTGAAGGCCACCGCCTTGCCGGCGATGACGTGCTCCAGCGGGCCGCCCTGCTGGCCGGGGAAGACCGCGGAGTTGATCTTCTTGGCCCACTCGGCCTTGGACAGGATCACCCCGCCGCGCGGCCCGCCGAGGGTCTTGTGGGTGGTGGTAGTGACGACGTCGGCGTAGGGCACCGGGTTGGGGTGCAGACCGGCCGCGACCAGGCCGGCGAAGTGCGCCATGTCCACCATCAGCAGCGCGCCGACCGAGTCGGCGATCCGCCGGAAGGCGGCGAAGTCGAGCTGCCGCGGGTAGGCGGACCAGCCGGCGATGATCAGCTGCGGCTGGTGCTCCTTGGCGAGGCGCTCGACCTCGTCCATGTCGACCAGGTTGGTCTCGGCGTCCACGTGGTACGCGGCCACGTTGTAGAGCTTGCCGGAGAAGTTGATCTTCATGCCGTGGGTCAGGTGGCCGCCGTGGGCCAGGTCCAGGCCCAGGATGGTGTCGCCCGGCTTGATCAGCGCGAACATCGCGGCGGCATTGGCGGACGCGCCCGAGTGCGGCTGGACGTTCGCGGCCTCGGCCCCGAACAGCGCCTTGACCCGGTCGATCGCCAGCTGCTCGATCACGTCGACGTGCTCGCAGCCGCCGTAGTAGCGGCGGCCGGGGTAGCCCTCGGCGTACTTGTTGGTGAGCACCGAGCCCTGCGCCTCCAGCACCGCGACCGGGGCGAAGTTCTCGGAGGCGATCATCTCCAGGGTGGACTGCTGGCGGTGCAGCTCGGCGTCCACGGCCGCGGCGACCTCGGGGTCGAGCGCGTGCAGGGACTGGTTCAGAACCGTCATGGTGTGTGTTCCCTCAGGGGTGCGGCGCGGAGCGCCTCAAGCAGGGGTCTCAAGCAAGGGGGGTCGGGTGGACCGGTGGCGGCGGGGTCAGGCGCCGGTGTGGGCGGCGTACTCGTCGGCGGTCAGCAGGCCCTCCGGGGTCCCGGCCAGGCGGACCTTGAACAGCCAGCCCTCGGCGAAGGGCGCGGAGTTCACCAGCGCGGGGTCGTCCACCACGGCCTGGTTGGCCTCGACCACCTCACCGGTGGCGGGGGAGTAGAGGTCGCTGACGGACTTGGTCGACTCCAGCTCGCCGCAGGTCTCGCCCGCGGTCACGGTCTGGCCGACCTCGGGGAGCTGGACGTAGACCACGTCACCGAGGGCGTCGGCGGCGTAGGCGGTGATGCCCACGGTCGCCACGCCGTCCTCGACGGCGGTCAGCCACTCGTGTTCCTTGCTGTATGTGAGGTGCTGGGGGTTGCTCATGGGGTGATTCTCCAGGATGAGAGGCGGTCGGGGCGAAACGGACCGAATTGCGGAAGCGGGCAGCTCAGCGCGAGCAGCCCGGAAGCGGGCAGCTCAGCGGGCGCGCTTGTAGAACGGCAGGGCGACGACCTCGACCGGCTCGTGCGTGCCGCGGACGTCCACGGCGACGGTGGTGCCGGGGACGGCGTGGTCGGCGTCCACATAGGCCATGGCGATCGGCTTGCCGAGGGTCGGCGACGGGGCGCCGGAGGTGATCGCACCGATGACCGAGCCGTCGGTGGCCGAGACCACCCGCATCTCGGCCCGGGGCACCCGGCGTCCGGCGGAGACCAGCCCGACCAGCACCCGCGGCGGACTGGTCACCGCCTCGGCGGCGGCCTTCTCCAGCGCCGCGCGGCCGACGAAGTCGCCGCCGTTGGTCGTCTTGTCGAAGCGGACGACCCGGCCGAGGCCGGCGTCGAAGGGGGTGAGCGAGGTGGTCAGCTCATGCCCGTACAGCGGCATCCCGGCTTCCAGCCGCAGGGTGTCCCGGCAGGAGAGCCCGCAGGGGATCAGCCCGGCGGACGAGCCGGCGGCGGACAGCGCGGCCCACAGCTCCGCCGCGTCGCCCGGGGCGACGAACAGCTCGAAGCCGTCCTCGCCGGTGTAGCCGGTACGGGCGAGCAGCGCCGGGCGGCCGGCCACCGTGGCCGGCAGCGAGGTGTAGTACTTCAGCCCGGGCAGGTCGGCGTCGGTGAGCGGGGCCAGGATCGCGGTGGCCTCCGGGCCCTGGATCGCGATCAGCGCGTAGGCGTCCCGGTCGTCCCTGACCGCGGCGTCGAAGCCCTCCGCGCGGGCGGTCAGCTCGTCCAGGACCAGCTGCGCGTTGGAGGCGTTGGCGACCACCAGGAACTCGGTCTCGCCGGTGCGGTAGACGATCAGGTCGTCGAGGATGCCGCCGTCCGGTGCGCAGATCATGGTGTAGCGGGCCTTGTTCACGGCCAGCGCCGAGACGAAGCCGACCAGCGCGTGGTCCAGCAGCTCGCCGGCGCCGGGGCCGGTGACGGTGATCTCGCCCATGTGGGAGAGGTCGAACAGGCCGGCCCTGGTGCGGACGGCGTTGTGCTCCTCGCGCTCGCTGCCGTAGCGCAGCGGCATGTCCCAGCCGGCGAAGTCGGTCATGGTCGCGCCGAGGGCGCGATGGACAGAGTCGATGGCGGTCGAACGCAGGCTCATCAGAACAGCTCCTAAGCTCTCAAGGACATGCTGCAGCAGGGCTCCCGCTCTGTCGCTGCGACCTGAGAGCTTCACCACGTCCCCGCGGACCCGCGCGCGGCGCACGGGGCGCGGACGGCGGTGGGGGAGCGGCTTGCACCGTTGGTGGGCCGGGCACGCGCTCCGGGGAGCGCGCCGACCACTTTCCAGATGTGCCTCGCCCGTGCGGTAGCTGTGCCTGAGAGATTCCGGGGAGGGCTTGCTCCTTCGGCGCCGACTGCGTCCCCCAACCGAGATCGTTGCGATCGGAATCGTTGCGATCGGAGGGGACGGCCTGGCTCTCCCGCGCGGGCTGTAACGGCCGGTGTTCAGTTGTGGTGGGGCGCCGCCCATCATGGCATGCCTGCGGTGGAGTCGGCGGCGCGGTCTCCGCGTACCCGGGCGTGCCGCGGCTCCGGCCGGATACTGTTTCCAGCTGTCGGAACAACGGCGCAGAACGGCACAGCGAACGGTGGGAGCGGCAGATGCAGTACCCGACGATCCCGGCACAGGCGCAGGGCTGGCCCGCGAACGAGCTGGAGCGGGTCCTGGTCGCCGCGGTCGGCGACCCGGGCGCGACCCCCCGGGTGGTGGAGGTGCTGCGCCGCAGCCAGGTCTGGGTGCCGCTGCCCGGCGGGGCCGGCCACGACGCCGGGACGCTGGCGCTGCCGACCACCGAGCTGGCGGGCCAGCCCTTCGTGCCGGTGTTCAGCTCCGAGGACCAGTTCCGCCGGATCGCCGGGACCATGCCGTTCACGGTGGCCCCGGTGCGCGAGCTGGCGCAGGGGATGCCGCTCGGGGTCGGCATCGTGGTGAATCCGGAGGGCGCGGTCGGCATCCCGATCCCGGCGGCCGGAGTCGCTGAGCTCTGCGGCGGCGGCCATGGCGGCAGCAGTGCGAACGAGGCCGCCGAGCACGAGGCGGCGCGCGTCGCCGCGGCCGGCGCCCGGGTCGGCCTGCGGCTGCCCGAGCCGTACGAGGAGCCGGTCGAGTTCCTCACCGCCGCGATCGGTGAACTCGCCCGCACCGACGTGGTGCTGACGGCGCGTCGGGCGCTGGCCCAGGTCGAGGGCGACGCCGAGAAGCTGTTCGTCGGGGTCGAGCTGGACCGCTGGCAGCCGGAGGACCAGGACGCCGTGGTCCAGGCGCTGGGCCGGGCGCTCGGCGCCGTGCCGCTGCCCTGGGGCCTGGACGTGGTGCTGCTGGACTCGGCCCAGGATCCGGTCGGGGACTGGATGCTGGTGTCCGTGGCGCCGTTCTTCGAGCGCGCCCCGTCCGAGTACCTGCCCGGGTACTAGGCTGACCGTTCGAGCAGCGGCCGGAGCAGGGCCGGGGGTAGGGGAGAGAGTGGCAGTGGTCGAGTCAGGCGGTGCCGCGGGCGGCGGGGCCGCCATCGAACAGGTACTGCGCGAGGTCGTGCCGGGGCGCTTCGACACCTATGAGTCCCTGCTCCACGCGGTCGCCGAGGGGCAGGTGTGGATGCTGCTCTGGCACGGCGAGCCGGGCCGCCCCGACGCCCAGTACGGGAACATGGAGGTCGGCGGCGCCGGCTACGCGCCCTGCGTCACCTCCCCCGAGCAGCTGGCCGCCAGCGGCTGGAGCCGCGCCCACCAGGTCAGTTCGGGGCGTGAGATCGCCGCCGCGCTCTACCGCGAGCGCTGGGGCCTCTGGCTCAACCCGCACCAGCCCGGCGGCGGTGTCGGGCTGCCCTGGGCGGATCTGCGCCGGATCGCCGGCGGCCTGGACCGGCTGCCGGCCGGCCCGCTGCGGATCAGCGAGCCGCAGGTCGCCGCGGACCAGTTCTACGCGCTGCTGAACCAGGCCGCGCACGGCACGCCCGCGGTCCGCTCGCTGCGCCGGGCCTGGGTCGAACCCGCCTGGGGCACCCCGTATCTGGTGATCGGTCTGGATTTGTACGACTCCAGCCCGCCGGCCGTCGAGTCGGTCCGGCAGATGATGCAGCACGCCCTGTCCGGGGTCCCCGAGGGCGTGGCGGTGTCGACGGTCGCGATGTCCGACCCCTTCGACCCGGTGGCGCTCTGGCTCCAGGTGCGCGCCCTGCCCTTCTTCGAGCGCCCGGTGGCCGGCGGCGGGTACGGCTACCCCCGGGTCTGACCCGGCGTCCGCCCCGGGCCCGACGGCCCTGACGATCATTCAGCCGGTAGCGCTCTGTGACATATCGAAATGGTCTCGAAGCGCCCGATTCAGGCCGTCCGTATCGGGGTGACACCCACTTCAGTGGTGTCAGATATGCGCCTGACCTGCGGGAACGTTATCTGCACGCGTAGATCTGAGTGGCGGGGTCCGTGTAACAGGCGTGTGAAGAGAGGTATTCGCAGGTCCCGGGCATGTATCGATGCAGATCACGGTTAGGCAACCTTTGAGTAGGGGGTCTGGCGGAGGCCCTATTCGGTGTTGAAGAGTGGCGCCGCGAGTGGTGGGTCGAGGCTGCCTCACAACTTGCACGCACAGTACGACTTTCGACCGTTACCCCGGACCGGAGTGGTGCAGCTGCGGGACGGGGGTGAGTATGTCCGGTTCGTCCGGCCGACTTGAGTTTTATCCACTTATGCGACTAAAAATAGGCATTCGAACGCTTTGTCAGTGAACGCCTGACTTATCGTCACCGCAATCTCGTTCCAAAGCACTTGGCACCAACTGTGAACTGCGACCTCGTCGGTCGGTCCGCGTCCCGACCGGGACTCACGACCAGGCGGGTCGACCGGGCACCGTGTGCCGGTCACCACCGGCTTGGGGGTCTATCCACTCATGACTGCGCCACTTCACGACTCCGGCACCGCGACTCTGGAGGTCGAAGCCGACCCCACGATCGCCCCGGGGAAGATCGTCGGTCGCTCACCCGGCCGGATCGCCTGGGAACGCCTCAAGCGCGACAAGGTCGCCCTGGGCGGCGGGGTCATGGTGCTGCTGCTGATCCTGGTCGGCATCCTGGCGCCGCTGCTGACCGCCCTCGAGGGGCAGAACGCCGATGACTTCCATCCCAAGGAACTGGACTTCGGCGACATCGGCATCGGTCTTCCGCGCGGCTCGCTGGGCGGCATCAGTGCCACCCACTGGCTCGGCCTGGAGCCGAGCACCGGCCGCGACATCTTCGCCCGTGTCGTCTACGGAGCCCAGATCTCGCTGATTGTGGCCTTCGGCGCGGCCCTGCTCGCGGTGATCATCGGTGTGCTGCTGGGCATGGCCGCCGGCTTCATGGGCGGCTGGGTCGACACCGCCATCAGCCGCAGCATGGACGTCCTGCTGTCCTTCCCGCAACTGCTTTTCTCCATCGCGCTGGTCTCGGTGGTCCCGGACAAGATCTTCGGTATGGGTGGCAGCACCCCGAGGATCTTCGTGCTGATCTTTGTGATCGGCTTCTTCGGCTGGCCCTACATCGGACGCATCGTCAGAGGGCAGACGCTGTCCTTGCGCGAACGGGAGTTCGTCGAGGCGGCCCGCAGCCTGGGCGCGGGCCAGGTGCACATCCTGATCAAGGAGCTGCTGCCGAACCTGGTGGCGCCGATCCTGGTGTACACCACGCTGATGATCCCGACGAACATCCTCAACGAGGCGGCGCTGAGCTTCCTCGGGGTGGGTGTGAAGCCGCCGACGCCCTCGTGGGGGCAGATGCTCTCGGATTCGATCACGTACTACACGATCGATCTCCCCGACCTGCTGATCCCGGGCCTGGCGATCTTCATCACCGTCCTCGCCTTCAACCTGTTCGGCGACGGGCTGCGCGACGCCCTGGACCCGAAGGGCAACTAAGACGTCCGAACCTGGCGCCGACGGCCCGGGCACGGCACTTTCTCACCCCCCGACCAGGAATTCCAGTCCTGGTCACACTCGGAGGTTGACAGCACATGAAAAAGCAGACAATGGCTATCCTGGCCGTCGGCGTGGCCGGACTCATGTCCGTGACCTCCGCCTGCGGTGGCAGCAAGGGCGGCGGCAGCAGCAGTGCGCCGTCGAAGTCCGGCAACGGATCGACCTTCAATGCCGCGGCGACCAGCATCGTGAACCCTTCCACCAAGAAGGGCGGCACGATCCACCTGCTGAGCACGCAGGACGTCGACTCGCTCGACCCTGCGATCGGCTACTACGCCTTCGTGTGGAACCTGCAGCAGCTCTACACCCGCACCCTGGTCGCCTACCCGATGAAGCCGGGCCAGGCCGGTCTGCAGCTCGCCCCCGACCTGGCCTCGGCCATGCCGACCATCTCGGCGGACGGCAAGACCTATACCTTCAAGCTGAAGAGCGGCATCAAGTTCGACGACGGCGCCCCGATCACGTCGAAGGACATCAAGTACGGCATCGAGCGCACCTTCGCGCAGGACGTCCTGCCCGGTGGCCCGACCTACCTGATCGCCGACCTCGACGAGGGCCAGAAGTACCCCGGCCCGTACAAGGACACCGACCCGAACAAGATGGGCCTGAAGTCGGTGGAGACCCCCGACGACAGCACCATCGTGTTCCACCTGGCCGAGGCCAACTCGGACTTCATCTACCACCTGGCCATGGGCTCCGCCTCGCCGGTCGAGCCGAGCAAGGACACGGGCGCCAAGTACGCCCAGGCCCCCGAGTCCAGCGGCCCGTACAAGATCGCCTCCTACGCCCCGCAGAAGTCGATCAAGTTCGTCCGCAACCCCAACTGGGACCCGTCGACGGACAACATCCGCACCGCGCTGCCGGACGCGTACGACTTCACCATCGACACCAACGCCGATGACGTCGACAGCCAGCTGCTGGCCGGCACCGGTGACATCGACGCCGGACAGCGCGGCGTGCAGACCGCCGCCCAGGCGAAGATCCTCACCACCCCGTCGCTGAAGGCGGACGCGGTGGACGCCCCGGCGGCGACCATCCGCTACATCTCGATCCAGACCAAGGTCGCGCCGTTCGACAACGTCCACTGCCGCAAGGCCGTGGAGTACGCGACCAGCGGCACCGGTCAGCAGACCGCGCGTGGCGGCAAGTGGGCCGGCGCCCTGGCGCTGAACATGCTGCCCCCCACCGTCGCGGGCTACGACAAGTACGACCCGTACAACCTGGCGGCCGGTCAGTCGCAGGTCGACAAGGCGAAGTCCGAGCTGGCCCTCTGCGGCAAGCCGAACGGCTTCAGCACCGTCATCGCGGCCCGCAGCACCAGCCCGAAGGACGTCAAGCAGGCCGTCTCGCTGCAGAACGACCTGAAGCAGGTCGGCATCAAGGCCGACATCTTCCAGTACGACGGCTCCAAGTCCAGCTCCACCGTGGGCGCCCCGGCGATCATGCACCAGAAGGGGATCGGCCTCAACGTCTTCGGCTGGGGATCCGACTACCCGACCGCCTCGGGCTTCCTGAGCGTCCTGATCGACGGCCGCCAGATCCTGCCCGCCGGTAACAACAACTACAGCGAGATCAACGACCCGCAGATCCAGGGCTGGCTGATCGACGCGGCGAAGAGCACCGACCCGGCTGTCTCCGCTGCGGACTACACCAAGATCAACCACCGGGTCATGGACCTGGCGCTGTACTTCCCGGGTGTGGTCGAGCAGTCGCTCAACTACTACAACCCGCGCCTGACCAACGTGCAGTTCTCGGCCGCGCTCGGCATGATCAACTTTGCCTCGCTCGGCACCTCCGACGGCAAGTGATTTCACTTCACCTGTAGTAAGTACAGCTAGACCGAAGGGCAGGTGAAGGCAGGACTCGGCCGGCCGCCGACCCCACAAGGGAAGGCGGCCGGCCGGTGGCCGGGCCGATCGCAGTGCTTCTCTACCTCTTCCGGCGACTCACGCACGTGGTCGTCATGCTGCTGGTGGTCTCGATGATCACCTTTGGCGTCTTCTTCATGGTGCCGAAGATCACTGGCACCGACCCCGTCATGCTCTATGTCGGCAAGAACGCCAACCCGACGGCCATCGCCGGCCTCCGGGTGAAACTGGGGTTCGACAAGCCGCTCTACGAGCAGTACGGCCTCTACGTCAAGGGGATCGTCGCCGGTCGGCACTACAACAACGGGCCTGACAAGACCTACTGCCCGGCCCCCTGCCTCGGCCTGTCCACCCAGGACAACCGGCCCGTGTGGAACACGCTGACCGGCGCGCTGCCGGTCACCGCCTCCCTCGCCGCCGGCGCCGCCGTCATCTGGCTGATCTTCGGTGTGGGCACCGGCATCCTGTCCGCCCTCCGCAAACGCAGCCTGCTGGACCGGGTCACCATGGTGGCGGCCCTGGCCGGTGTGTCACTACCCGTGTACTTCACCGGCCTGGTCTGCTCGGCGATCGTGGTCTACAAGCTGGACTGGCTGCCCAACAGCAGCGGGATCAGCTTCGGCGACGACCCGGTGACCTGGTTCCAGGGCATGCTGCTGCCCTGGATCACCCTGGCCTTCCTCTTCGCCGCCACCTACGCCCGGCTCACCCGCGCCACCATGCTCGACGTGATGGGCGAGGACTACATCCGCACCGCCCGCGCCAAGGGCCTGGCCGAGCGGGTGGTGGTGGGCAAGCACGCCATGCGTTCGACGCTGACCCCCATCCTCACCATCTTCGGCATGGACCTGGGCGGCCTGCTCGGCGGCGCGATCCTGACCGAGAACGTGTTCAACCTGCACGGCCTCGGGTTCTGGGCGCTGGTGGGGATCCAGAAGAACGACCTGCCGATGATCATGGGCGTCACCCTCTTCGCTGCCTTCTTCATCATCATCGCCAACCTGGTCGTCGACCTGCTCTACGCGGTTGTCGACCCCCGTGTGAGGCTCGCATGAACATCCGCAAGAACACGTCCGCGGAGGACCGCAGCGACCTGGTCGACCTGGGTCCGAGCAGCCCGCTGCTCGCTCCGCCCACCGCGTTCCTCGATGTCCGCGACCTCCGGGTGCACTTCCCCACCGACGACGGCGTGGTCAAGTCCGTGGACGGGCTGAGCTTCAGCCTGGAGCGCGGCAAGACCCTGGGCATCGTCGGCGAGTCGGGCTCCGGCAAGTCGGTGACCTCGCTGTCGATCATGGGTCTGCACCGGGCCGCCGGCAAGACCCGCGGCGCCCGGATGACCGGGGAGATCTGGCTCGACGGCAAGGAGCTGATCGGCGCCCATCCGGAGGAGGTCCGCAAGCTGCGCGGCCACCAGATGGCGATGATCTTCCAGGACCCGCTGACCGCGATGCACCCCTTCTACACGATCGGCCAGCAGATCATCGAGGCGTACCGGGTGCACCACCCGGACGTCAGCAAGAAGGCGGCCCGCGAGCACGCCATCAACATGCTCGACCGGGTCGGCATCCCGCAGCCCAACAGGCGGGTGGACGACCACCCGCACCAGTTCTCCGGCGGTATGCGGCAGCGCGCGATGATCGCCATGGCGCTCTCCAACGACCCGTCCCTGCTGATCGCGGACGAGCCGACCACCGCGCTGGACGTCACCGTCCAGGCGCAGATCCTGGACCTGATCCGGGACCTGCAGCAGGAGTTCGGCTCCGCGGTCATCATCATCACCCACGACCTGGGCGTGGTGGCCGAGCTGGCCGACGACATCCTGGTGATGTACGGCGGCCGCTGTGTGGAGAAGGGTCCGGCGGACCAGATCTTCACCGCGCCCGAGCACCCCTACACCTGGGGCCTGCTCGGCTCGATGCCCCGGATCGACCGGGAGATCCAGGAGCGGCTGATCCCGGTCCAGGGCAACCCGCCCAGCCTGATCAACCTGCCGACGGGCTGCGCCTTCCACCCGCGCTGCCCCTACGCGGGACGCACCGGCGGACAGTCCGAGACCGAGGTCCCGGAGCTGGTGCAGACCGGCCCGAACCACTCGGCCGCCTGCCATCTGCCGCTGGAGACCCGGCACCAGATCTTCACCGAGGAGATCGCCCCCCGGATCTAGCCGCAACGCTGGATCAGGACCGCACTCCGGTCCCCTCCGCCACAAGCGGAGGGGACCGCGGGGCCCCACCCCGACAGAGCACCGCACTGCGACAGCACCCGTCGCACGTCGAGGAGACGAGAACGAACCATGGCTGATGACAGCTCCACCGCCGCGAGCGCGACTGTCCCCGTGCCTTCACCCGCGCCGGTCGCCGAGGGCGAACCGCTGCTGAAGGTCAACGGGCTGGTCAAGCACTTCCCCATCAAGAAGGGGCTGCTCCAGCGCCAGGTGGGGGCCGTCCAGGCCGTGGACGGTCTCACCTTCGACGTCCGCCAGGGCGAGACCCTCGGCGTCGTCGGCGAGTCCGGCTGCGGCAAGTCCACGATGGGCCGCCTGGTGACCCGGCTGCTCGAGCCCACCGGCGGGAGGATCGAGTTCGAGGGGGTGAACATCACCCACCTCGGCACCTCGCAGATGCGCCCGCTGCGCCGGGACATCCAGATGATCTTCCAGGACCCGTACTCCTCGCTGAACCCCCGGCACACCGTCGGCACCATCGTCGGCGCCCCGTACCGGCTGCAGAACATCAAGACCGAGCACGGCATCAAGCGCGCGGTCCAGGACATGCTGGAGCTCTGCGGCCTCAACCCGGAGCACTACAACCGCTACCCGCACGAGTTCTCCGGCGGCCAGCGGCAGCGCATCGGCATCGCCCGGGCGCTGGCGCTGCGGCCGAAGATGATCGTCGCGGACGAGCCGGTCTCGGCCCTGGACGTGTCGATCCAGGCGCAGGTGGTCAACCTGCTGGACGACCTGCAGAAGGAACTCGGCCTCACCTACATCGTCATCGCGCACGACCTCTCGGTGGTCCGCCACGTCTCCGACCGGGTCGCGGTGATGTACCTCGGCAAGATCGTGGAGCTGGCCGACCGCGAGTCGCTCTACGCGGGGCCGATGCACCCGTACACCAACGCTCTGATGTCGGCCGTCCCGGTGCCCGACACCAAGCGCAGGGGCGCCGGGCAGCGCGAGCGGATCCGGCTCACCGGCGACGTCCCCTCGCCGATCAACCCGCCCTCGGGCTGCCGCTTCCGCACCCGCTGCTGGAAGGCCCAGGACGTCTGCGCCTCCCAGGAGCCGCCGCTGGTGGCGCTGAAGACCGGTCACCAGGTCGCCTGCCACTTCCCGGAGAACCCGCCGGCCTAGCGTGAGGTGTCGGAGGGGCGGCGGTCGGTCCGCCGTTCCTCCGACACGGTAGAACTGGGGCTGTGACCTCGCAGATCTTCACCCCCGACGTGCAGCAGGTGCTCGACCTGATCGGGATCTTCGTCTTCGCCCTCTCCGGCGGGCTGCTGGCCGTGCGCAAGAACCTCGACATCTTCGGCATCGCCGTGCTCGCCGAGGTCACCGCGCTCGGCGGCGGGGTGTTCCGCGACCTGGTGATCGGCGCGGTACCACCGGCGGCGTTCCAGAACATGGGGTACTTCTTCACCCCGCTGGTGGCCACCCTGGTGGTCTTCTTCCTGCACCCCGAGGTGCAGCGGATCAACGGCACCATCCAGCTGCTGGACGCGGCCGGCCTCGGCCTGTTCTGCGTCACCGGCACCGCCAAGGCGCACGACTACGGCCTCGGCTCGGTCGCCGACATCGCGCTCGGCATGCTCACCGCCGTCGGCGGCGGTGTGGCCCGCGACCTGCTGGCCCACGAGCTGCCCTCGCTGCTGCGCTGGGACCGCGCCCTCTACGCCGTCCCCGCCCTGGTCGGCGCGGGCATGGTGGCCGTGCTGATCTGGCTGAACGCGCTGGACGGGGTCACCGGGACGCTCGCCGCGCTGGTCGCCTTCACCCTGCGGATGCTGGCGCTGCGCTACGACTGGCGCGCCCCCAGGGCCTGGCACCGGGGGAGCTCCAGCAGCGGGGGCGAGAGCGGCTGACGGCGCATCAGGCCTCGACCCGGCCGCCGTACTCCTGGGAGACCGCCTCGGCCGTCCGCAGCAGCTCGGGCACCAGCCGGCGCAGGGTGCCCATCGGGGCGACCACCGTGGGCGTGGAGATCGAGCAGGCCGCGATCACCCGCCCGTCGATGCCCCGGATCGGCACCGCCACGCAGTTCACCGTCTCCTCGTACTCGCTGCGGTCCACCGCCCAGCCCTGCTCGCGCACCGTGGCCAGCTCGGCCAGCAGCGCCTCGGGGGTGCGCAGCGAACGGGCCGTGTAGGCGGGGTACTCCAGGGTCGCGGCGACCTCGCGCCGCCGCGCCTCCGGCAGGTCCGCCAGCAGCACCTTGCCGACGGCGGAGGCGGTCAGCGGCGCCCGCTTGCCGATCCGCGAGTACATCCGGACCGGGTAGCGGCTCTCCAGCTTGTCGACATAGGTGACCTCGCCGTCCTCGTACACGGCCAGGTGCACGGTGTGCCCGCAGCGCTCGTTGAGCGCGGCCAGGTGCGGGGCGGCGACCACCCGGACGTCGATGCTCTCCAGCGCGAGCTGGGCCAGCGAGAACAGCTTGCCGCCGAGGCGGTAGCGGTAGTCCGGCTGGCGGTGCACGAAACCGTGCTCCTCCAGGGTGCGCAGCAGCCGCATCGCGGTGGACTTGTGCACCCCGATCCGGTTGGCGGCCTGCTCCAGCGAGGCCGGGCCCTCGGCCAGCGAGGCGAGGATCACCAGCGCCCGGTCCACCGTCTGTGCCATCCAGTCCCGCCTTGCCCGGTCTCGATCTGTCCCCGGATCCTAGGGACCCGTTGCACAGAGCGCAACGCGGGAGGCGGCGGCCGGTGGCGCGAGGCCGGAGCCGGGGCCGTCGCGGTCCGGGTCCGGACCGTGGCACCGTGGCCGCGCCGCTCCCCCTACACTTGATCCCGCCATGCCCTATCTCGACCATGCCGCGACCACCCCGATGCTCCCCGAAGCGGTCAGCGCCATGACCGCACACCTCGGCAGCACCGGCAACGCCTCCTCCCTGCACGCCGCCGGCCGCCGAGCCCGCCGCGTGGTCGAGGAGTCCCGCGAGACCCTCGCCCTGGCCCTCGGCGCCCGTCCCAGCGAGGTGGTGCTGACCGGCGGCGGCACCGAGTCCGACAACCTCGCGGTCAAGGGCCTCTACTGGGCCCGCCGCGACGCCGATCCGGCCCGGGTCCGGATCCTCTGCAGCCCGGTCGAGCACCACGCCGTGCTGGACGCGGTGGAGTGGCTGGAGCGGCACGAGGGGGCCAGGGTCGACTGGCTGCCGGTGGACGGCCACGGCCGGGTGCACCCCGAAGCCCTGCGCGAGGCGATCACCGCGAACCCGGCCGATGTGGCGCTGGTCACCGTGATGTGGGCCAACAACGAGGTCGGCACCATCCAGCCGGTGCGGGAACTCGCGGCGGTGGCACGGGAGTTCGCCATCCCGATGCACGCCGACGCGGTGCAGGCCTTCGGCCAGCTCCCGCTCTCCTTCGCCGACTCCGGCCTGGACGCGCTCACCGTCACCGGCCACAAGATCGGCGGCCCCTACGGCATCGGCGCACTGCTGCTGACCCGCGCCGCCACCCCGGTCCCGCTGCTGCACGGCGGCGGCCAGGAGCGCGACGTCCGCTCCGGCACCCTGGACGTGCCGGCCGCGGCCGGCTTCGCGGCGGCGGCGGCGATCGCAGCCGAGCGGCAGCCGGAGCACGCCAGGACCCTCGCCGCGCTGCGCGACGAGCTGGTGATCGCGGTCCTGGGCGCGGTTCCCGACGCGGTCCTCAACGGCGACCCCACGGCCGAGGGGCGGCTCTCCGCCAGCGCCCACTTCTCCTTCCCCGGCTGCGAGGGCGACGCCCTGCTGATGCTGCTGGACGCCCGCGGCATCGAGTGCTCCACCGGGTCCGCCTGCTCGGCGGGCGTGCCCCAGCCGAGCCATGTGCTGCTGGCGATGGGCGTGGAACCCGCGCTGGCCCGGGCCTCGCTCCGGTTCTCGCTCGGCCACACCTCGACCGCGGCGGACGTGGCGGCGCTGGCGGCGGCGATCGGCCCGGTCGTCGAGCGGGCCCGGATGGCCGGCGCGGCGTCGCGGCGCTAGCCCGGCGGTCCGGGACGGCGCGGGGCGGGCGCCGCGTCCGCCGGAGGCGGGTTCTGGGGAAAGCGATTGTCTTGCTGCTGGGGACGGAACGTACCCTGGGGGCATCATGACTGACTTTCCCGGTGCCCCCGACGTCTCCGATCCCGCGACCGCGCCCCTCGGCGGCGGACGCCTGCGCGTGCTCGCCGCGATGTCCGGCGGCGTGGACTCCGCTGTCGCCGCCGCCCGGGCCGCGGAGGCCGGGCACGAGGTGACCGGGGTGCACCTGGCGCTGTCCAGCAACCCGCAGTCCTTCCGCACCGGCGCCCGCGGCTGCTGCACGCTGGAGGACTCCAGGGACGCCCGCCGGGCCGCCGATGTGATCGGCATCCCGTTCTACGTCTGGGACCTGGCCGAGCGCTTCCGCGAGGACGTCATCGACGACTTCGTGGCCGAGTACGCCGCCGGGCGCACCCCCAACCCCTGCCTGCGCTGCAATGAGAAGATCAAGTTCGCGGCGCTGCTGGACAAGGCGGTCGCCCTGGGCTTCGACGCGGTCTGCACCGGCCACTACGCGCGGATCCTGACCGGCCCCGGCGGCGTCCGCGAGCTGCACCGCGCGGTGGACCCGGCCAAGGACCAGTCGTACGTGCTGGGGGTGCTGGACACCGAGCAGCTCGACCACGCCATGTTCCCGCTCGGGGACACCCCCAAGGAGCAGGTCCGCGCCGAGGCCGAGCGGCGCGGCCTGGCCGTTGCCAAGAAGCCGGACAGCCACGACATCTGCTTCATCGCCGACGGCGACACCCAGGGCTTCCTGGAGCAGCGCCTGGGCACCGCCCCCGGCGAGATCGTCGACGTGGACGGCACCCGGCTCGGCGAGCACAGCGGCGCGTACGGCTTCACCATCGGCCAGCGCAAGGGCCTGCGGATCGGCCACCCGGCGGCGGACGGCAAGCCGCGCTACGTGCTGGACATCTCCCCGGTCGACAACCGGGTCACCGTCGGCCCGGCCGAGGCCCTGGACGTGGCCGGGCTGACCGGCATCAGGCCGCGCTGGTGCGGGTCCACCCCGTTCACCGCGGGCGCCTGCACGGTGCAGCTGCGGGCCCACGGCGAGCCGGTGGCGGCTACGGCCGCGCTGGTCGACGGCGAGCTCAGGGTCGAACTTGCCGAGCCCGCCCGGGGGATCGCTCCGGGCCAGGCGGTGGTGCTCTACGACGGCACCCGGGTGGTCGGCTCGGCCACCATCGCCACCACCGAGCGCGCCGTACTCACCCACTGACCCGTACCGACCGACCCGTACCGACCGACCCGTACCGGGGGACCCGCTCATGAACGTCACCGTCTTCTGCTCCGCCTTCGACCTGGACGAGCGCTACACCGGCCCGGCCCGGGAGTTCGCCCGGCTGCTCGGCGAGCGCGGCCACACCCTGGTCTGGGGCGGCTCCCATGCCGGCCTGATGGGGTTGGTCGCGGACGAGGCCAAGGCGGCCGGCGGCAAGCTGGTCGGCGTCTCGGTCGAGCTTCTCTCCCACAAGACCTACCAGGGCGCCGACGAGCTGGTGATGACCCGTGACCTGGCCGAGCGCAAGGCCGTGCTGCTGGCCCGCGCCGACGCCATCGTGGTCCTGGTCGGCGGCCTCGGCACGCTGGACGAGGTCACCGAGGTGGTCGAGCTGAAGAAGCACGGCCTGCACATCAAGCCGGTGGTACTGCTCGACACCGAGGGCTTCTACCAGGGGCTGCGCACCCAGCTCGACCGGATGGAGGCCGAGGGGTTCCTGCCGAAGCCGCTGGACCAGCTGGTCCGCTTCGCCCAGGACCCGGCCGAGGCCCTGGCCCTGCTCGAAGGCTGACCCTTCCCGCTCAGTCGCCCTCCTCCGGGTACGGGGCGCTGGGCTGGGCCCGGGGCAGGTGCGGCAGCGGCGCGGGGGCGGAGCCCGGTGCCGGGGTGGGAGCCGGGATGGTGATCGGCCCGCTCCACGGCTCCACGAGCTCGGTGTCCGTCTCGGGCGCGGTCTCCCGCAGCTCCCCGGCCTCCGCCTCCTCCGCGGCCGTGCCGACCGCACCGCGCCGGAGCAGCAGGCCGAGGCCCTCCCTGGTCGCGACCACCACCACCCGGTCCTCGTCGGTCAGCAGCCGTCCCGGGTCCGGGTTCCAGTGCAGCGGTGCGCCGCGGCCCTGGAGCCCGACCACCCGCCAGCCGCCCGGACGGAAGGCGTCGCCGACGGTCCGGCCCGCCAGCGCCACCCGGCCGCGCACCCCGAGGGTGGCGACCAGCAGCATCTGCCGCTCGACCGGGATCGCGGCCAGCACCTGACGCCCCATCATCGCCGCCGCGAAGGCCGGCGCGGCGAGGTAGGAGACACTGCGGCTGCGGGTGGGGACCTGCGGATAGGAGGCGTTCAGGGCGCGGTAGACCGTGCTGGCGAAGGCGTCGTCGAAGAGCCGCAGCACCACCCGCAGATCGGGCCGCTGTTCCCTGGCGTAGAGCACCGCCTCCAGGTTGACGCTGTCATTGCTGGTCAGCGCCATCAGCGTGCGGCAGCGGCTGATCCGGGCGTCGCGGTAGACCTCGGGCTGCGAGATGTCGCCGATCACCACCGGGACCTGCAGCTTGCGGGCGCGGGCCACCCCGAGGGCATTGGGGTCGCGCTCCACCGCCACCACCGGCACCCGCATCTCGGCCAGCCGTTCCAGCACCCGGCTGCCGACCTTGCCCAGCCCGATGATCACGATGTGGTCGGCGATGCTGCGCCGGGGCCGGTCCAGCACGCTGACGTTGTGCAGCGCGCCCAGGCTCTCCAGGACCAGCGCCAGCACCAGCGGCATGATCAGCATCCCGGCGAAGACCGAGAGCACCTGCAGTATCTGCCGCGCCAACGGGGCGTCCTCGGCCGGGTTCCCGGCCGCCGCCACATCCATCAGCACCTGGTAGAAGGACAGCGCCGGCGACTCCCCGGTGGCCAGCCAGGTCGCCACGGTGATCACCGCGACGAAGCCGGCCAGGCCGAGCGCCGCCTTCCGCACCCGCCGGGAGAACAGCGCGCCCAGCGGCAGCCGGGGGAAGCGCGGCCCGGGCAGGGCGGGCGGGTTGGGGTCGTGCCGCAGCCGCAGCACGGCCCTGGTGCCGGCCTCCGTCGCGGCGGCGGCCTGCTCCGCGGAGGGGAGCAGGGTGTGCACCGGGTTGTCGCCGGAGCCGACCAGGTTGCCGGTGCGCGGGGCGAGCAGCGCCAACGGCACGGTGCCGGGCTCGGTCTCGGCGCCGATCGGGGACTCGGCCACCGAGAAGGTGCCGCCGTCGATCGGGATCAGCTGGTTGCGGTCGGTCACGGCGGCCGAGACCAGGGCCGGGGTCGCGGTCTCCGAGGCGGAGAGCACGGCGGTGGACCCGCCCGCGTGGTCGGCGTGGTCGGCCTCCCGGTCCAGCAGGTGCTCGAGCCGCTGCCCGAGGGCGTTGCCGAAGACCCGGATCACCAGCCGCAGCCGGGGGTTGAGCCCCCGGGCCAGCAGCGCGGCCTGGGTGACGGCGGGGTCGTCGTCCATGGTCAGCGCGAGCGCGGTGGCCTCGGCGATCCCGGCGGCGATCAGGGTGGCCTCGTCCGGACTGCGCCCGGTGATCACCGTGACCGAGCCGTCCTCGGTGGCCAGCGCCGCGAGTTGGGGGCCGTGGCCCTGCTCCGGGTCGGGAATGACCAGGGTCACCCGCTCGCGGTAGAGGTGGATCAGCTCGAGCGCCAGCCGGTGCGTCAGCGCGTCGCCGCCGCAGACGATCATATGGCCCGGTGGCAGCGGCGCGGCGGACTCCGCGGCCGGTGCCGCTGTGCCGTTCAGTGGATGGGTCACGAACCCATCGTGATGGATCATCATCTGTGCCGGGCGTGATACCAATGAAGACATGGCAACACATCTGATCACTGGCGCGGGCTCCGGCATCGGCGCGGCGGTCGCGGCACGGCTCGCGGCGCGCGGGGACGAGCTGTGGCTGCTGGCGCGGGACGCCAACCGGGCGGCGGTGCTGCGGAAGCTGTATCCCGGGGCCAATACGCTGATCGGCGACCTGGCCGTGCCGGACCGGCTGTCCTGGGCGCTGGGGCAGCAGACCCAGCCGGTGCGGCTGGACTCGCTGCTGCACATCGCCGGGGTGGTCGACCTGGGCCTGGTCGGGGATCTGGGCACCAAGGTCTGGAACCGGACCCTGGCGGTGAACCTGGTCGCCCCGGCCGAGCTGACCCGGCTGTTCCTGCCCACGCTGCGGGTCACCCGGGGACACGTGGTCTTCGTCAACTCGGGTGCCGGGCTCACCGCGCACCCGGAGTGGGGGGTCTACGCGGCCTCCAAGTTCGGGCTCAGGGCGCTCGCCGACTCGCTGCGCGGCGAGGAGCGCGGCAACGGGGTCCGGGTCACCTCGGTCTACCCCGGCCGCACCGCCACCCCGATGCAGGAGAAGGTGCACGCGCAGGAGGGCAAGCCCTACGACGCCGCCGCCTGGATCGACCCGGAGTCGGTGGCGACCGCCATCGTCACCGCCCTCGACCTGCCCCGGGACGCCACGATCACCGACCTGACGGTCCGTCCGGGCGGCTGACGTCCGTCCGGCAGGTGTCCGGACGGAACGTCAGAGCGCGGTCCGGGCGGACGCCCTGAGCAGGCCGCGGGCGGCGACCAGGGCGGTCGCCAGGGCGAAGCCGAGCAGCACCGCGCAGCACTCCAGCACCCGCGGGGCCTCGCCCGCGAGCGCGGCCCGCAGCGCGCCCGCGCCCCAGTAGCCGGGGGAGGCCGGGGCGATCGTCCTGACCCAGTGCGGCAGCGCGGACAGCGGGACGAACGCGCCGCCGAGGCTGCTCAGCAGCATCCCGCCGATGTCGTAGCCGGCGGACAGCTCGCCGTGGCTGCGGGCCAGCACGCCCAGCGCCGAGCCGAGGCCGAGCAGGGTCAGCGTCCAGCAGAGCAGGGCGGCGCCGAGCAGCGGCAGGTGGTCCAGCCGCAGGCCGAGGGCGAGCGCGCCGAAGCCGAGGACCACCGCCTGCTGGGCCAGCAGCGCGGCGAGCACCGGGACGGCCTTGCCGGCCAGGATCTCCAGCGGGTGCGCGGTGGTGGCCCGCAGCCGGTCCCAGGTGTGCCACAGCCGCTCGGTGAGGATGGAGCCGCCGACGATGCTGAGGGCCAGCAGCGAGAAGGTGATCAGCGTGCCGGTCACCGCCTGGACGGTGCCCGCCGCGGTGCCCTCGGCGGCGGTGTAGAGCGGGCGCAGCAGGGTCACGAACACCAGCGGCAGGATCATCCGGCTCGCCAGCGGGCCGGGTTCGCCCAGCAGCAGCGCGGTGTTGTGCCGGACCAGCGCGGCGCAGCGGCGCAGCGGGGCCGGCAGCGGCACGGCGCCGAGGGCGGTGGTCCGCAGTGCGGAGTCAGGCAGCACGGGGGATCTCCGGTGCGGTGGCGGGGGAGTGGTCGGCGAGGGAGCGGTAGAGGTCGTCCAGGTCGGGCCGGCGGATGTCGACGGTGCTGGGGGTGCAGCCGGCCGCGAGCAGCGCGGCCAGGTCGGCGGGGGCGTCGGCGGTGCTGATCCGGGTCTCGCCGCCGTGTTCGGTGGCCCGGGCCAGGAACCGCTCGGGGAGCGGGTTGCCGCCGCTGAGCCGCAGCCGCAGTTCCCCGGGCAGCCGCCGGGTCAGCTCGGCCCGGCTGCCCCTGGCGATGATCCGGCCGGCCCCGGCGACGGCCAGGGTGGCGTCCAGGTCGGCCAGTTCGGGCAGGTAGTGGGTGGTGTAGAGGACGGCGGTGCCCTTCGCCGCGCGGGCCCGTACCGCGTCCAGCAGGGCGGTCCTGGTCTCCGGGTCGGCGCCGGCGGTGGGCTCGTCCAGCAGCAGCAGCGGCGGGTCGCCGATCAGCGCGGTGGCGGCCTGGACCCGGCGGCGCTGGCCGCCGGAGAGCAGCCCGGCCGGCCGGTCGAGTACCTCGGTGAGCAGCAGTTCCGCGCCGAGTGCGGTGATCCGCTTCGAGAGCACTGCTCCGCTCAGCCCGGCCAGGGCGCCGAAGAGCCGGAGCTGCTCCCGGGCGGTCGCGGCCGGGTAGAGCGCGATCTCCTGCGGGGCGAGGCCGATCAGCCGCCGAACCCGGCGCGGGGAGCGCAGCACGTCCAGGCCGCCCACGGTGATCCGCCCGGAGTCGGGGCGGGTCAGGCCGGTGACCGCTTCCACGAAGGTGGACTTGCCGGCCCCGTTGTGGCCGATCAGCCCGGCGATCTCGCCGGGGGCGACGTCCAGGCTGAAGCCGTCCAGGGCGGCGGTGCCGCCGTAGCGCTTGACCAGTGCGTGCGCGGAGAGCAAGAGGGCCTCCTCGGCCGGTCCCAGTAAATGATCTACGCTGTATAGATCTACACTGTAGAGCCATGAGTGGGCGAAGGCAAGAGATCCTCGACGCAGCGCTGCTGATCGCCGACGAGCGCGGGCTCGCCGGGGTCTCCATGCGGGCCGTGGCCGAGCGGGTCGGGGTCACCCCGATGGCGCTGTACCCGCACGTCGGCAGTAAGGCCGCGCTGCTGGACGGGATGGTCGGACGGCTGCTCGGCGACCTGGTCCCGGCGATGGAGGCGGAGGGGGAGTGGCCCGCCCTGCTCGCCGCCTACGCCCGGCAGGCGCGGGTGATGGTCGCGCGGCACCCCTGGGCGGTGAACCTGATGTTCGGCCGCCCTGCGGTCACCCCCGAGGCGGTGCGCTTCGTGGACGCGATCTACACCGCGCTGCTCGCGGCCGGGGTCCCGCCGGCGCAGGTGCCCCGGATCGAGCGCCTGGTCAGCACGTTCATGCTGGGCTTCGCCGCGTCCGAGGCCGGGGGCCGGTTCGGTCCCGGCACGCTGGACCCGCGCGGACGCCGGGGCCAGCTGCCCGAGGGCGTCCTGCCCGGCCATGCCGCGCTGGCCCCCTGGCTGGACCGGCCGGTGGACTGGTCCGCCGAGTTCGAGGCCGACCTGGCCGACCTCCAGCGCATGATCGCCGCGATCGCCGGCGCCGGGGACGGCACGGAGCCGTCCGGCTCCCGTACGCTGCCCGGGTGAGCGCTGAGAGCACGTTTCCGCAGTTGGCAGGACCCGGGGCGACCGGCATCGGCTCGATGCCGGGGACGGACGCCCGCGAGGCCGCGAAGACCGTCACCGGCTCGCTGGAAGCCCTGCCCCACCTGCCCGAACTCCCCGACCGGGGCCCCGGCGCGGACATGGTCGGGCGCAGCCTGGGCCTGCTGGTGGAGCTGTTCGCCCGGGTCGAGCCGTCCGGCTGGCGCTTCGGCGACCACCCGGGGCGGGACACCCGCCGGGCCCGCTCCTGGCTCGGCGAGGACCTGGACGCGCTGGAGGAGCACACCCAGGGCTGGACCGGGCCGCTGAAGATCCAGGCGGTCGGCCCGTGGACCCTGGCCGCGAGCGTGGAACTGCAGCGCGGGGAGAAGGCGCTGGCCGACCCCGGCGCCGTCCGCGACATCGCCGCCTCGCTGGCCGAGGGCCTGCGGCTGCACCTGGCGGACCTCCGCCGGCGGATCCCCGGCGCGCAGCTGGTGCTGCAGCTGGACGAGCCCTCGCTGCCGGCCGTGCTGTCCGCCCGGGTGCCCACCGCCAGCGGCTGGCAGCGGCTGCGCGCGGTCGACCGGCAGGTCGCCGAGGAGACGCTGCGCTCGCTGATCGGCCCGCTGGACCTGCCGGTGATCGTGCACTGCTGCGCCGCGGACGTCCCGCTGCCGCTGCTGCGCCGCGCGGGCGCGGCCGGGGTCTCGCTGGACTTCGCTCTGCTGACGGAACGTGACGACGACGCCATCGGCGAGGCGGTGGAGGACGGCACCGTGCTTTTCGCCGGTGTGGTGCCCGCCGTCGGACCTGCTCTGTCAGACCCGGCCGGTAGTGTCAGCGGTGTCAGGACGTTGTGGCGCAGGCTGGGTCTCGACCCCGGTCTGCTGGCCCGACGCGTCGTGGTGACCCCCAGCTGCGGTCTGGCCGGGGCCTCCCCGGCGTACGCACGGCTCGCGTTGTCACACAGCGTGACCGCTGCGCAGAGCCTGGCCGACAACCCGGAGTAGATGGAGGAGAGTGGCGTGACCGACGCGGACCGGGCAAGGCACGCGCAGTTGGCGCAGGAGCTGCAGGACCACCGCACCCGCTACTACGCCCATGACGCGGCCACCATCAGTGACGCCGAGTTCGACCTGCTGATGCGGGAGCTGGAGGCGATCGAGGAGCGCCGCCCGGAGCTGCGCACCCAGGACTCGCCGACCCAGCAGGTCGGCGGGGCGCTCTCCGAGGACTTCGCCAAGGTCACCCACCGGGAGCGGCTGCTCAGCCTGGACAACGCCTTCACCGACGAGGAACTGGACGCCTGGGGCGAGCGGATAGAGCGTGACCTGGCCGGCCAGCCGTACCACTTCCTGTGCGAGCTGAAGATCGACGGGCTGGCCATCAACCTGACCTACGAGCACGGTCGGCTGACCCGCGCCGCCACCCGGGGCACCGGCCGGGTCGGCGAGGACATCACCGCCAACGCCCGTACCATCGCCGACATCCCGGAGCAGCTGGCCGGGGAGAACCCGCCGGCCCTGGTGGAGATCCGCGGCGAGGTCTACATGTCGACCGAGGACTTCGAGCGGTTCAACGCCGCGCTGGTGGCGGAGAACGAGCGGCGCAAGGAGGAGAACGTCCGGCTGCTCGCCGAGGGCAAGCGCCCGCACGCGCTGGAGAAGCTCTACTCCAACCCCCGGAACACCGCCGCCGGATCGCTCCGGATGAAGGACCCGCAGGCCACCGCGGGCCGGCCGCTGCGGATGCTGGTGCACGGCATCGGGGCGCGCGAGGGCTTCGACATCGACTGCCAGTCGCACGCCTACGAGCTGCTGCACGCCTGGGGGCTGCCCACCGCCCGGCACAACAAGGTGGTCGGCTCACTGGCCGAGGTGAAGGAGTTCATCGCCTACTACGGCGACAAGAACCGGCACTCGGTCGAGCACGAGATCGACGGCGTGGTGGTCAAGGTCGACGAGATCGCACTGCAGGGGCGGCTCGGCGCCACCTCCAAGTCGCCGCGCTGGGCCATCGCCTGGAAGTACCCGCCGGAGGAGGCGGTCGGCAAGTTGGAGCGGATCGAGGTCGGCATCGGCCGCACCGGCCGGGCCACCCCGTTCGCGGTGCTGGCCGAGCCGGTGCTGATCGCCGGGTCGATGGTGCAGTACGCCACCCTGCACAACCAGGAGGTGGTCAAGAGCAAGGGGGTGCTGCTCGGGGACACCGTGGTGCTGCGCAAGGCGGGCGAGATCATCCCGGAGATCCTCGGCCCGGTGGAGGACCTGCGGGACGGCAGCGAGCGCGAGTTCGTCATGCCGACCCACTGCCACGAGTGCGGCAGCGAACTGCGCCCGATGGCGGAGGGGGACATCGACCTGCGCTGCCCCAACGCCCGCTACTGCCCGGCCCAGATCCGCGAGCGGATCGCCTACCTCTGCGGCCGGGAGTCGCTGGACGTCGACAACTTCGGCTACGTGGCCGCGGTCGCGCTGACCCAGCCGTTGGAGCCGGCCACGCCGCCGCTGACCAACGAGGGCGACATCTTCGACCTGTCGATGGACCAGCTGCTCCCGATCCGGGCGCTGGTGCGCGATCCCAAGACCGGTCTGCCCAAGGTGGACGAGACCACCGGCGAGCAGAAGGTCGTCTCGTTTTTCGCCAATCTCAAGGGCGAGCCCAAGAAGACCGCCGTGCTGATGCTGGAGAACCTGGAGGCGGCCAAGCAGAGCCAGCTGTGGCGGTTCGTCAACGGACTGTCCATCAGGCGGGTGGGGCCGGTCGCCGCACAGGCCCTGGCCAGGGAGTTCCGCGACCTGGACCGGATCGCCGCCGCCTCCGAGGAGGAGCTCGCGGCCACCGAGGGGGTCGGGCCCGGGATCGCCGCGGCGATCACCGCCTGGTTCGCCGAGGACTGGCACCGGGAGATCATCGAGAAGTGGCGCGCCGCCGGCGTCCAATTCGTCGAGGAGGGCGGCGAGGAGGAGGGTCCGCGCCCGCTGGAGGGGCTGACCGTGGTGGTCACCGGCACCCTCGCCGCGCACACCAGGGACGGCGCCAAGGAGGCACTGCAGGCGCGCGGGGCCAAGGTCACCAGCGCCGTCTCCAAGAAGACCGACTTCGTGGTGGTCGGCGACAACCCCGGTTCCAAGTACGAGAAGGCGATGCAGCTGAAGCTCGCCGTGCTGGACGACGAGGGCTTCGAGGTGCTGCTCGCCGAAGGGGCGGACGCGGCCAGGGCGGCAGCACTCCCCGTAGTCGAGGAGGCACCCTGAATTACTGTCAAAAGTGATCTAACGCCTCGTCAAGTTACTTAACGCAAAGGCAAATACGGGCATGCTGGGCAAAACGCAGCCCGGACCTGCCGGTAACGACACCGCTGTGTTACAGCTGTCCGATTCACTGCCACTCCAGAAGTCCCGGCTTTACCCTTGAAAACAACCCGCTCCCTCAGCGGGCGAACGGGGAACAAGAGGACCACTTCATGGAGCGCACGTCGAGGCTCGGCCGTGCCCCGGGTACGGGCCGGGCCGGGCCGCGGGTCAGGGCCGCCGCTCTGATCGGCATGCTGGTCGTGGGAGCGGCGCCGCTGCTGCCGCTCGCCCTGCTCACCACCCGTCACGACCCCCGGCTCCTGCCGCTGTTCGCGGTGCCGCTGGCCGTCCTCTACGCCGCCTGGCACATCGCCAGGGAGCGGGCCAGGGACCAGGCCACCGACCCGCTCACCGGGCTGGCCAACCGGGACGCTCTGCTGCGCGCCGCCCGCACCGCCATCGCCCATGCCGAGCAGCACCCGGGCCGCCGGGTGGCGCTGATCGTCTTCGACCTGGACCGCTTCCGCTCCCTCAACGACACCCTCGGCCATGCCGTCGGCGACCGGCTGCTGGTCCAGGTCGGCCGTCGGCTGCGCCGCGCGGTGGAGGACAGCCCGGTCGGCGCCGCCGCCCCGCTCCCGCTGGTGGCCCGGCTCTCCGGCGACGAGTTCGCGGTGCTGCTGCCCGACGCCGGGGAGCACCCGGTCCGCACCGCCCGGGCCCTGGTCGCCGAACTGGCCGCGCCGGTGTACCTGGACGGCCTGCAGCTGGTGCTGGAGTCCAGCGCGGGCGTGGCGGTCACCCCCGCCGACGCGGCCGACGCCGAGACCCTGCTCCGCCGCGCCGACGTGGCCATGGCGCACGCCCAGCGCACCCGCAGCGGGGTCGAGGGCTACCGCCCGGAGCAGGACGCCGACACGCCGCAGCGGCTCGGCCTGCTCGGAGATCTGCGGCGGGCCCTGGACACCGACCAGGTGAAGATCCACTACCAGCCCAAGGTCGCCTTCGACGGCCATGTGGTCGGCCTTGAGGCCCTGGTCCGCTGGAACCGCGAGGGCCACGGCCCGGTCAACCCCGAGGAGTTCGTCGGCCTGGCCGAGTCCAGCGGGCTGATGCCCCGGCTCACCGACTACGTGCTGGAGGCCGCGGTCACCCAGCTCGCGGCCTGGCGGGCCGAGGGCATGGCGGTCCAGGTCGCCGTCAATGTCTCGCCCCGCGACGTGCTCCGCCCCGGCTTCGCCCGCTCCATCGCCGACCGGCTGGCCCGGCACCAGCTCCCGGCCGGCGCACTGCAGCTGGAGATCACCGAGCGGCTGCTGCTGGAGGACGGCCAGCTCGCCGCCGACACCCTGGAGGAACTGCGCGGCCACGGGGTCGGCATGTCCCTGGACGACTTCGGCACCGGCTACAGCTCGCTGGTCCGGCTGCGCCGACTGCCGGTCGGCGAGCTGAAGATCGACCGCTCCTTCGTCAGCCGGATGGTCGCCGACGACCACGACGCGGCCGTGGTCCGCTGCTCGGTCCAGCTGGCCCACTCGCTCGGGCTGACCGTGGTCGCCGAGGGCGTCGAGGACGACGAGACCTGGGAGCGGCTGCACGCCATGGGCTGCGACGCGGTCCAGGGCTGGCTGGTCTCCGCCGCCCTCCCCGGCGACCAGGCCACCGCCTGGCTCCGGATCCGCAACGCCGCCGCCCCGCTGATCCCGCCGCAGCCCTACGGCTCCGTCGCCCCCGCCTGATCCGGCACCGCCTGATCGGCCCCCGCCCGAAACGGCTGTGCGGCGGTGGCGGCGGCGTCCGTAGGATGGGCCCTGCCCCGCTGTCAATAGACTGGGGCCGGTAACCGGATACTCACCACCCCGAAGGGGATCGCTGCATGCCTGGCATTACGCGCGAGGAGGTCGCCCACCTCGCCCGGCTGTCGCGGCTGGAGCTCAAGGCCGAAGAGCTGGACCACTTCGCCGAGCAGCTCAACGACATCGTCGACGCGGTCGCCCGCGTCAGCGAGATCGCCGCCGAAGACGTACCGCCGACCTCGCACCCGCTGCCGCTGACCAACGTCATGCGCCCGGACGTGGTCCGCCCTTCGCTCACGCCCGCCGAGGCCCTGGCCGGCGCCCCGGCCGCGGAGGAGCAGCGCTTCCGCGTGCCCCAGATCCTCGGGGAGGACTAACAGCATGACCGACCTCATTCACAGCACCGCCGCCGACACCGCCGCCGCCATCGCCAAGGGCGAGGTCTCCGCGGTCGAGGTGGCCCAGGCGCACCTGGACCGGATCGGCGCCGTCGACGAGAAGGTGCACGCCTTCCTGCACGTCGACACCGAGGGCGCGCTCGCCGCGGCCCGCGCCGTGGACGACAGGCGGGCCAAGGGCGAGGAGCTCGGCCCGCTGGCCGGGGTCCCGCTGGCGCTCAAGGACGTCTTCACCACCAAGGGCGTCCCCACCACCGCCGGATCCAGGATCCTCGAAGGCTGGGTCCCGCCCTACGACGCGACCCTGACCAGCCGGCTCAAGCAGGCCGGCGTGGTCATCCTCGGCAAGACCAACATGGACGAGTTCGCCATGGGGTCCTCCACCGAGAACAGCGCCTACGGCCCCACCGGCAACCCCTGGGACCTCTCCCGGATCCCCGGCGGCTCCGGCGGCGGCTCCGCCGCGGCCCTGGCCGCCTACGAGGCCCCGCTGGCCATCGGCACCGACACCGGCGGCTCGATCCGCCAGCCCGGCGCGGTCACCGGCACCGTCGGCGTCAAGCCGACCTACGGCACGGTCTCCCGCTACGGCCTGATCGCCTTCTCCTCCTCGCTGGACCAGGGCGGGCCCTGCGCCCGTACCGTGCTGGACGCGGCGCTGCTGCACGAGGCCATCGCCGGGCACGACCCGCTGGACTCCACCTCCATCGACACCCCGGTGCTCCCGCTGGTCGAGGCCGCCCGCAACGGCGCCCACGGCGACCTCAAGGGCCTGCGGGTCGGCGTGGTCAAGGAGTTCTCCGGCGAGGGCTACCAGCCGGGGGTGATGCAGCGCTTCAACGAGTCCGTGGAGGTGCTGCGGGCGCTCGGCGCGACCGTGGTCGAGCTGTCCTGCCCGTCCTTCACCTACGCGCTGCCCGCGTACTACCTGATCGCGCCGTCCGAGGCCAGCTCCAACCTGGCCCGCTTCGACGCCATGCGGTACGGGCTGCGGGTCGGCGACGACGGCAGCCGCTCGGCCGAGGACGTCACCGCGCTGACCCGGGCCGCCGGGTTCGGCCCCGAGGTCAAGCGCCGGATCATCCTGGGCACCTACGCCCTGTCCTCCGGCTACTACGACGCCTACTACGGCTCGGCGCAGAAGGTGCGGACCCTGATCACCCGGGAGTTCGACCGCGCCTTCGCCGAGGTCGACGTCCTGGTCTCGCCGACCACCCCGACCACCGCCTTCCCGATCGGCGAGCGTGCCGACGACCCGATGGCGATGTACCTGGCGGACCTCTGCACCATTCCGTCGAACCTGGCCGGCAACGCGGCCATGTCGGTGCCCTGCGGGCTCGCCCCGGAGGACAATCTCCCGGTCGGCCTGCAGATCATCGCCCCCGCCCTGGCTGACGACCGGCTGTACCGGGTAGGTGCGGCGGTCGAGGCGGCACTCAACGACAAGTGGGGACACCCCCTGCTGGAGGAGGCACCGGCACTATGACGTCGACCATCGAGAAGAAGAGCGGCCTTTCCGCGACAGCCGGCAAGGCCAAGCAGCTCAAGGGCTTCAAGCACTCCAAGCCCGGCATCCTGTTCGGCATCGGCGGCAGCGCCTTCGGCGCCTTCGGGGTCTTCAAGGACATCCGCAAGGCCCGCGCCGAGGGCGACACGCTGAAGCTGGTCAACGCCGCCGTCGCCGCGGTGGCCCTGGTCACCGGCACCGCCCTGCTGCTCCGCGAACTGCGCCAGCTCGGCGACGACGACATCCTGCTCGGCTGAGCATCCGTGCACGTGAACGACGAAGAGGGGACGCAGCAGTGAGCGTCATTGACCTGGTGCCGTACGACGAGGCGCTGGCGACGTACGACCCCGTGATGGGCTTTGAGGTCCACATCGAGCTGGGAACCGCCACCAAGATGTTCTGCGGCTGCTCCACCGAGCTGGGCGCCGAGCCCAACTCACAGGTGTGCCCGATCTGCCTGGGGCTTCCCGGGTCGCTGCCGGTGGTGAACGCGATCGGCGTGGAGTCCGCGATCAAGATCGGGCTCGCGCTGAACTGCGAGATCGCCGAGTGGTGCCGCTTTGCTCGGAAGAACTACTTCTACCCGGACATTCCCAAGAACTTCCAGACCTCCCAGTACGACGAGCCGATCGCCTTCAACGGCTACCTGGACGTCACGCTGGAGGACGGCGAGGTCTTCCGGGTGCAGATCGAGCGCGCCCACATGGAGGAGGACACCGGCAAGTCCTCCCACATCGGCGGCGCGACCGGCCGGATCCACGGCGCCTCGCACTCGCTGCTGGACTACAACCGGGCCGGCATCCCGCTGATCGAGATCGTCACCAAGCCGATCGAGGGCGCGGGCAGCCGCGCCCCCGAGGTGGCCAAGGCGTACGTGGCCGAGCTGCGCGAGGTGATCAAGGCGCTGGGCGTGTCCGAGGCCCGGATGGACAAGGGCCAGATGCGCTGCGACGTCAACCTGTCGCTGCGTCCGCACGGCCGCGAGCAGTTCGGCACCCGCTCGGAGACCAAGAACGTCAACTCGCTGCGCAGCGTCGAACGGGCCGCCAGGTTCGAGATCCGGCGGCACGCCGCGGTGCTGAACGACGGCGGCAGCATCGTCCAGGAGACCCGCCACTTCCACGAGGAGGACGGCAGCACCACCGCCGGGCGGATCAAGGACAACGCCGAGGACTACCGCTACTTCCCCGAGCCCGACCTGGTGCCGGTGGCCCCGTCCCGGGAGTGGGTGGACGAGCTGCGGGCCGCGCTGCCGGAGATGCCGCGGGTGCGGCGGGACCGGCTGCAGGCCGAGTGGGGCATCTCCGACCAGGAGATGCAGTCGGCGCTGAACGCCGGCGCGATCGAGCCGATCCTGGACACCATCACCGCCGGCGCCCCCGCCGACCAGGCCCGCAAGTGGTGGATGGGCGAGATCGCCCGCCGCGCCAACGAGTCGGGCAGCGAGCTCGGCGCCCAGCCGATCACCCCGGCGCAGGTCGCCAGGGTCTGCGCGCTGGTGGCCGAGGGCGCGCTGAACGACAAGCTGGCCCGGCAGGTGATCGAGGGCGTCCTCGACGGCGAGGGCGACCCGGACCAGGTGGTCGCCAAGCGCGGCCTGGCCGTGGTCTCCGACGACTCGGCGCTGGGCACGGCCGTGGACGAGGCCATCGCGGCCAACCCGGGCATCGCCGACAAGATCCGCGACGGCAAGCTCGCCGCGGCCGGCGCGCTGGTCGGCGCGGTCATGAAGGCCACCCGCGGCCAGGCGGACGCGGCCAGGGTCAAGGAACTGATCATGGAGCGCCTCGGCTGAGGCTCAAAGACGGCAGGGGGCCCGGGGTCATCTCCCCCACAGGGGGGACCCCGGGCCTTCGTCCCACGCCTGCCCGCGACGAGGAACTGTGCACCTGGCACGGCCGCAAGGGCGAACGCACGAGCTTTGCCCTGGCGACTAGCATGCATCCGGTTCAAGGGCCTCGCCGTCCGCCTGGAGAAGGCTCAACAGGTCGGTTCCCCGAAAACGACGCCCTCTATTATTCGAAGGGGAACTTGTCTGCGAGGGCCGGCTTCAGGTCCGACAACCATTTCGCTTCCGAGTCGTAGTGAGCAAAGAACGGCCGCCCCACCAGCGACGCGTCGCGCGCCTGGATGAGCCGGAGCACAAACAGCCGCTCGCCGTTGATCTCCGTGACGCCCTCGACACACACCTTGCCGGGCACGGCCGACATGGACGGGCCGCGGACGGTCCGGCAGAGGCCGGAGACTGAGGCGTAGGCATCCCGGAAGATCTCGTACGCGCGGCCGAGCGGGACGGCGAAGTGATCTTGAGGGCCGGTGTCGCGCTCGACGAACATGTAGTAGGGGATCATCCCCATGGCGTGCTGTTGCCGCCACATGTCCGACCAGTCGCCGGGGTTGTCGTTGATCGATCGAATCAGAGGGGCCTGCGTCCGGATGATCGCGCCCGTTGAATGGATGCGGCGGACTGCCTCGGAGAGCAGCCGCGGTGCCATCTCCCGCGGATGGCTGAAGTGCGCCATGAAGGCGAGATTCTTTCCGGCGCCGACGACCCGCTCGAACAGCCGGAGCGTGTCGTCGGCGTCCGGGTCGGTCACGAACCGCTGCGGCCAGTACGCCAGGGCCTTGCTCCCGATCCGGATCGATTCGAGCTGCGGCAGTTCCAGTAGCGGCTCAATGTAGCGCTTGAGAACTGGCTCACTCATGATCATGGGATCGCCGCCAGTGATGAGTACGCTGGTGACGTCCGGATGTGCCAGCAGATAGTTACGCAGGTTCTCGACGTCGTCGGAGGCGAATTTCAGATTCGGCTCTCCGACGAACTGCGCCCAGCGGAAGCAGTACGTGCAGTATGAATGGCAAGTCTGGCCCTGCTTGGGGAAGAACAGCACCGTCTCTCGGTACTTGTGCTGGATGCCCTCCATCTCGTCGGGGACGTTCAGCTCCATCTGCCCGGCGGGATGCGGGTTCAGCTTCATCCTGACCTCATGGGCTGCGCGCTGGATCTCGTGGCTCGGTACCTCTCGGCGGAGCAGGTCCGCGATCCGGGCCACATCCGATTCGGGCAGCATGTCCTCCTGGGGGAAGACGAGCCGGTAGATCGGGTCGTTGGGGGCAGCGGACCAGTCGATCAGCTCATCCACCACGTAAGTGTTCGTCCGGAAGGGCAGGACCGTGGCCACGGCTCGAATCGCGAGCCTCGCCTCGGGCCCGAGTCCGGTTCGGGCAACCAACTCATCGAGGTGCTTGGTGGTGTAGGCACGGAAGCGGTGCGTGGTGGGCGCCGACATATCGGCCGACTCGGCGAACGGTGTGTTGACGAGCAATGTCACTCGCGGACCCTTCTCTGGTGCCGATGATGTACGGACTGGTGTCACAACCACTGGTGATGGCAATGCAAAACGCGTGGATGCCAGCAGAGGCTCACTATTAATCTTCATGCTTACCAGTCGCGCGGGCCATGAATTCCCAAGCCTCGAAGGATCTCCGAGGGCGTGGGCCTGCTGGGTACCGATGAAGAATTGGCTCGCATCGGCGGCTTGCTGGACCAGTGAATGGAGATCGGCCCGGCGGCTGACCCCTGCCCGAGCCGTCCAGTCCCTGCTGCCTGTCATCCGACTCTCCGTCCCGGTACTGGCTACGCTCCGTATCTCTGACCGTCCTGATGCCCCGTCACAGCAACGACCACCAACTCCGGCAGCACCAGTGGCGCACCGAGTACCAGTCCTGCGCCGGCTGCCGCGCACGACCGTCGCCACGGCAACCCACTCCCCGCCGTCAACCCCCGGAAACACGGCGACAGTTGAGCCAAGGGCCATGGATCAGCAAGCAACCACGGAGTAGTATGAGTGACAGATGGGCATTCCTCCCCATGGCAGCCCACCCGTGGTGTAGTCAGGTGGATCCCCCGCCGTGGGAATAAAGGGGGCAATGATGGCGGTTAGCTCGAAAGTCGACTTCTTCGTCTCGTATAATTCGGCCGACGAGTCATGGGCCGAGTGGATCACCTGGACCCTTGAGGAGGCTGGCTATACGACCGTCATGCAGTCATGGGATTTCCGGCCGGGTGGAAATTTTGTCATGGAGATGCAGCGCGCACTTGAGTACGCAGAGCGCCTTGTTGCAGTTCTTTCCGACGAATTTCTCGCGGCGAGCTTTACGCAGCCCGAATGGGCAGCGGTTTTCGCGGCCGACCCGCAGGGACTACGACGCGCGCTTGTTCCAGTGATGGTTCGCCAATGCCAGCCTGCTGGCCTGCTCAGTACGATCATTCATATCAAGGTCTATGGAATGGACGAGAACTCCGCCCGGAACCGACTCATCGACGGTGTCCGGCCCGGTCGCGTGAAGCCTGGCCACAGGCCGTCTTTTCCCGGTACGGCAACGATCACGCCGTAACCATCGGGCGCAGTCATCTCGTGGGCGGCCCGGCCAGTTCGGCGAGGACGGCCCCGATTGAGGCGTCGAGGGCCTCCACGCAAGCCCCGGGAGTCATGGGAGCTATGACTGAAACCATAGGTGATGCTGCCGGGGCCGGAGTTCCGTACCACACCACGTCGATTTCGCTGAAGTGATCTGCGAGCGTCCTCAAGGACGGCGCGGTGATCGCGCTTCCGACATCGAATGTCTTGGTATAGAAGGCACCGTTGTAGCGGGATATCCAAGCTTCACCAGCAGAACGCAGCCCTCTACGCATATTGAAGTCGGTAGCAACAATCCTGCCATCCGTCGTGATAATTACGTCGATATAACTGTATCCGGTCCTGTAGCCGATCCCTACAAGCGCTTCCGAGATGCATGCGGCGACTCCTATTATGCGCTGGTACGTGGAGTCGTCGAGGCCTACGAGTTCGGAAGTGTTCGAGTGAATCATCCTGTTTGTGGCATCGGTCGGAGAATTGACATTCCTACCGACGTAGCACGGATAGAAGTCGCCATCCACTAGGAGTCCGCCAACGGTGAACTCACGGGGCCCCATCTCATCGCTGCCCTTTGGTAGACGCTCATCAATAGTGGCTGTCTCCTGTCGGGAGTCGATTCTCCTCTCGCTGAGAATCTGACGCATCCGGGTAATTCTGGCCTCGTGCGGAGCACTGATCTCGTAGACTACCGGATCCTGGCTGGGAACCACATTGGCCAGCCCCGAAACCCCGCGCTGGGACAGCTTGATGTACGAAGCCATATCTCGGGCCGCGAAAATATCTACGGCCTCAATAATATTGTGAACATACGTGTCGGGATCGGTCGGTCTCACCAGTATTCCGTCCGGCACCTGTGACCTCAGTCCCGCGTCGACCAATGTACGGGCTACGAACGCCTTGTCGTTGAGCCTGTCAGCGGGGTCGCACAAAAGGACTTGGTCCCCGAAGCAGCGGTAATGATAGTCCAAGGTCTGGTACGGGAGGAACAGAGTCTGACGTGTTGACGACAGCCAGGAGAGCAGCTCAGGGATTCGAGAGTCATCTGGGCCCGGTAGGTCTACTCCCGCCTGTTGTGCGGCATAGCGTTTCCAGTGATCCTCTTGATCAAGTGCGCCAACGTTCACCCATCTGCCACCGGAAAGTGCGAGCACTCGAAAGGAGTGGCTACCGGTAAGCGACCTTGCCCTGGCCATTTCTGGTGGAGCGGGAAGCCTGCGGCAGATGGCCACTGAGTCGATGACGGCGGATGCTGCGGCTGCAGGGAGCACGGCGCGCTCAAAGTCTATCGTCGAAGGAATGAGAGAGTGTTGAAATTGGGGAATTCCACGCCACGTGTCATCGTAGAAGAGTATTTGCTCCGCTCGCATGTGCGTGACGAGCGCGCGGAGCGCCGCTGTCAGGGATGGGTTTGGCATTGATCTCTGCATCAAGGGCTTTAGGTCGAGGTAGCCCTGCGGTGCGTTTCTTCTTTGGTTCATCCATGCCTCGAAAGAAGTCTTGCTTCATTGGCTATCGTCGTTCGTTCGAAGAAGCTCGAGTTGGCCCGGGTCAAACATTCCACAATATTTGTGAATGTCAGCGCCTTGAAGTCTGTATCACCTATTCCGCATTCTCTCCGGAGCCTCCAGATTTCTGGCAGAACCTGGCGTGCATCGGAAACATCCCAATGGCCGATGTCGCTAGCGAAAACTGGCCTCAGCGGAGAATCACCTGGATTGATCTGACGGTCGAAGGACAGGGGAATGAGTCGATCATCTGGTTCGCAGCCGAAATAGAAGCGCTTGAACAGGTCTGTGATATCATCCCGCGAGGTCAATCCGGATTCCGCGAAATCGTTCAGGAGGGGCCGGCCGTCTGCGGGGTCAGCCAAGTAGGGCGTTCGCGAGGTGAAGATATCGTCTCGGTCAGCCATGTGGGGGCTTCGATACTCCTTGTACAGGTTCGCCATGAGCGGCCAGTCAACCCGACCGGGGTCATATTGTGATATCGATTCCGGGCCGCGCTTTTCAAAATGTTCAATCAAGTCTGCCTGCAACTGTGCGGCCCAGGAGACACCCCCTTCCAGAAAGCACCAGGAGAGCTGGGGGAATCGTCTGGCGGCGCCACCCATCACAATGGCTCGGCAGCACGCTTCATTTGCTGCGGCGAAGTTTCCCAGATGGTTGTAGACATAATTTTTGGGTGAGGTGCGTGACCCCCATCCCATGCCAGTGCCATGGAAGGTGGGAACGACGCCCAGGCGTTCGCACTCCACCCATACCGGGTCGTAGTCGTAGTCACTTCCGTATGCAACAGTATCGGTCCACGTAGCACCGGGGACTCCGCTGCCGATGATCTGACGTGGGACAACGCCCGTCATGACGACCGTACGAAAGCTGAGCGTTTCCACGGCGTACCGGAGTTCGTTGATGGCCTCTGCCGGTGTGTGCATCGGGATTACAGCTGCCGGTTCGATGCGATCCCGCACTCCGTCGAACATGCGTGCGTAATATGTATTGAAGCTGCGTGCCATCAGATTGCGAATATCCTGATCCTGGACGAGGAAAACCAGCAGCCCCAGTGTCGGATAGATCAATTGAAAGTCGATGCCGAACTGTTCCAGGCGATTATGCAGGAGGCGCGGCAGTGTGGTGGTCGCCCGGTCCAGGGTATTTTCGGCGGGTACCCCCCACCAACTGCCGCGCCAGATCCCAGCACTACGCCTGTCGGCTAAGGAAACACTGTTGAGACGGGTGGAGCGATCACACAGGAGCCTGAGCATGGCATCCGCCGTATCAGTGTCGGACAGCTCCTGGGCAATCTCGTGGATGAACGGCAGGAGTTCCAGTACATGACTGTCGCCATCCACGATCGGGTGTGAGATGGCGCGTCGGATCGCCCGTACCTCAGATGACTGCGGAAAGCTGAACATATTTCCTCCGTCGGTGATCGCGCGTGTTTTCAGCAGAGTAGGCCTAAGCCGGGCTGCTGGGATCAGTCCTACCCGAGGGGGGAGCATAAGGAATTGCCCCGGACGACTTTGATGTCAGGACTTCTCGCAGGAAACTTTCCACAGTGGAGGATGCCCACGCCGGTGCAGTGGCCGGCAGCGTGAGGTCCACGGCACCCCGATGGGTCGCGGCTGGAACGATGTGGACTGTTGATATGCCCATACTGCAGGCCGTGTCAATATTTGCCGACGCATCATCGAAATAGAGAAGCTGCGTGGGTGTCAAGGTCTCCGACAGGAGCAGCTTCCGGTATACGACGGGGTCGGGTTTCTGTTTGAAATCGGCATCTTCCATACCATACGTCCGAATGGGTAGGCAGCCCAAGCCCAGACGGTCCAGGACACGTTCGGCGTGGCCTCTGGAAGAGTTGGTTAAAACGAGCAGACGGATGCGGCTGGCCAGTATGGATAGAACTGAGGCGAGGCCTCGATCCTCCCGGATTCCAGCCAGGTCGAGACGGAAGTAGATCTCCTCGAGTAGTACATTTGGATCCGTGCCGGATAACCGCGCCAAACCCTCCACGGCGTGCTGGCCGGCCGCCCGCATTGCATGGAGAATCGAGTCGGCAGCGGCGGCGGAACAGTTGGCAACGGACATCGCGGTGAACCTTAGAGATTCTTTGTACTGACGCTCAAGGTCTGGGAGGGACGGGTACAGTGTGCCATCCAAGTCGAATACCAGGGCTCGGTAACCATTGAGTTGCGGCAGTCGTGAATTCATGATACTCCGACTCTCAGGATCCCCTGAATTGTGCTTGTGTAAGTATGTTTCCAGAATCTTTCTTCCAGCCATGAATTGGTGATAAAATCAGCAGTCGACCGTGCGACTTTTTCCATCTTGCTTCGCACTTGGTACGACAGGTCGTCATCCAGTAGTAAGCGCCGCAGGAGAATGGAAAGCAGCAGGCAGGACAGTCCGATGTCAGGCAGCTCGGAGCCTGGATGGTACGGGATTCCGCCGTCTCGTTCGAACGAGACGATATGGAGGATCGCTCGCGTGACTGTGGACAGTAGCGGAGGCGGTGTCGGGTTCGGCAGCAGGTCGATCGTGGAGAGCGCCGTGTCGAATAGCATTTGGGGATACGCACCATAAGGCGACCACAGTGGTGCTCGCACTGATGTGACCGCACCTTCGACAAGCTCCTGGATCAACAACTCGACTGTCTCGTCGTCGAATGTGATCCCACCGCCCGTTTCGAGCGCCAGCAGAGCGGCCGGGGCAGTGGAGGGGGATGCTTCGTCCGACCAGTGCGCATTCGATACATGTTGCTTCAGGAATTTGATACCCAGATCTACGGCTCGTCGCGGACCCTCCAGCATCATGATTGAGGAGACAGCAAATGCGGTGTGTCGGATGGACTGGTGGATCTCTCTCCCGCTTACGGATTCCACATGGCGCCCGAATCCACCATCGGCGGCCTGCCGTTCAATGAAATACTTCAGGGCACGTTGGGCGGCATCGGTGAGCAGGAACGCGGCGTCATCAGCCTCGTGTGCACGCAGGGCCACGAGCGCCGAATAGGTGCTGTACAGTCCTCCTTCGTTGAATTCTAGGTCAGTGAGCGGCACCCGACCGAAACTGGCCATCAGACTTTTCTGGCTTCTGCCCCAGCCTCCGCTGTCGAGCTGATCCTCCAGCATCCACTGGTGCGCGAGTTGTGGAATGCTGTGCAGGTTGAGTTTCTCGACGACGTCTGCGATCAGTGCTTCGGCCCTGGTGGCGGAAGCACTGGCGGGAACATTGAGCGCGGCGTTGGCCGTGCGTAGGCGGCCTGGAAAAGAAGGAGCGGTGAGCGGTTTTTGTCGCGTACCCTTGGCAGCCTCGAGCAGTCGACGCCGCGCCGTCTCTTCATCAACTCCAATAAAATCAACGCTGATCAGGTCTGCGATGACGCCTGCCAGTCGTACGTTCTCCACCCGAACCGGCAGCATCGCTCCGAAGCGTCCGCCCCTGTCCTCGTTGAACGCTGGTCCCCAATGGGCGGCCGTCAGTTCGATCTCATATGCGCTCGACATCACGAGAATCGTTCTAATGCTATGCTGCGCCGCCCGCTGGATCTCAAGAATCACATTGGTGCCGGGGCGGAAATCCCACTGCTTTAATATGGTGGAAAAGCCGCCTTCTTCCAGATTCCAGGCGATCCATTCGGCCCACTCGCGATCCACTTCGGCATAGCTGATGTAAAAATCAGCCCGACTGTCTTCTCTGCCTAGAAGCACTTCGCCGGCCGACTCGGAAGGTGTAACGCTGGACGCCATCCACGCTCCTGGCCGACGACTGGGTAGGGTGGTATCTGGACAAAGACTACTCACGGTCGTTGACTGTGTACAGGAAGCCGCTCTCCAGAAATCCGCCCCCTGAACGACCGGGGGTCTTCGCTGAAGGGGAAGCGCCCATCGACGTCCGCGTTGGTTCGTGAGAGGGCGGAGGGCCGGGGCGCGGACGCTCGCCGCAGGGTGGGTGGGCCAGGACGTGGGCCAGGCGGGTGCCTTTGTAGCGAGAGTCCATCAGGATGATGATGTCCGCATCGCCCAAGTGCCAGTGGACTGCGGGGAATCAGTCCTGCAACGACTCGCGCAGTCGGGTGTCTAGGCCGTCCCACCCCTCGGGTAGGACGGCCCTCGCGCTGTCTAAGGCCCTTGCCGGCCGGAAGATCGGGCAGGCACCCGATGCCCGGCACCCCCCTTGCGGAGGAATCTTGACCTCAGAAGGAAAAGAGACCAGCACAAAAGAGACCAGCACAGAGGAACCGGGGAGCCCGCCATGTCGAACGACTACTTCCAGTACCAGGCCACCAAGTACCAGCAGGCCGAGCTGGCCCGCGCGGCCGAGCAGCACCGGCTGGCCAAGCAGGCGGCCGAGTCGAATCGCGCCGCACGGAAGGGGGGTGCGACCGGTTCGCACCACCGGGGGGTACGCCTCTTCGGCCGCTCGCCCCGGGCCAGCGCCTGCTGAGCCCGGGCCGAGCGAAACCTGACCCCAGCGCCCACCGAATATGAGTCGGGCCTTGTCGGAGGCTTGTGCGATGCTCACTCCTGTGGAGCGCATATCAGTAAGTCCCGTGTTCGTCGGACGCTCCGCCGAGTTGGCGGAGCTGACGGCGGCGCTGCGGCGCGCGGGTGAGGGGCAGCCGCAGGCGCTGCTGATCGCTGGGGACGCCGGGGTCGGCAAGACCCGGTTGCTGGAGGAGTTCGTCTGCGCCGCCGCCAGGACCGGGGCCGTGGTGGCGATGGGCGGCTGCATCGAGATCGGCGCGGACGGCCTCCCGTACGCGCCGATGGTCACCGCGCTGCGGGCGCTGCACCAGGCGCTCGGGGTGGAGGTGGAACTGGCCGCGGCGGGCAACGAGGGCCGGCTGTCGCAGCTGCTGCCCGAGCTCGGGCAGGCCGCGCCGGAGGCGCACGACGAGTTCGGCCGGGCCCGACTGTTCGAACATACCGCTCAGCTGTTCGAGCGACTGGCCGCCGACCGCACCATCGTGCTCGCCCTCGAGGACCTGCACTGGTCCGACCGCTCGACCCGTGAGCTGCTCGTCTACCTGCTGCGCTCGCTGCGCAACTCGCGCTTCGTCATCGTCGGCACCTACCGCAGCGACGACCTGCACCGCCGGCACCCACTGCGTCCGTTCCTGGCCGAGCTGGAGCGGCTGCGGATCGTCCAGCGGCTCGAACTGCCGCGGCTCGGCCGCACCGAGGTCGCCGACCAGCTGACCGGCATCCTGGACGGCGCCCCGGAAGCCCGGCTGCTGGAACGGATCTTCCGCCGCTCCGAGGGCATCCCGTTCTTCGTCGAGGAGCTGGCCGCCAGCTACCAGGCGGGCTGCTCCACCGGCCTCACCGACTCGCTGCGCGATCTGCTGATGGTCCGGGTGGAGGCGCTGCCGGAGCCGGTCCAGCCGGTGCTGCGGGCGCTCGCCCAGGGCGGCTCCGCGGTGGAGTACGGCCTGCTCAGGGCGGTGCTGGAGCAGGGCGAGGACGAGCTGTTCGCCGCGCTGCGGACCGCCGTCGACGCCAATGTGCTGCGCCCCACCGCGCGCGGGGACGGCTACTGCTTCCGGCACGCCCTGGTCCGCGAGGCCGTCGCCGACGACCTGCTGCCCGGCGAGGGCAGCCGGATCAAGCGCCGCTACGCCACCGTACTGACCGAGCAGCCGCAGCTGGTCCCGGCCGAGGAGCGGGTGACCCGGCTCGCCAACTACTGGTACAGCGCCGGTGAGCCGGCCCGGGCGCTGCCGGTCGCGTTGGACGCGAGCCGGGAGGCCCGCCGCCGCAACGCCTTCGCCGAGCAGCTGCAGATGCTGGAACGCGCGTTGGAGCTGTGGGACCGGGTCCCCGAGGACGTGCTGGCCGAGCTGCGCCCGGCCGACTACGCCGAGTCCTACCCGGCCTGCAGCTGCGACGAGGACCCGAACGGCGCGTGCTGCGAGCGGCTGCGGCTGGTGGACGTGTTCGCCGAGGCCGCCGTCGCCGCCCGGCTCTGCGGGGAGCGGGAGCGCTGCCTCAGCCTGTGCAAGCAGGCGCTGCGGCTGATCGACGAGGAGTCCGACCCGTCCAGGGCCGCCTGGTTCTGGGCGATGC
Organism: Streptacidiphilus alkalitolerans; assembly: GCF_042511045.1. Taxonomy (NCBI): domain Bacteria; kingdom Bacillati; phylum Actinomycetota; class Actinomycetes; order Kitasatosporales; family Streptomycetaceae; genus Streptacidiphilus; species Streptacidiphilus alkalitolerans. Next base: position 298,909 of record NZ_JBHEZX010000010.1, read on the forward strand.
GCTCCCGGGTCAGCACCAAGATGACCCAGGACGGCGGCCGGTCCGAGCTGGCCCACGCCCGCCGGCTGGTGGAGAACCGGCCGCCGAGCTCGGTGCAGGCCGAGGTGTTCGGCCGGCTGGCCGCCTGCGACATGGTCGACTGGCCCGAGCCCGAGGACATCGCCCTGGCCGAGCGCGCGGTGCTGATCGCCCGTCAGGTCGGGGCGGAGACGGTCGGCCTGCACGCCCGGGTCACCCTGGGCACCCTGCTGGTGATCCTGGGCCGCCAGGAGGAGGGCCTGTCCGAACTCCACGAGGTCCACCGCCGGGCCCTGGAGCTGCAGGAACCCGATCTGCTGTCCCGGGTCTACGTCAACCTCTCGGACACCCTGGAGGGCCTCGGCCGCTCCGCCGAGGCCGCCGAGGCGGCCCGCAGCGGCTGCCGGATGGCCCGCAGCAACGGCCTGCTCGGGGCGGCCGGACCGATCCTGCGCGGCAACCTGGTCGAGTCGCTGCTGTCCCTCGGGCAGCAGGCGGAGGCCGAGGACCTGCTCGACACCGCTCCCGCGGACCTGGGCTCGGGCATCGACCGCGGCTTCCTGCACCGGCTCAGGGCCGATCTGGCCCTGCTCAGGGACGACCTGCCGGCCGCCGCCGAGCACCTGGCCCGGGCGAAGGAGAGCATCGGCCCGGCCAAGGCGCAGGACTGGCTGCCGATGTCCACGCTGGTGATCCGGATCGCCGTGGCGAACGGCCGCTTCGACGAGGCCCGCGCGGAACTGCTCAAGGTGATCGACACCGGCTACCCCAAGGGCAAGGAGCGCTACATCTGGCCGATCCTGGTGTACGGCGCCGCCGCCGAGGCGGACTCCCGCGGCCTGCCCGCGCTGGACGCCGACCGGGCCCGGGTGCTGGACCTGGTCCGCGGCGTGGTGGCCGGAATGGAGACGCCCTGGCCGCTGTCCCCCAGCTGGTCGCTGCTGCTGGACGCGGAACTGGCCCGGGCCGAGGGGGCGTCGGAACCGGACGGCTACCTCCGCGCCGTCGAGGCCCTGGAACCGCTCGGGCTGCCCCACCCGCTGGGCCTGGCCCTGTTCCGCGCGGCCGAGGCCAGCGCGGTCCAGGGGGACCGGGCCGCCGCCGCCGGGCTGCTGCACCGGGCCGAGGCCCAGGCCGTGGCCCACGGCGACCTGCGGCTGCAGCGGGAGGCGGCCAGGCTGGCCGACCGGGCCCGGCTGCGCAGCGCCCACGGGACGGCCGCGCCGGCCCCGGCGGAGCCGCAGCCGGTGCTGTTCAATCTGACGCCGCGGGAGCAGGCCGTGCTGAACCTGGTCGCGCTCGGCCGGACGAACCGTCAGATCGCGGACGAGCTCTACATCTCGCCCAAGACGGCCAGCGTCCATGTCTCCAACATCCTCGCCAAGCTGGAGGTCACCGGACGCGGCGAGGCCGCCGCCCTGGCCCACCGGCTGCACCTGGTCGGATAGCGTCGGGGGATGAACCCGCGCTTCCTGCTGCCCTATCCGCCCGAGCAGATCGGCGGCCTCCCGGCCGGTCTCGACCTGCTGGTCTGGGACGACGAGGGCGAGCCGCCGCCGCAGCGGGAGCTCGACGGCGTCGAGTTCTTCTGCCTGCCCTACATGCGGCACCCGGCCGCGCTCGCCCTGCTGCCCCGGCTCCCGGCGCTGCGCACCGTGCAGACGCTCACCGCGGGGACGGACGACGTGCTGCCGCACCTCCCGCCGGGGGTCCGGGTCTGCAACGCCCGCGGGCTGCACGACGCCAGCACCGCCGAGCTGGCGATGACCCTGATCCTGGCCTCGCTCCGGGGCATCCCCGGCTTCGTCCGCAGGCAGGCGGAGGAGTTCTGGGACCAGACCTTCCAGCCCGCCCTGGCCGACCGCACCGTGCTGGTCATCGGCTACGGCTCCATCGGCGCGGCGCTGGAGGCCCGGCTCGCCCCCTTCGAGTGCGACGTCCTGCGGGTGGCCCGTACCGCGCGGGAGAGCGCGCACGGGCCGGTGCACGGCATCGCCGAGCTGCCCGGGCTGCTGCCCGCCGCCGACGTGGTGGTGCTGCTCACCCCGCTCACGCCGGAGACCCGGCACCTGGTCGACGCGGACTTCCTGGCCCGGCTGAAGCAGGACGCGCTGCTGGTCAATGTGGCCAGGGGACCCGTGGTCGACACCGCGGCGCTGCTGGCCGAGCTGGAGTCGGGCCGGCTCCGGGCGGCCCTGGACGTCACCGATCCGGAGCCGCTGCCGGCCGGGCACCCGCTGTGGCGGGCCCCCAACACCCTGATCACCCCGCATGTCGGCGGCCCCAGTTCGGCCTTCCTGCCGCGGGCGCTGCGGCTGCTCCGCTCGCAGCTGCTGCGGGCCCACGCCGGCGAGCCGCTGGCCAACGTCGTGCGCTGAGCCCGGGAGCCTGGCCTGAGCCCGGGAGTTGGGCCGGGCCGGGGTGCAGGGCGCGTGCCCTGCCCCCTGCGCCCCGGGCGTACGCCCGGCCATTCGGCCGATTCACCGCGCTCAGGGCCACCTTTCCCACCCAATCCCCTGCAGTGGCCACCCCCCGCTCCATTACTCTGAGTTGAGTGTGGATGTCGCAGAGTGACGAGAGTGGTGTAGGGTCCCGACCGGGAGAGCCGGTACGGAGCGATCCGCACCGCCGTTCCGCCCGCACCCGGGACCGGAGGGGGAGTTGCCGGTGACGCGTACCGAGACCGTGCTGCCCGGCCCGCCCTGGGCCGAGGAGCATGCCGTGCAAGGGTCAAGCCCGACCGGTTCCACCTTCGACGACTTCCGCGGCGGCCTCGGCCGGCGCCTCGGCGAGGTCGGACGGCTCGACGAGCCGCAGTACCCCGCCGAGGAACCGCCGGAGGACGAGGGCCCGGCCGACCGGGCCCCGCGGCTGCCGCGACTGCTCATCCTGCTGGTCTGCCTGGGATACCTGCTGGGCTCCGCCACCGGCTGGGGCTCGCAGAACCTCGCCGACTTCATGGGCGACTTCGGCCTGGCCGCCGCCGCGCTGACCGCCTCGCTCTCCTGCCTGGTGCACGGCTGCACCGCGGGCGGGCAGCACCGTCCGGCCTGGCTCTGCTTCGGGGTGTCCTCGCTGATGGTGGCCCTGGGCAACGGCACCTGGGGCTGGTACGAGGTGGTGCTGCGGGTCCCGATCCCGACCCCCTCGTTCGCCGACTACGCCTTCCTGATGTTCGCGCCGCCGGCCATCCTCGGCCTGCTGCTGCTGGCCAACCGCCCCCGCAACGCGGCCGGCTGGCTCTGCCTGGCGCTGGACGGCTGGCTGATCGCCGGCTCGCTGCTGACCCTCAGCTGGAGCCTGGCGCTGGCCAGGACCGCCCGCGGCGACCAGGGCAGCCCGCTCCGGCTGTCGATGGCGCTGGCCTACCCGGTGCTGGACATCCTGCTGGTCAGCATGGTGCTGGGGCTGCGCTTCCGGAGCCGGGACGGCAACCGGGCCGCGGTGCACACCGCCATAGTGGCGCTGGCGCTGACCGTGCTCTGCGACGCCCTGTTCACCAGCCAGGCCCTCAAGGACGCCTACCACTCGGGCCAGTTGCTCGACGCGGGCTGGTTCACCGGCAGCATGCTGCTGGCCTGGGCCCCCTGGGCCCGCCCCGGCGGCCACGGCATCGCCGTGGTCGCCCGCTCGCCCCGGGTCGCCTCCACCTTCAGCGCGCTGACCCCCTATGTCGCCGCCGCGGTCTGCACCGTCGGGCTGCTCTACAACGCCTTCGGCCAGGGGCAGTTGGACCGCTTCGTACTGATCATCGCGTGCACCGTGGTGTTCGCGCTGATCCTGCGCCAGGGCATCATGCTGCTGGACAACCTGGCCCTGGCCCAGAAGCTCTCGCACCAGGAGAACCACTTCCGCTCCCTGGTCCAGGGCTCCAGCGACGTGATCATGATCGCCGACCCGGACGGCGTGCTGCGCTACGTCAGCCCGGCCGCGCACGGCGTCTACGGCCGCCCGGCCGAGGAGCTGATCGGCACCCGGCTGCCGGACCTGGTCCACCCGGAGGACCTCGGCCACGTGCTCTGGGAGGTCCAGCGCTACCTCGCGCAGAGCCCGTCGGACGAGCCCACCGCCAGGATCGAGTGCCGGATCCGCTCCGGCGCGGGGGAGTGGCTGGACGTCGAGTCCACCGTCAACCGCTACCGCGACGGGCTGATCTTCAACTGCCGCGACGTCTCCGAACGGGTAAGATTGCAGGCCCAGTTGGAGCACAACGCATTCCACGACACGCTCACCGACCTGCCCAACCGGGCGCTCTTCCTGGACCGGGGCCGGGCCGCCCTGGCCGCGCCCGGCGACCCCGCCGGCGTCGCGGTGCTCTTCCTGGACCTGGACGGCTTCAAGGCGGTCAACGACACCGCCGGGCACCAGGTCGGCGACGAACTGCTGGTCCAGGCCGCCCGCCGGCTCCAGGACACGGTCCGCACCGGTGACACCGTGGCCCGGCTCGGCGGCGACGAGTTCGCGGTACTGCTCTGCGGTCTCGACCAGCAGCAGGCCGAGACCGTGGCCGAGCGGCTGCGGACCGCGCTCACCGCCCCGTACTGGATCGGCGGCGAGGAGCTCGCCGTCGCCGCCAGCATCGGGATCGCCTTCGCCGAGCTCGGGATCACCCCGGCCAAGCTGCTGCGCAACGCCGACCTGGCGATGTACCAGGCGAAGAAGAACGGCAAGGGCCGGGTCGCCGTCTACGACCCGCAGCTGCGCAACGACCTGCGCCGCCGCACCGAGCTTGAGCAGCGGCTCCGGGTCGCCGTCCGCGAGGGCCGGTTCGCGCTGCTGCACGAGCCGGTGGTGGAACTGGAGAACGGCGCCGTCGCCGCCCTCTCCGCCCAGGCCCGCTGGCGCTCCGCGCAGGGCCTGCTGCTCACCCCGGCCGAGTTCCTGCGGGCCTCCGAGGGCGGCGACCGGGCCGCCCGCTTCTCCCGCTGGATGGTCGAGCAGGCGGTGCAGCTCGCGGTGGAGCGCCGGGCCCGGCTGGGGCCGGTGGTGGAGGACGTGCCGGTGGCGGTGCGGCTGTCGGCCCGACGACTGGCCGCGCCGGGGCTGTGCGAGTCGATCGAGGCCCTGCTCCGGCGCACCGGGCTGCCCCCCTCGTCCTTACTGCTGGAGATCGCCGAGGGGGACGCCGCCGACGGCCGCGCCCACCACCTGGACGACCGCCGCTTCGAGGATCTGGGCCGCCGGCTCACCGCCCTCCGCGGCCTCGGCATCGGCCTGGCCCTGGACGGCCTCGGCGGCCCCTCGGCCCCGCTCAGCGGACTGCACCGGCTCCCGGTGGAGCTGATCAAGCTGGACCGGGGCCTGGTCGACGGCCTGCTGGAGTCCACCTTCCTGCGCACCCTCGCCACCAGCGTGCTGCGGCTCGGCCGCGAGCTGGGGCTGACCACCGGCGCCGAGGGGGTGGACCACGCGGCGCAGGCGGCGCTGCTCCGCGAGCTGGGCTGCCGGCGCGGCCAGGGCGCCTTCTTCTCCGGCCCGCTGGACGAGCCGCGGTTGGACGCGGTGCTGTGCGGCCCGGGGTTCCCGCTGCCGCGTCCGGCCATGCCCGACCTGTCCAGGCTGGTCCACCCGTCGGGGCCGGTCCACCCATCGGGTGAAGTCCGCGGCGACCTGCGGCACCATCGTGCCCCGCATGCCCGCCCCGGCTCTGACCAGCCAGTACGTCCCTATCCGCCGGTCCTGGGGAGCCATCTCGGCATGGGTCCGCATGATGAGACGTCATTCCCTCCGGCTTGACACTCCGCCGGGTGGCGGAGGAAGGTCGATGCCATGCGCACCCGAATTCTCGTACTTGGCGGGCGCGTCGGCTGATCCGGAGTCCCCGCGGACCCGGAATCACTCAGGCCGACGCGCCACCCCTCGCATGCCCATGGGCACGAGGGGTTTTTTGTTGCCCATCGCCTCGCCCAAGGCACGTGCCAGCAGGGCACTGTCCCCCAAGACGCCGTCCGTACGAAAACCCTCCGAGAAGGAACCAGCAGATGACTGAGCAGGCACCCGCCGCCCCGCACCGGGGCGAGACCCCCACCGCCGAGCCCATGACCGGGGCCCAGTCGCTCATCCGCTCGCTCGAAGCGGTGGGGGCCGAGACGGTCTTCGGAATCCCGGGCGGGGCGATCCTGCCGGCCTACGACCCGCTGATGGACTCGACCAAGGTGCGCCACATCCTGGTCCGGCACGAGCAGGGCGCGGGCCACGCGGCCACCGGCTACGCCCAGGCCACCGGCAAGGTCGGGGTCTGCATGGCCACCTCGGGCCCGGGCGCGACCAACCTGGTCACCCCGATCGCCGACGCCTACATGGACTCGGTGCCGATCGTCGCCATCACCGGCCAGGTCGCCAGCGCCGCGATCGGCACGGACGCCTTCCAGGAGGCGGACATCTGCGGCATCACCATGCCGATCACCAAGCACAACTACCTGGTCACCGACCCGTCCGAGATCCCGAGGGTGATCTCGGAGGCGTTCCACATCGCCGCCACCGGGCGCCCGGGGCCGGTCCTGGTCGACATCGCCAAGGACGCGCTGCAGGCGCAGACCGTGTTCCGCTGGCCGCCGGAGCACCAACTGCCCGGCTACCGCCCGGTCACCAAGCCGCACGCCAAGCAGATCCGCGAGGCGGCCCGGCTGCTGCTCTCCTCCAAGCGCCCGGTGCTCTACGTCGGCGGCGGGGTGATCAAGGCCGGCGCGACCGCGGAGCTGCGGATCCTGGCCGAGCTCACCGGCGCCCCCGTGGTCACCACGCTGATGGCGCTCGGCGCCTTCCCCGACACCCACGACCAGCACCTGGGCATGCCCGGGATGCACGGCTCGGTCGGCGCGGTCACCGCGCTGCAGAAGGCGGACCTGCTGTTCGCGCTGGGCACCCGCTTCGACGACCGGGTCACTGGCCGGCTGGACAGCTTCGCCCCGCTGGCCAAGATCGTCCACGCGGACATCGACCCGGCCGAGATCGGCAAGAACCGCACCGCGGACGTGCCGATCGTGGGCGACGCCCGGGAGATCCTGGCCGACCTGATCCAGGCCGTCCAGGCCGAGTTCGCCGCCGGGGTCGCCCCCGACTACGCGGACTGGTGGGAGCAGCTCAACACCTGGCGCAAGACCTACCCGCTGGGCTACGACACCGCCCCGGACGGGATGCTGAGCCCGCAGCAGGTGATCGAGCGGATCGGCCAGCTGGTCGGCCCGGACGCGATCTACGCGGCGGGCGTCGGCCAGCACCAGATGTGGGCCTCCCAGTTCCTGACCTTCGAGAAGCCCGCCACCTGGCTGAACTCCGGCGGCGCGGGAACGATGGGCTACGCGGTCCCGGCCGCGATGGGCGCCAAGGCCGGGATGCCGGACACCCAGGTCTGGGCGATCGACGGCGACGGCTGCTTCCAGATGACCAATCAGGAGCTGGTCACCTGCGCGCTGAACAACATCCCGATCAAGGTCGCGGTCATCAACAACGGCTCGCTGGGCATGGTCCGCCAGTGGCAGACCCTGTTCTACGACCAGCGCTACAGCAACACCGTGCTGCACGCCGGCCCCGAGCACGACGGCATCGCCCAGCCCGCGCAGGGCACCAGGATCCCGGACTTCGTGAAGCTCTCCGAGGCGATGGGCTGCTACGGCCTGCGCTGCGAGCGCCCGGAGGACCTGGACGCGGTGATCCAGCAGGCGATGGCCCTCAACGACGCGCCGGTCGTGATCGACTTCATCGTGCACCAGGACGCCATGGTCTGGCCCATGGTCGCCGCCGGCACCAGCAACGACGAGATCCTGGCGGCGCGCGACGTCCGCCCGGACTTCGGCGACCAGCTCGACTGACACCTCGGAAACTAGGGATAGAGACCTCATGTCCAAGCACACCCTCTCCGTCCTGGTCGAGAACAAGCCCGGCGTGCTCGCCCGCATCGCCGCGCTGTTCTCCCGCCGGGGGTTCAACATCGACTCGCTCGCGGTCGGACCGACCGAGCACCCCGACATCTCCCGGATGACCATCGTCGTCAACGTGGAGGACCTGCCGCTCGAGCAGGTCACCAAGCAGCTCAACAAGCTGGTCAACGTCATAAAGATCGTCGAGCTGGACCCGGCCGCGGCGGTCCGCCGCGAGCTGGTGCTGGTCAAGGTGCGCGCGGACAGCGAGACCCGCTCCCAGATCACCGAGATCGTCCAGCTGTTCCGTGCCAAGACCGTGGACGTCGCCCCGGACGCGGTGACCATCGAGGCCACCGGCAGCTCCGACAAGCTGGAGGCGATGCTGCGGATGCTGGAGCCGTACGGCATCAAGGAGCTGGTGCAGTCGGGGATGGTGGCGGTGGGCCGCGGCGCCCGCTCCATCACCGACCGCTCGCTCCGGGCACTGGAACGCAGCGCCTGAGACAGTAGTCTCACCATTTGAGAACAAAACCCGGACGCCGCCGACCGGCGTACGGTGGTCCCCAATCAAAGCCCCATGCAAGGAGAAGCCAGCGATGGCCGAGCTGTTCTACGACGACGACGCTGATCTGTCCATCATCCAGGGCCGCAAGGTGGCGATCCTGGGCTACGGCAGCCAGGGCCACGCCCACGCGCTCTCGCTGCGCGACTCCGGTGTCGACGTCCGCGTCGGCCTGCTGCCCGAGTCCAAGTCCCGTGTCAAGGCCGAGGAGCAGGGCCTGCGCGTGGTCACTCCGGCCGAGGCCGCGGCCGAGGCCGACGTCATCATGATCCTGGTGCCGGACCCGATCCAGGGCGACGTCTACAAGGAGGTCGTCGAGCCCAACCTCAAGGCCGGCGACGCGCTGTTCTTCGGGCACGGCCTGAACATCCGCTTCGGCTTCATCAAGCCCCCGGCCGACGTCGACGTCTGCATGGTCGCCCCCAAGGGCCCGGGCCACCTGGTCCGCCGTCAGTACGAGGAGGGGCGCGGCGTCCCCTGCATCGTGGCGGTCGAGCAGGACGCCACCGGCAAGGGCCTGGAGCTGGCGCTCTCCTACGCGAAGGGGATCGGCGGCACCCGCGCCGGCGTCATCAAGACCACCTTCAAGGAGGAGACCGAGACCGACCTGTTCGGTGAGCAGGCCGTCCTCTGCGGTGGCACCTCCGCGCTGGTCAAGGCGGGCTTCGAGACCCTGGTCGAGGCCGGCTACCAGCCGGAGATCGCCTACTTCGAGTGCCTGCACGAGCTGAAGCTCATCGTCGACCTGATGTACGAGGGCGGCCTGGAGAAGATGCGCTGGTCGGTCTCCGAGACCGCCGAGTGGGGCGACTACGTCACCGGTCCCCGCATCATCACCGCCGACACCAAGGCCGCGATGAAGCAGGTCCTGGCCGAGATCCAGGACGGCACCTTCGCCAACGCCTGGATCGCGGAGTACAAGAACGGCCTGCCGAAGTACAACGAGTACAAGAAGGCCGACAGCGAGCACCTGCTGGAGACCACCGGCAAGAAGCTCCGCAAGCTGATGAGCTGGGTGGACGAGGAGGCGTAAGCCCCCGCCCTCCCGCCCGGCGGGGGTGCTCCCACGGGGGCACCCCCGCATCTTTGTACGGTTCGTAAGGTCCCGTGCGGGTGATTCCACCGCAGGGGTGCGAGGGCGGTCGCCGACCCTCGCTAGACTCCCGAGTGCGCGTCAGGCCCACAGCGTCGTGCGTCTCCAACGCGGCATGCCACCGTTCCCACCATGCCGTCAGTTCCAGGGTGCCACCCACACCCATGCGGCAGGGGAGATCCGGACAGTAAGGACAACTGTCGTGAGCGCTGCAACCACCAAGAAGCCTGTCGTTCTCATCGCGGAAGAACTCTCCCCCGCGACCGTGGACGCCCTCGGCCCCGACTTCGAGATCCGCCATGTGGACGGCGCCGACCGGGCCGCGCTGCTGCCCGCCATCGCCGACGTGGACGCGATCCTGATCCGCTCCGCCACCAAGGTCGACGCCGAGGCCATCGCCGCCGCCGGAAAGCTGAAGGTCGTCGCCCGCGCCGGCGTCGGCCTGGACAATGTGGACGTACCCGCCGCCACCAAGGCCGGCGTGATGGTCGTCAACGCCCCCACGTCCAACATCGTCACCGCCGCCGAGCTGGCCTGCGGCCTGCTGATCTCGACGGCGCGGCACATCCCGGCCGCCAACACCGCGCTCAAGGCCGGGAAGTGGGCCCGCAGCAAGTACACCGGTGTCGAGCTGGCGGAGAAGACCCTCGGTGTGGTCGGCCTCGGCCGGATCGGCGTCCTGGTGGCGCAGCGCATGTCCGCGTTCGGTATGAAGATCGTCGCGTACGACCCCTACATCCAGGCCGCCCGCGCGGCCCAGATGGGCGTCAAGCTGATGCCGCTTGACGAGCTGCTCGAGGTCTCCGACTTCATCACCGTGCACCTCCCGAAGACCCCGGAGACCATCGGCCTGATCGGCGACGAGGCGCTGCACAAGGTCAAGCCGACCGTGCGCATCGTCAACGCCGCCCGCGGCGGGATCGTCGACGAGGAGGCGCTGGCCTCCGCGCTCAAGGAGGGCCGGGTGGCCGGAGCCGGGCTGGACGTCTACTCCAAGGAGCCCTGCACCGACTCCCCGCTGTTCGCCTTCGACAACGTGGTCTGCACCCCGCACCTGGGCGCGTCCACCGACGAGGCGCAGGAGAAGGCCGGCATCTCGGTCGCCAAGTCGGTCCGCCTCGCGCTGGCCGGCGAGCTGGTCCCGGACGCGGTGAACGTCCAGGGCGGCGTCATCGCCGAGGACGTGCGCCCCGGCCTGCCGCTGGCCGAGAAGCTGGGCCGGATCTTCACCGCGCTGGCCGGCGAGGTCGCCGCCCGGCTGGACGTCGAGGTCCGCGGCGAGATCACCCAGCACGACGTCAAGGTGCTGGAGCTCTCCGCGCTCAAGGGCGTCTTCGAGGACGTCGTCGCCGAGACGGTCTCCTACGTCAACGCCCCGCTGTTCGCCCAGGAGCGCGGCCTCGAGGTCCGGCTCACCACGACCAGCGAGAGCCCCGAGTACCGCAACGTCATCACCGTCCGCGGCACCCTGACCGACGGCCGCGAGGTCGCCGTGTCCGGCACCCTGGCGGGCCCCAAGCGGATCCAGAAGATCGTCGGCGTCGACACCTTCGACGTGGACGTGGTCCTCACCGACCACATGGCCTTCTTCCGCTACGACGACCGCCCCGGCGTGGTCGGCATCCTCGGCCGCCTGCTCGGCGAGGCCGGCGTCAACATCGCCGGCATGCAGGTCTCCCGCGACGACGAGGCCGGCGACGCGCTGGTCTCGCTGACCGTGGACAGCGAGATCCCGCAGCCGCTGCTGGCCGAGATCTCCGCCGAGATCGGCGCCAAGTTCGCCCGCTCGGTGAACCTCAGCGACTCCTGAGCACCCGGCACCCCCGACAGCGCCCCGCGGCCGTTCCTCCGGCCGCGAGGCGCTGTGCGTCCGGCTGCTGTGCGTTCGGCGGCGGGGGCCGGGTGACCCTCGTCTCAGATAGTAGGAAATCCAAGTACTTCTGCAGACAGTCGCGGTCCCCTGTCGTACCGTGAAGTTGTCGGACGATCTGCTGTATCCACAGCCAGTTCCGATCGGCCCTTGTCGCGGGCGACCCCTGCGCGGCCCCTTTGCTCACCACCCCCGCGCGTCAAGAGGAGTCCCCTCATGGACCAGCAGCGCCCGCAGACCCCCGCCCGTCCCCAGAGCAACGACCGCGCCAACGCCATCGCCGCACTTCAGCGCGCCCTCGACCGCCGTGACAACGGCGGCGCGACCGGCCACAAGTAGGCCACGGGCAGCAGGACCCCGGGTCCACATGCCGGACGGTCGATGCCCACCTGCTGGAACCAGGAGTAAGGTCCCGGGCATGTCTCGCACTCTCCGCCTCGCAGTGATCCCCGGTGACGGCATCGGCCAGGAAGTCGTCGCCGAAGGGCTCAAGGTCCTCGCCGCCGTCCTCCCCGCCGACTCCAAGGTGGAGACCACCGAGTACGACCTCGGCGCACGCCGCTACCACGCGACCGGCGAAACCCTCCCGGACAGCGTGCTGGAGGAGCTCAAGCACAACGACGCCATCCTCCTCGGCGCCATCGGCGACCCCTCCGTGCCCTCCGGGGTGCTGGAGCGCGGGCTGCTGCTCAAGCTGCGGTTCGCCTTCGACCACCACGTCAACCTGCGCCCCGGCAAGCTGTTCCCGGGCGTCAGCTCCCCGCTCGCGGGTGAGCCGCAGATCGACTTCGTGGTGGTCCGCGAGGGCACCGAGGGCCCGTACGTCGGCAACGGCGGCACCCTGCGCACCGGTACCCCGGAGGAGATCGCCACCGAGGTCAGCCTGAACACCGCGTTCGGCATCGAGCGGGTCGTCCGCGACGCCTTCGCCCGGGCCCAGGCCCGTCCGCGCAAGAAGCTGACGCTGGTGCACAAGAACAATGTGCTGGTCCACGCCGGCCACCTGTGGACCCGGATCTTCAACGCGGTCGCGGCCGAGTTCCCCGAGGTCAGCACCGACTACCTGCATGTCGACGCGGCGACGATCTTCTTTGTCACCCAGCCCGAGCGCTTCGACGTGATCGTCACCGACAACCTCTTCGGCGACATCCTCACCGACCTGGCCGCGGCCGTCACCGGCGGCATCGGCCTGGCCGCCAGCGGCAACATCAACCCGAGCGGCGCCTTCCCGTCGATGTTCGAGCCGGTCCACGGCTCGGCCCCGGACATCGCAGGCCAGGGCAAGGCGGACCCGACCGCCACCGTGCTGTCGGTGGCGATGCTGCTGCAGCACCTGGGCCTGGTCGACGAGGCCGCCCGGATCGAGTCCGCGGTCGCCGCGGACCTGGCCGAGCGGATCGGAAAGGCCCCCCGCTCCACCTCCGAGGTCGGCGACGCCCTCGCCGCGCGAGTAGCCGGCTGACCGGCCGGCACTGCGCGAGGACCGTCCAGGCGGTCCGGAAGACAGCATGCCGAGACCCGGCTGGTCAGCTACGAACTGTGACCCCGGCACCACCGGTACGCACCTTCCGGGCCGCTTTGTCGTATCCCAGCATGGGCGACTGTTCGAGCGGTCCGGGAAAGTGCGACCATCGACCTTGGGCGGCTCTGCAGACCTGAGCGCGGCCCGCCATGACGACACGGTGAAGGACGTAACGCCATGACCTCCCCTATCGAGATCGAGCTCAAGCCCTCGGCCCACCCCCTTGCCGCCGAGGAGCGCGAAGCCCGGCTCGCCAACCCCGGCTTCGGCCGCTACTTCACCGACAACATGGTGACCATCCGCTGGACCGAGGGCCGGGGCTGGCACGACGCCCAGCTGACCCCGTACGCGCCGCTGGAGATCGACCCGGCGAACGCGATCCTGCACTACGGCCAGTCGATCTTCGAGGGCCTGAAGGCGTACCGCACCGCGGACGGCAGCATCCAGACCTTCCGCCCGTTCGCCAACGCCGCCCGGTTCCAGAACTCGGCGCGCCGGCTGGCCATGCCGGAGCTGCCGCAGGAGACCTTCGTCGCCGCGGTCGAGGCCCTGGTCACCCAGGACGCCGCCTGGGTCCCGAGCCAGGACGAGGCCAGCCTCTACCTGCGCCCGTTCATGATCGCCACCGAGGTCGGCCTCGGGGTCCGCCCGGCCAACGAGTACCTGTTCATGGTCATCGCCTCCCCGGCCGGCGCCTACTTCAGCGGCGGGGTGAAGCCGGTCTCGGTCTGGCTCTCCGAGGAGTACGTCAGGGCCGCGCCCGGCGGCACCGGCGCGGCCAAGTGCGGCGGCAACTACGCCGCCTCGCTGGTGGCCCAGGCCCAGGCCGCCGAGCAGGGCTGCGACCAGGTGGTCTGGCTGGACGCCGTGGAGCGCCGCTGGATCGAGGAGATGGGCGGCATGAACCTCTACTTCGTCTTCGGCGAGGGAGCGGACGCCCGGATCGTCACCCCGGAGCTGTCCGGCTCGCTGCTGCCCGGCATCACCCGCGACTCGCTGCTGAGCATCGCCGACGACCTCGGCTACCCGACCGAGGAGCGGCGGATCTCCACCGACGAGTGGCGCGACGGCAACGCCGACGGCACCCTCACCGAGGTCTTCGCCTGCGGCACCGCCGCGGTGATCACCCCGGTCGGCTCGGTCAAGTCCGCCCGCGGCCACTGGACCGTCGGCGAGGGCACGCCCGGGCCGGTCACCCTGAAGCTGCGGGAGACCCTGCTGGCGCTGCAGACCGGCCGCCGCGAGGACACCCACGGCTGGATGCACCCGATCGCGTAGCGCGGACGGGCCCGGCCGGTCTCACTGAGTGAGACCGGCCGTCCAGTCCGGCGCGGCTGTGCGAAACTGCTGCTGTGTCCTCGCTCGCGCTCATTATTGGCAGCAGGCGCGCCGGTCCGCAGTGACCGCTCCGCACGATCGATCCGTGACGGAACGGCCACCGTGTCAGAAGACCCGCGCGCAGACCTCTCGCACCCGCGAGGGGTTTTTTTGTTTGCCGACGCGTTCCCACAAGGAACGCCCCGGCAGTCGGAGCGCACGCGGCGAAGGTGACAACGGAGTCGGCCCCCCGGCGGGCGTCCCAGTCCGCCGGGGGCCAACCAGACCCCCGGACAGCCCCCGACAGGAGATTCAGCTCATGAGCCTCAGCGACGACTTCCATGTCTTCGACACGACCCTGCGAGACGGTGCGCAGCGCGAGGGCATCAACCTCACCGTCGCCGACAAGCTCACGATAGCCCGCCACCTGGACGACTTCGGGGTCGGCTTCATCGAGGGCGGCTGGCCCGGCGCCAACCCCCGCGACACCGAGTTCTTCGCCCGGGCCGCCACCGAGCTGGAGCTGCGGCACGCCCAGCTGGTGGCCTTCGGCGCCACCCGGCGCGCGGGCGGCGACGCGGCCACCGACGCCCAACTGGCCGCGCTGCTGGCCTCCGGCGCCCCGGTGGTGACCCTGGTGGCCAAGTCCCACGACCGCCATGTCGAGCTGGCCCTGCGCACCACCCTGGACGAGAACCTGGCCATGGTCGCCGACAGCGTGCGCTTCCTCCGGGCCCAGGGGCGCCGGGTGTTCATCGACTGCGAGCACTTCTTCGACGGCTACAAGGCCAACCGCGACTACGCGCTGGCCGTGGTCCGCACCGCGCACGAGGCCGGCGCGGACGTGGTGGTGCTCTGCGACACCAACGGCGGCATGCTCCCGGCCGGGGTGAACGCCATCGTCGCGGACGTGCTGGCGCAGACCGGCGCCCGGCTCGGCATCCACGCCCAGGACGACACCGGCTGCGCGGTCGCCAACACCCTGGCCGCCGTGGACGCCGGGGCCACCCACGTCCAGTGCACCGCCAACGGCTACGGCGAGCGGGTCGGCAACGCCAACCTGTTCCCGGTGGCGGCGGCGCTGGAGCTGAAGTACGACCGCCGGGTGCTGCCGGAGGGCTGCCTGCCGGAGATGACCCGGATCTCGCACGCCATCGCCGAGGTTGTCAACCTCACCCCGTCCACCCACCAGCCGTACGTCGGGGTCTCCGCCTTCGCCCACAAGGCCGGGCTGCACGCCTCGGCGATCAAGGTCGACCCGGACCTGTACCAGCACACCGAGCCGGCCCTGGTCGGCAACCGGATGCGGATGCTGGTCTCCGACATGGCCGGCCGCGCCTCGGTCGAGCTCAAGGCCAAGGAGCTCGGCTACGACCTCTCCGGCGACCGCGACGCGGTGGGCCGGATCGTGGCCAGGGTCAAGGCGCGGGAGAACCTCGGCTACACCTACGAGGCCGCCGACGCCTCGTTCGAGCTGCTGCTGCGCGACGAGGTCAGCGGCACCCGGGCCCGGTTCTTCGCGCTGGAGTCCTGGCGCACCATCGGCGAGCAGCGCGCGGACGGGGGCCAGGCCAACGAGGCCACCGTGAAGGTCGTCGCCAGGGGCGAGCGGATCATCTCCACCGGAGAGGGCAACGGCCCGGTCAACGCGCTGGACATGGCCCTGCGGGCGGCCCTGGAGCGGTTCTACCCGCAGTTGGCGGAGCTGGAGCTGGTGGACTACAAGGTCCGGATCCTGGAGGGCGAGCACGGCACCACCTCGCAGACCCGGGTGCTGATCACCACCAGCAACGGCAAGGACGAGTGGTCCACGGTCGGCGTCGCCCAGAACGTCATCTCGGCCTCCTGGGAGGCGCTGGAGGACGCGTTCACCTTCGGCCTGCTCCGCAGCGGCCTGGAGCCCGGTCTGGAGCCGTAGCCGCACACACTGAGGGGCCGTCACGCAGCGCGTGACGGCCCCGCAGTGTCCGGCTAGCGCAGTCGGGCCAGGAGTGCGTGCTCGACCAGGGTGATGAGCGCGGAGTTGG